>CALXKZ010000024.1 GCA_944389065.1 uncultured Spirochaetaceae bacterium
GTATAGCACAGTATGCACAGCGATGATTGCAGCCCTCGCTTATCTTCAGATACGCACTGCCTTTGTATCCTAGAAGTTCCTTCCTGTCATCACGCTCCCTGTCTGGATCTGGATACTCAGGTATCAGAATCCTATCAGCTTTTCCATTGAGCACTTCGGAAAAAAGGGAAAGATCATGATTACCGAATATCGCATCGGCCTCATCAAGCTCCATCTCCCTTCCATAGCGCTCCGCAAGACAGCCTGCAAGGATTATCCTTGCATTGGGATTGGCCTCCTTCAGAGAGAAGAACGTGTCTATCGACTCTGTCTTCGCGCTCTCGATAAAACCACATGTATTGACGACAATGACATCAGCAGAGGCAGGATCATCGGTCTTTTCATAGCCGTTCTCCTCTGCATATGTCAGAAGTATCTCGGAATCAACCTGGTTCTTGGCACAGCCAAGGCTCTCAATATATATCTTCACGCCTTGACTTTAGCCTAAAGACAGAGGACAGACAAGGCGGTATCATACCCACATGGACCGGACAATACGCGCAAGCGGCAGCATGATAGATAAACAAATAGGAAAACTCTGGGATCTATATAAGGATAAAACAGCAAAGCTGCATATCCAGCCACAGATTGTTTCCGTTATACTTGCGGTTCCCAGCCTGTCAGGAAATATACTTGCGATGTTCCGTCCGGAGGATAAGGCTATCGCAATAATAGAGGATGTCCTTATCAGTAATCCAGAGGATATGGAGAATATATTCCTCCATGAGCTTGCCCATGCGCTCGACTGGTATCTATACAAGTCATCCGGCCATGGACAGACTTTCAGAGAATGCTGCCGCATGCTTGGAGCTCTGCCTGAATTCTCAAGAAGCCATGTACGGCTATCGATAGACAAACAGAACTCAAGGAGAGAGAAGATTAAGAAGCTGATGGCTCTCTCATCCTCTCCTTTTGAGAATGAAGCAGCAGAAGCGATAAAGAAGGCTCAGAAACTGATGATTGAGGGCAACATCTCACCAGAGGTGGATGATAAAAGAATCTACACATCCGATCTCTATGAGGCAAAGCGCCTACCCTTCTGGACAAGGGAACTTGCATGGTATGCCAGCTCATCCAGCGGAGTGTACAATGTCATAATCCCGGGAAATGAATCCAGGATTATCACAGTGCATGGAAGCGTCGAGGAGATAGAGCTTGCGCTGTATATCTTCGACTACGTTGTCTCTGCGGCAGACCGTGAGATAAAGGCGATGAGGGCAAAGGGGAAGAGCATCTCAAAAGGCAGCTTTATATGCGGTGCTGTCGATGTTCTATCTGAAAAAACAAAAGGAACAGCAGAAGAGAAAGCGCTCATGGTAATAAGCAAAGGCAATGAAAAACTTGCAAAGGAGCTCATCTACAACGCAGTCAAGATACGCAAAACATACGCCCATACCTCAATTAACACCTCAAGCTACAACCTCGGCCATGACTTCGGCAGCAGGCTTGATATAAAGAGAGGCATCAAAATAAAGCAGATTGAAGAGGACTGAATATTAGATTAGTTATGGTTCAGCGTTCTCTTCTTGATTTCAATTCTCTCTGCTATAATTCTCAGCAGGAGCGTCCAGTGCGGAAATCATTGACACAGCAGGTAGCAGAAACTCTTATCGAGGAAGTCAGGAAAGGAAACCTGAAACCAGGGGATAGAGTCCCAAATGAATTCATACTGGCAAAGGACATGGATGTCGGACGCAGTACAATACGGGAAGCTGTCAAGCAGCTTGTCAGCAGCAACGTATTCGAAATACGAAGAGGTGACGGAACATTCGTATGCGAGAATGTCGGCATAGGAGACGACCCGCTTGGATTCCAGTTCAGGAGAGACCAGAAGAAACTCGCTATGGATCTTTGTGAGATGAGACTCGTCATTGAAACATGGACTGCTAAGACCGCCGCGATGAATGCCTCCGAAGATGATATCAAAGAGATGGAAAGACTATGCAAAGAGGTCGAAGATCTCGTCATGCAGGGAAAGAATCATGAAGGACCAGATATAGGTCTTCATGTCTGTATTGCAAAAAGCACTGGAAATTCCGTTGTTCCTCTTCTTGTCCCCATTCTGATGAATGCAATCCCGCTTTTCACCAAATTCACGAATGGATCGCTCGTCATGCCATCTATAAAGCAGCATAAGGAAATCGTAGATGCAATAAAATGCCATGATCCAGTGAGAGCGGTCAGGACCATGGCTGATCATATTGTCCTCAACAGGGATGCTATCAAGGACGTGGATTTCTGATTACCATTCCGCTATGGAACCATCATTGTGACGCCAGACAGGATTCTTCCAGTGATGAGGAGTCCTATTCTCTTCTATGACCAGCTCCTTATTCACCTCAACTCCCAGCCCTGGCTTGGAAGGTATCGCAACATACCCATCAGTGAAAGCAAAATCATCCTTATTAAGAACATAATCAAGAACACTCTTATCCTTATTGTAGTGAATTCCGATTGACTGCTCCTGTATGACAGCATTGTAGCTTACAGCATCAACATTAAGACATGAACTTAGGGCTATCGGGCCAAGCGGGCAATGCGGAGCAAGCGCTATATCATAAGCTTCAGCCATTGCGGCTATCTTCCTGACCTCTGTGATACCACCTGCATGGGAGAGATCAGGCTGGATGATATCAACACCACCGGCTTTAAACAAACGCTTATAATCATAGCGGGTATAAAGTCTTTCACCTGTTGCTATCGGGATATTGCAGCAGGCTGCGATTTCTCCGAAATATTCCATATTCTCACAGAGCACAGGCTCCTCAATGAACATCGGATCAAACTCCTCAAGCTTTTTTGCAAGGATCTTTGCCATCGGCTTATGGACACGGCCATGGAAGTCAACAGCGATGCCGAAATCCCTTCCACAAGCTTCGCGTATCGATGCGACGCGTTCAACAGCAGCATCAATCTTCGCATAGGAATCAAGAAACTGTAGCTCGCTCGTGGCATTCATCTTAATTGCGGTAAAGCCTTCCTTCTGCTTTTGTCTTGCAGCCTCAGCTACTTCCGACGGTCTATCACCGCCAATCCAGGAATAAACCCTGATACGGTCCCTGCATCTTCCTCCAATGAGCTCATTAACAGGCGCATTGAAATGCTTGCCTTTTATATCCCATAGAGCCTGATCTATGCCGGCAATGGCGCTCATAAGCACCCCGCCACCCCTATAGAAACCCGCACGATAGAGCGTTGTCCATATATCCTCAATCAGTCCAGGATCCTTGCCAATAAGATATTCTGTCATCTCATGGACACACTCAAGAACCGTATCCGTATGACCTTCAAGGACGGCCTCTCCCCAGCCGGAGAGACCATCATCGGTAATAATCTCAACAAATCCCCACCGCGGCCTGACATGATAGGCATTGACCTGTGCTATCTTCATCTCTTAACCCTCCCGCTCGCGTCGCCTTTCATCAGTGCAAGAACTTCCTCCTTTGTCGTATAGTTGAAATCACCATAGATACTATGGCATAGGCAGGAAGCTGCAGCTGCGAATGCGATTGAATCCTGCGGATCTGCTGAAAGATCTGGATCAGATAGAGCATAGACAAGGGCTGCACTGAAGGAATCCCCGCCTCCTATTCTATCGATGATATTCCGTATTTCGTATGGATGATAGTCCCCATTCCTTACTGGCGCAAAGAAATACCGCCCATCCTCTGCAGTATAGAGCATAGCTCCCCAGTTGTTATGGGTAGCGCTTATGCTCTCCCGAAGAGTAATCGCAACCCGTGATACATTTGGATAAAGTCCAACAATCTTTGCCGCAACCTCTGGATACCTTCCGATATCGAGCTTACCGCCCGCAACATCGCTCTCTCCAGCCTTGATTCCCATCACATCATCAGCATCACCTTCATTACCGATGACAAGATCCGCGTATGGAAGAATACGCGCCATGGATTTCCGGCAAAGTTCCTTTGGTGACAGCCCATTGCCATACTTCCATAGCTTGCTGCGGAAATTGAGGTCTACAGAAACCTTCACTCCACATTCCTTTGCCATTCTGGCTCCGATGACAGATGCTTCAAGGCTTGTCTCAGATAAAGCGGGGGTTATTCCGCTTATATGGAACCAGTCTGCGTCCTTCAGGGCATTCTTCCAGTCATACATATCCCCTGGTGTCATTGATACAGTTGACCAACCACGGTCATAGATGACACGGCTAGGCCGCTGATTCGCTCCTGGTTCCACGAAATAAAGACCAAGCCTACCTTCGTCGCGCAGCAAGATATGCTCAGTATTAATCCCAAGACGATGCAGCGTCATGATAAGTGCGGATGATAGCTCATTGCGCGGAAGTGCCGTAACAAATACTGCTTCAGCCCCGAAGAGAGAAACCGATGCTGCAACATTCGCTTCAGCTCCTGCGAATGTTATATCCGCCGGCCCTGGGAGAGCCTGGATGAACTTAAGTGCAGACGGCATGCATATCCGTCCCATTATCTCCCCAAAAGCAACAATCTTCATTTCCTTACGCTCCTCCAGCATTCCGCAGCGGCTGCGGCATTTCTCTCAATTGCATCCCAGTCATGGCTCTCGATAAGTCCTTTTTTCGCAATCCATGTTCCACCTACCGCAAGAATTCTGCTCTCTGCTGCCCAGAGAGGAAGATTATCCAGAGTAAGACCTCCAAGAGGAATGAATCTGAGTCCGAGATAACTATATGGCCCTGCCATCGAATTCAGGTATCTCACTCCTCCCAGCGGTTCGGCAGGAAAAAGCTTCAGAACTCTCAGATCAAGTTCCAACGCAGCCTCTATCTCGCTTGCTGTGCTTACTCCCGGGATAAAAGGAAGATCAGCCTCCCTGGACTCCTCTGCTATTCGCCTATTGAATCCCGGGGCAAGTGCGAAATCAGCACCCATCGCCTTTACATCACCGGCCTGTCCCGGCTTTATCACCGTACCGATGCCCATCAGCATCTCCGGGACCTCTGCTTTTATCCTTCTGATGCTCTCATAGGCCGCATCCGTCCTGAGAGCAAGCTCAATTGCCCCAACACCGCCTCTGACCAAAGCCTTCGCGGCAGGAACCGCATCACTGGCATCTGTAATCTCAAGAACTGCAATCACTCCACAGTCCGCTATTTTCCGATAGATATCCTGATTCATGATAAACTCCTTAAGCAATCAGCCTTTTACAGCACCCATCGTCAATCCACGCACGACATACTTCTGGAATATCATCGTGAGAACAATCGCAGGGAACATTATCGCTACTGCGGCGGCCATCACCGCGCCCCAATCGACCTCAACATATGAAAGGAAATTATATACAGCTATAGGAAGTGTCCTCGTACGCTGCTGGCTGAGTACCTGGCTGAACATGAAATTGTTCCAGCTGAAGATGAAGCTAAGCGTAACAGCGGTCACGATTCCCGGCCCGGCAAGAGGAAGCGTTATACGCAGAAATGATTCCTGCTGTGTCAGCCCATCCACCCTAGCAGCTTCCTCAAGCTCTATAGGAACGGATCGGAAATAAGGATCCATTACCCAGACGATAAGCGGCAGGGATATGAGGATATGGGACAGAATAAGCGCTGTATAGGAATCCATCATCCGCAATCTGGAGAAGACTATATACCATGGCATCAGGAAAGAGATACCTGGCATAAGCCTGGCGACAAGTATGAACATCGATATCTTCTTCTGATTGAACCTGGCAATGGAGTATGCCGCAGGAAGTCCCAATACGAGAGAGATTGATACTGCAGATACAGCGACAATCATCGAGTTCTTCAGATAAAGCAGGAAATTCTGCTCGACGAACACTCTCTCAAAGTTCCTTAGCGTCGGTGTGAACACGAAACGAGGCGGCCATGCAATGATATCGACCTGTGTCTTGAATGCGCTCATAAGCATCCAAAGGAACGGGAATAGCATCAGGATGACTATTACTGCAATAACCAAAGCAAAGATGACTCTTTTCAGAATATTCATATCATACCTCCGTCTCAAAGGTCTTCCTGATTCTTGAGACAATGAGGCTGAATGCCAGAACCATCAGGAACAATATCACGAGAATGACCGAACTCTGCCCCATCCTGAAATACTCGAAGCTGTACTTGAATGCAAGAATATTGAGATTCTCGGATGAATAGCCAGGCCCTCCGCTTGTCATTGAATAGATTATGTCATATGTCTTGAGCGCATCGATTGCCCTGAGCATGAGGGCTGTCAGGATTGTAGGCATAAGCATCGGAAGAGTAACTCTGAAAAGAATCTGCATTGAATTCGCACCATCTATCATTGCGGACTCGAAAGGCTCTCTGGAAAGGCCTGCAAGACCTGCAAGCACTATAAGTGTTATCATCGGAGTCCACTGCCATACATCCACGAGAATCAGGGACGGCATGACCGTAGAAGCATCAGAGACCCATCCACTCTGAGGAAGGCCTAGAACCGATAGAATATAATTCAGAAATCCGATAGTCGGATCATAGAAAAGCTCCCATACGATGCCGACCGCAACAGGTGTTGCAACAAGTGGGAGAAGAAGGCATGTCTTGACAAACCCCTTGCCTATAAATGACTTATCAAGGATCAGCGCGATAGCTGTTCCAAGCACTGTCTCAACAGCGACAGCTCCAAATGTGAAGTAGAGTGTTCTCCCTATGGCATCAAGGAATCTTGGTTCCTTGAGTACCTTGATATAACTATCAAGGAAAACGAATTCAGGGTCTCCTCCCCTTGTAAGCGTCCAATCGGTAAAACTCAGCAGGAATGTATAGCATACGGGGAATACCATCAGAACAATAACGAAAATCATTGCAGGCAGCGGAAAAATATAACGGATGTTACGCTCAAAGAATCCTTTCTTTTCCATAACAACCTCCTCATCTGAAAAACGTGGCAGCCAGCCCTGAAGCTGGCCACCATCCGGATTGAAGCTTATTACTCGATGTATTCTCCATCTGCGATAAGAAGCTCGTTGACAGCCGCAGCCTTCTCCTCTGCTATTGCCTCAAGGTTAGCAGACTCGCCCTTTGTATTGATTGATTCGATGATGAGTTCTCCAATGAGGTCTCTTGCAGCTCCTACAGAGCTCATATATGGACGATCATATGGAATACCATTGGCGGCTGCTGCAGCCTGGGACTCAACAAGACCAGGATTCATGATGGCAAGAACCTCTGGATCTTCCCATGCCGAATTGCGGGCCATCGTGATATTGTTCATGATACCCTCTTTTGCAAGTTCCTTACTTGTTGCCCACTCAAGGAACTTCATCGCAGCTTCCTCGTTCTTCGTTCCAGAACTTACTCCCATTGCCCAGGAGACTACGTTGAATGGAGTATTGCCAGCTGGTCCTGCCGGGAATGGGGCGACACCGACATCCTCTGCAGGAATTACAGTGTTGGCCGGATCAATAATCTGTCCATAGAATACAGAAGCATCTGTCCACATAGCAATCTTACCTGCCTGGAATACTGGCATGATATTCTCCCAGGACATGCTTGTTATTCCCTGCGGGCCATAGCTTCCGATAAGTCTTCCATAGTACCTTATTGCCTCAAGTGCCTCAGGGGTATTGAAGACAGCCTTGCCATTGTTCTCAGCAAGATATCTTCCTCCGAAGTTATAGACATAGCTGGACATCTGAGTAACACCTGCAGCTCCTGCTCCACGGGATGCAAGTCCTGCAACTCCGTCCTTCGTCAATACAGCAGCGGCGGCTTCAAGCTCCTCCATATTCGTAGGAACCTCGATACCTGCAGCCTCAAGAAGATCCTTTCTGTAATAAAGAACTTCCCACTCTGTCACGAGAGGAACAAAATATGGAACACCATCAAGTCTCGCGATATCAACAGTACCCTCTGGATAATCAGAGAAATCATAATCAGGAATTGCCTTATACCAGCCATTCTTCATGAACATAAGACCTTCCTGCAGAGGCCTTGTCATAAAGACATCTACAGTTGAGGATCCCGTAGCGAACTCAGTTGTCAGCTGCTGTGTGAGCTGGGACTCCTGAAGCTGCTCGATATTCACCTTGATGCCTGTTTCCGCTTCGAACTCAGGAATCTTCGATTTGAGAAGATCTCCGTATGGGTGATTAGCAAGAAGCACTCTGATTGTATTGGAATCTGCTGTTTCAGCGCTTCCTGAAGAGAATACAGGTACAATCAGGCATAGCATAAGAATCAATGCAACGATAATCTTTTTCATTACAGACCTCCTTTTGTGATTGCCGCAGTCCACCTCCAAGGACATACGTACAATTTCTGTAACGTTCCAAATCCGACAATAACCTTACATATCATACGTCAGACGTCTACAATTAAAGAATATCACAGGGACTAGCTATTGCAAGTTCTTATTTTGGCTCTCAACCGCCAACATTATGAACAGATGAATTGGAGAGACACTGCAGACCATGGCAAACAGAAATGCATGCCATCGCAGAAATCATCTATGCTTTACCACACACTAAGAATGAAATCCCATAAGGAATATCTTAATGGAATCGGTTTTACTGACAGGCAGGAAAGGCCCATCGGATGATGAACCTTTCCCTGCATCGATTAAAGAGGAAGCTTTGCCGAATCTTCTGAGCTGAATGGGCCTGGAAGCGGTTTATCAGGACGCTTGATGCCATGATAGTCCGTATCGAAGACTATGGATGAGCCATCTGGGTTCTCAAACCTCTCCTCTGCCTGCATCGCTATGCCAAGATCCTCAGTTGCTATGACTTTTTCCATCCTTGTCCTTATGCTCTGCACAATCTCAGGATTGATATAGATCTTCCCCTCTTTCTCCTCATATATAGGAGCAGGAACAGCATCAATAATCTCTGCTTTTTCCCTGTCCATGGGCTTTGCGCTGCCGAAATACACATTGCCTCCGGCATATACAGGGAAATGATCATAGTACCGCTGTCTGTCCTCTGCGATTCTCTCTCCGGATGCACGCCTGAATCTCTCCAGATATGATTCCTCATCTGGGTAGTCATTGAATGGTATCGTACCATCGAGAAGCCCTAGTCTTTCCTTTCTTTCGCGATAGCCCTCTGAAGGGATGAAGATATTACCATAGAACCTGTCATCACCGTGAGGGAATGTCATGAAGCCCATGATGGCCGTGTCATGAGGAAGATGATAAGGCGTATACCTCGGATTGGCTGTCCCTCCATTATTCGTACCTGTACCAACCCAGGTGAATGGCCCTGCTATGAGATTGTTTATTACAGCAACGCCCTGTGCCGCAATCTTGAACGGGAATGGCGAGAGCATGATGTTGTTATCGACTGTTGTAGGACCATGGCTAACCTCTATGAAGAGATCCTCAGAAGGATCCTCCTCTGGATACCGGGCAGCGACATCCTCCGGAAGTCTATTGGAATAGAACAGGTTGCCTGTGACCCTTGTCCCCTGGGCCTGCCAGTCAAGCCAGAGACCACGGAAGCAGTGATGAATCCTGTTTGAGCGGATCACTGTATCGATAGCGGCATGGAGCTTTATTCCAGCTATCTCTGCCCCATGCAGCTCTCCCATCGAGTTAATATTCCATATCTCATTGTTCTCAATGAGGGAGAATGCACCTCCCATATGCCCTACGATACCAGTCTGCCCGCAATCATGGATACGGCAATTGCGGACGATATGCGACCCCACGAGCTCCTTTCTCCAGCCTTCGAGATACGCCTGGCACACAGCTTCCCGCTCGGTCTGCGTTCCATCCTTTAGCAAGAAACGCGTCCATTTGTTCTCATTGTTCTCCTGAAGATACTTTCCAAGCGATATGCCGGAACAGCGCGAATAGGATATCTCGCAGTTCTCAATAATCCAGCCCTTGCTCCAATGTGGACCTACCATGCCATCCTGAAAAGCAGTAGGAGGAGCCCACGTCGTCGCAGCTTTTGTGAATCCCAGGCCTGAAAGCGTGATGTATCCAACACCTGTCTTTGATGGGAAGAAGCACCTGCGCCTTACGTTGATCTCCACATCAGCGCTATCCGGATCTGTGCCGCGGAAATCAGCATATATGACCGTAACATCATCATGGACATCTGCATACCATCTATATAGCGCAGCTTCCCTATCCCATGCATGCGGTGATGGCTCATCGGAAGAGAGATCCTCCAGCGATCCCGCCTCATACAAGGCACTGCCATTGAGATAAACCCCGCCTGCATGATAGCCATGCTCACCTTTCCATCCTGTCAGCCAGTCCCCGTATATAGCCTCTGCAAATGGATTGTAGCTTCCGAAGAGCGAGTTGCTGACCTCTAGCGAGAATACTGTGCCATCATATCTCTGCCAGCCTTTGGCCACTTCAGCACCTGTCACAGTCACAGTAC
>CALXKZ010000025.1 GCA_944389065.1 uncultured Spirochaetaceae bacterium
CGCACTCATTGCTTCCCTCAAGGCAGCAGGAGAAGAAGATATCATCCTCCAGAGTCATATCCCTCAGTATCTCAAGCTTCTCCTTCATGCTCAGAAGTTCCATGTACCCTCCTTCAGGAGCAGCTTGTATCTGCCCCTATATTATATACGGGCTGAACAGGCACTTCTGACAGATTTCTGAGAAAAATGATGAAAAATTTTTAGATCTTATGGACTATTCTGAATAATTTCCTTATCTGGAAAAAGCACAAGCAAATGCATTTGCTTCATATGTGTATTTGATATTGGTCTTTTCTTAATTTGTTTGACGCCTTTGAAAAGCCACTTTAAACTGAAATCAGTCCAGCGTGGCTGGATTCCTCGCTGGAAAGGTGGTGCAAATGGCTCTTTCAGCAGGTTTTTTCTACTTTCTATCATTCATTGCTGCGGCAATAGCGTTCCTTTTCGCTCTGTATCTCTATCTCTGGGTGAATAAGCAGAAGGTCGTGAACAGTAAGATCATCGAGGTTTCAAAGCTTATAAGCGAGGGAGCTTCAGCATTCATCAGCAGGGAATACAGGATCCTTGCAGTATTTTCCGCTGTTTTTGCTATGATCATTCTTTTATTTCTTCCGACACCGATCTGGGAAGGGGGCGTCTGGGATAATATCTCAATGACGATTGCATATATTGCAGGAACGGTGCTTTCGGCAATAGCAGGGAAGATCGGTATAATGGTTGCAACACTCTCAAATGGACGTACAGCTGAGAAGGCAGAATCCGGGCTGAAGGATGCATTTTTAATTGGCTTCCGCGGAGGGGCAGTAATGGGACTTCTTGTTGTTGCCTGTTCGCTTATCGGGGTTGCTCTCGTCCTTATGCTTTTCGGTGATGCATCCATAATCCTTGGATTCTCATTCGGTGCCAGTTCCCTCGCTCTCTTTGCAAAGGCCGGAGGCGGAATCTTTACGAAGACTGCCGATGTTGCTGCAGATCTTACTGGCAAGGTTGAGCTGGGAATCCCTGAAGATGATCCGCGTAATCCTGCTGTGATTGCGGATAATGTCGGTGATAACGTCGGTGATGTGGCTGGTATGGGAGCCGATCTCTTTGACTCAAATGTTGCTGCAGCAGCTTCTGCTCTTGTTATTGCATCTAGTCTCTCAGGAGCAGCTGATGCAATCAACATGGTGTTCTGCTATATGATTCTCGGTCTCATATCCTCGATGATAGGCATAGCTAATGCAAGGGTCGGTAAAAATGGAAGTCCGACACGGGCACTCAATGCATCTACTTATACGACCACAGCTGTCTTTCTTGTTCTGACAGCAATCGCGACGGCACTTATCGAAGGGTTCTCATGGAGAGTATGGGGAGCATCATCTGTTGGACTTCTTGTTGGCGTCATAATCGGTATAACCACTGACTACTTCACTGATGATACCAAGCCGATTGTCCAGCGCGTTGCGAAGGCTTCTTCTTCCGGGCCTGCATTCACAGTGCTTTCAGGAGTCTCATATGGGTTCATATCTGCACTGCCTGCAATGGTCGGCATTGCCGTATCAGCGCTTGCCGCATACAAGATCTGCGATCCGATAGGAGAGGGCTATGCGCTCTTCGGGATATCGATGGCTGCAGTGGGAATGCTTTCAATCGTCGGAATGATCATCTCGAACGACGCATATGGTCCGATTGTCGACAATGCAAGAGGGCTAGCAGAGATGGGCGGACTGGGGGAAGAGACAATAAGAATCGCAGATGAGCTTGATAGTGCTGGAAATACCGTCAAAGCAGTCACAAAAGGATTCTCAATAGGGGCAGCGGGGCTTACTGTCATATCACTTCTGGGTGCATTCATGTCAGAAGCTAATGCAGTGCTTTCAGAGCGCGGGATGGATCTGATCACCGGTTTCGATATCATGAATCCTGCAGTTTTCTTCGGTATTCTCGTCGGGGCATCGCTTCCTGCGCTTTTCTCTGCGATGCTGATCCTCGGTGTGGACAGGAATGCTGAGCGCATGGTTGCTGAGATACACCGGCAGTTCGATACAATCCCGGGACTGAGGGAAGGAAAGACAGCTCCTGATTACTCTCTCTGCATTGATATCGCAGCATCGGGCGCGCTCCGCGAGCTCATACCAGCAGGCCTTGCCGCTATTATCGCGACAATCATCGTTGGTTTCATCGGAGGGCCGTCCGCAATCGGAGGATTCCTTCTTGGCAATATCGTCTCAGGACTTCTCCTGGCACTTTTCATGTCCAATTCAGGAGGACTCTGGGACAACTCCAAAAAATATGTGGAAGCAGGTAATGAAGGAGGAAAGGGCAGCAATGCCCATAAGGCAGCTGTCATCGGAGATACTGTAGGCGATCCATTCAAGGATACAGCGGGCCCATCGATCAACACGCAGATCACGGTTGTATCCCTTGTCTCATCGCTTCTTGTCTCTGTATTCGTATCCTTCTCGATATTCTGATGAAAAGCCCCCGCTTTTCAGGCGGGGACCTTAGTGTGATGATAACACAGATCAGAATGAGATCTTCAGTCCTGCTTTTCTTGCGGTTATGCACTGGTATGCGATAGTTCCAGCAAGGATGGCAAAGCCGAGGATATCTGTGATTGTTCCAGGATAGACCATCATCAGGCCACCGCCTGCAAGAAGCAAGCGAAGAAGCACCGGGATATCCTTGATGAAGTATCCGTTGAGGGCTGCTGCAATCGAGAATATTCCGAGAAGCGATGTTATGACGATCTGGACAACCTGGAATGCGGAATCGACATCGATGAAGAGCATCGCAGGGCTGAGAGCGAAGATGTATGGAACAATGAACGCTGCTATTGCAAGACGCGTTGCATTCAGTCCTGTCTTCATCGGATTTGCTTTTGCAATCGCAGCTCCAGCATAGGCTGCAAGCGCGACAGGCGGCGTTATATCCGCAACGATTCCGAAGTAGAATACGAAGAAGTGCGCTGCCATCGTTGCAACACCGAAAGGCTCTCCGATGAGGATCGGTGCGCAGATTGATGCCATGATAAGGTAGTTCGCTGTTGTAGGAACTCCCATTCCGAGGATGATACAGCATACCATCGTGAAAAAGAGCGCGAGAAGCAGATGCCCGCCTGAGAGAATCTCGATTGCTCCTGCAAGCTTGCCGGCAAGTCCTGTGACGGTGATGCATCCGGAGATGATTCCTGCAAGACCGCAGGCGACAACTACTGTGATCGATCCTCTGGCTCCTCCTTCGAATGCTTCACAGATTCTGGAGAAAGTGAGCCTGTGCGCAGGGTTTATAAGGCCGACGATTATCGCAACACCGATTGAGATTGTGGCAGAGTAGGCCATCGTGAATGTATTTGTCGAAACAAGATACACAAGCGCAATCAGAGGTGCAAGGAGATAGATCTCCCTTATAAGCTCCTTTGCCTTCGGAAGCTCATTTCTTGGAATGCCTTTCATCCCCATCTTCTTGGCTTCAAGATGGACTGCGATGTAGATTCCGGTAAAGTACAGGACTGCAGGAAGGATTGCCATGAGAGCGATCTTCGCATATGGCTGACCGGTATACTCTGCCATAAGGAATGCAGCTGCTCCCATGATAGGAGGCATGATCTGTCCTCCTGTTGATGCGGCAGCCTCAACAGCGGCAGCGAACTCCGGTCTGTATCCCATCTTCTTCATCATCGGGATCGTGATCGAACCTGAGCCGACAGTGTTTGCAACAGATGATCCTGAAGCCATGCCTTCAAGAGCTGATGCGACGACAGCGACTTTTGCTGGTCCTCCTGTGAAGCGTCCTACAGCTGCATTTGCAAACCTTATGAAGAAATCCGCGACGCCGGTACGCTCAAGGAATGCGCCGAATATGATGAAGATGACAATGAATTTCGCACACGTGTTGACAGGCGTTCCGAATATTCCGTTCGTTGTGTAGAAGAGCGTTCTGACAACCTGGAAAAGATCCTGTCCCGTGGCGAATGTATAGATCAGAAGCACACCTGCCACACAGAGGATTGGAAGACCCACGCATCTTCTGCATAGCTCCACAAGGGCAAGTATGCCGATGATTCCTATGATCATGTACGATGGCCGTGCCATGATGCGTGCCGAGAGCCTTATTACATCCATCGCATTGATGGCATAATAGAAATAGGCTCCGGATCCAAGGACCATGATCACGATGTCGTACCATGGAATATGGTTCGGCCTCATTATTCCCTTCTTCACAGGGAATGTAAGGAATCCGAGGAGTACGATCATACCGACGAAAATAGCAAGACGGCGCTCAGGGAGCGTTGTGAGGAAGATCGCGTCAATGATGCAATAGACAGCAAAAACAGCCATTATGGCACCGACAATGATCTTCGGCGTCCCTTCCCAGATCCTCTGGTTGGACTCCCTGTCATATTTCCGCATTACAGCTTCAACATCCGCTGCGGTTCCGACGGAATCATCGTATTCTTCTGTGATTACCGTTTCCTTTTCTTTCTTCTTTCCTTGTCTGATTAGCTTTGGCAATATATTCTCCTTAAAAATCAGGAAAGGAGGCTGCCTGGGCAGTCTCCTCTCCGGTCATGAGGGAATCTTCATTTGACAGGAACTGTATATCCCTTTTCAGCAAAGTACTTTGCTGCGCCCGGATGATACGGAACAGTTGTGATTGATGCAGCAAAATCCATATCGAGCTCAGCACCCTTTGCATGTGCCTTCGTGATCTCTTCCTTATCATCCATAATCGTTGAGATGATATTGTAAGCATCCTCATCGGATACATCATTGCGTGCAATGACAACAGCACCTACAGCAACAGTCTGGCAGTCTGTGTCAGTGCCGTATACGGATGCTGCGATTGTATTCGGGCTGTAATACGGTGAAGCTTCCATGAGAGCATCCATATGCTCGTCATCGATTGAAACAAGCTGCACATCCTGTGTGCTTGCAAGCGTGGAGATAGCAACCGTTGGAGCTCCAGCTACGACGAATGCAGCATCTATCTTGCCATCCTGAAGAGAATCAACGCTGTCTCCGAAGCTCTGATATGTCGGCTTGATATCATTTTCTGTCAGTCCATAGGCTGCAAGGATGTCAAGTGCATTGTAGTAAACACCGGAGCCGGAGGATCCGATGGAGACAGCCTTGCCCTTGAGGTCTGCGACAGTCTTGATCGACGGATCGAGAGTAACGATCTGGACCTGCTCCATGTAGAGCGCTCCGAGTGTCGAGAAGCTATCGATCTTGCCTGTCTCTGCAAAGAGGTTTGTTCCGTTGTATGCATAGCTCATGACATCGGTCTGGACAAAGCCGAGCTGGTATCTGTTCATATCCATCATTTCGATGTTGTCCTGGCTGCCTGCGCTTACAACAGCTGTCACCTTTGTATCGGTTTCGCTTGAAACTCTCTGTGCAAGGACGTTTCCGTATCCGTAGTATGTACCCTGATCACCACCTGTTCCGAACATCAGATTCCCGGATGATTCAGATGAACCTGATGCCATCAGCGGGACTGAGATCGTCAGGATAAGAGCAAACAGAACTGCAATGGTCTTCTTCATATGCACCTCCTAAAGAAGCAAGGCCTCTTTTGTTCATTTAATTAAGCTATGTGATTGTATATTCAGAATTAAACTCTCCGATATAAATCATGAGCTATGGTTACATCCTCCGGGAATGGTGAAGTTTTGTCAATAGATACAGCAATCCGGATTGAATAATAATTCGATTATTATGCAGTTTTTGCAGTGATTTTTACATATAATTGCAATTTCGGTCTGGAATCACCTTCCCGATGACAGCTCCGAGAAGTGCTGGTACGACCCATCCGAAACCAGCATCGGAAAATGGAAGGAAATCCAGTCCCATGGCTGCTATTGCTGAGCCTATCAAAGCCCCCGCTCCGCTCAGTCTGATGCTCCAGGAACTGATTGATCGTGGAAGGAATGCATATATTGTCAGAACGATTGCTATCGGATAGAGGAAAGAGAGCACCGGCACGGACATGGAGATTATTATATTCAGCCCGATATTCGACACTATTGCCGAGAAGACTGCGAAGACAATCACAAGCGTTCTGTATCCGACTGCTGGAAAGAGCTTGGAAAAATACTCTCCGCAGGATGAAAGCAGTCCGATGCATGTATTGAGGCAGGCTGCTACGAAGACCTCAGAGAGTATCGCAAGACCGGTTTTCCCGAAAGCATCATATGCGGCAGCGGAGAGCACGTCCGCTCCATTTCCAGCGAAGATCCCGTTGCTTCCTGCATAGCGTCCGATCATTGCTATCGTAAGATAGACAGCAAATAGAAGAATTCCTGCGATTACTGCTCCTATGGTCTCAATCCTTCTTGCTTCCTTTCCGTCTGTGTATCCCAGATCCTGGATATTCAGTGCGATCACTATACCGAAGATAAGGGCAGCGATCGCATCCATTGTCTGGTAGCCATCGATAAGCCCTGCTGCGACAGGGGATGATATGTATTTTGAGGCAGACGGGAATTCAATCTCTCCGAATCCATGGGAAAAGCAACCGATGGCTATTACCGCAATGAGGATGAGAAGAAGAGGACATGTTATCCGTCCAAGGACCTTTGTAAGCTTCTCTGGTCTCATTGCTATTGCAGAAGCGGCAAGGAAGAAAAGAACCGAGTACATCAAAGCCGCTGTCCCGGAGTCATTTCCGATTGCCTTAGCTGCCATCTCGAAGCTTGCCGATGCGGTTCTTGGTATTGCAAGGCATGGCCCTATGGCAAGGTATATCGCAATCGTGTATATCTTTCCGAAAGCAGGATGGATACGTGCTGAGAGCTTTTCAAGCCCATCTGTCCTCTCTACTGCAAGAAGAGCTGCGACGGGAAGGCCTATTGCGGTTATGGAAAAACCGATGAATGCCGGAATGAAGTTCCTTCCAGCTTCAAGTGCGAGGAAAGGAGGAAAGATGAGATTTCCTGCTCCGAAGAACATCGAGAATATTGTGAGTGGAATCAGAATCCTTTTATTCCTTGATGGCATATGAGTATTCTACAGCAGGGAAGACACAAAGGAAATAAGGAGTTATCATCAGGTATGCCAAGAGAAGATGAAGATAGGAAAGCCTCTGAGGAGAAGCTCAGCTCGGCATGGTCTCCTGATGAGGAGATAGTCCTTGAATGGGCTGGCAGGGCAGAGGGGATAAGCGAGGAACAGTGAAGTTGAAATAGAAAAGCGCTTTCCCCGTTATGCACAGGAAAAGCACTCTGTCTCACCTGTAGCCAGGGATTCAGTTCTTAGCGTCCCTTACCGCAGATGCCATAAGCCTTATCGCATTGATGTTTATGAAGCCCTTGCAGTCAATCGGATGGTATCCGCCGGCTTTATCCATGGATCCCAGATCCTCATTGTAAAGAGAGCATGGAGATTCGATTCCTGCATTGATCACATTGCCTTTATAGAGTGCGACGGTCGCCTTTCCTGTCACATTCTTCTGGCTCTCATCAAAAAGCGCTGTAAGCATATTGAATTCCGGTGCTCCCCAGTATCCATTGTAGATAAGCTCTGCATATTTCGGAGAGAGCATATCCCTTAAGTGCATCGCTTCCTTGTCCATGCACAGTCCCTCGAGATTGTGATGTGCCTTCCAGAGAATCTCGCATCCCGGAGTCTCGTATACACCGCGTGACTTGATTCCGATGAACCTGTTCTCGACCATATCGACTCTGCCGATAGCATTGTCATGACCCATCTTATTGAGATACATGATCATCTCGACAGGATCCGTGACCACAGTCTGGTCGCACTCGTTCTTCACTGAGAGAGGAATGCCGTCCTTGAACTCGATTGTGAGGATCGTCTCCTTGTCTGCGGCCTTTTCCGGTGAGAGCGTGAGAGAGTAGACATCCTCTGGGCACCTGAGCGCCGGATCCTCAAGGATTCCTGCCTCATGGGAGATATGGATCATGTTCTCATCCTCGCTGTAAGGCTTTTTTGTCGTAGCCTTTACAGGTATTCCGTTCTCCTCAGCGTACTTGAGCATATCGCTTCTGCCTTCGAACTGCGAGAGCCACTCCTCATCCTTCCAGGGACTTATGATCTTCACATCAGGCATGTTCATGTAGTATCCGAACTCGAACCTCACCTGATCGTTTCCCTTTCCTGTCGCTCCATGCGCGACATACTTCGTCCCTTCCTTCTTCGCAATCTCGATATGCCTCTTTGCGATGATGGGCCTTGCGAGCGATGTGCCGAGCATGTATGTGCCCTCATAGATCGTATTGGCCTTGAGAGCAGGGTAGATATAGTCAGTGACAAGGGGCTTCTTGAGATCCTCTATATATACTTTTGAAGCACCTGTCGCATAAGCTTTCTCCTCGATAGCCTTGTAGTCCTCGTTCTGCCCGACATCTGCAACGTATGCGATAACGTCGAATCCCTTGTTGCTGAGCCATTTGAGGATTACGGAAGTATCGAGACCGCCAGAGTATGCAAGTATGACTTTATCTTTCATTTCATTTATCTCCTAACACAGGTCATTATGCATATTTATTGATAAATATCAAGCGTATTTCGAATATTTATGCATAAACTAATTGCTATATGCATATTCGATGAATATTATTCCTGCTGAAGGCAAAAAATAACCCCCAGCGCCGGTGAGACAAGCTGGAGGTCTGCATCCCGGACTACACCGGAACGTCTATGGCGGTCCCTCTTCTAGGCAACCCGACTGCACGTCATTTAAGCCACTGATTAGCTTATAACATGAGTAAGAATCTTTGTAAATACATTATTTATATAAAAAGTCAATAAATCGATATAACTGCTCTAAGAAACGAAATATGTTTTCCGATTTCCGGCGTTGCTATTCTTCCTATATTTACGTACATTAATCACTATGAAAGGTTTTTTCATAAAGAAGGCTTTTTTCGACGGATGGGACAATCTTATCGCAATTGCTCTCATGAATATCGCATTCCTTGCTGTAATATACCTTGGATTCGTCGCATTCTTGGGTTTTTCCTCTGTTGCGATGCTTGTCGTTCCTCTTCTTCTTGTAGTTGTCTCTATTCTCCTCGGAGGATCGGCTTCAGCTGTGCATAACTACTCTGAATACAGAGGAGATACATGGGCTGCGATAAGAACAGGAATCACAAGGAATATAAGGCATTCGCTTCTTTTCTCGCTGATACTCATCATGGCTGTCCTCAATGCGCTCTTGATAATCCCTTTCTACCTTTCATATGCCAATGCGTTCGGCCTGATCATCGCAGTGATACTTCTCTGGCTTGAGATCATAATCCTTCTCTGCATTCCATACTATTTTCCGCTGATGAACCATCTTCCGGCTGATAGACCTTTTAAGACTGCACGGAAATGCATCATCATCGTCGGTGACAACTTCGGCTTCACGATATTCTTCTTCATATACAATATCATCTGTGTGGCGTTTTCCGTCTTCACAATGGGCATCATCCCCGGGATAACAGGCATGCAGCTCGCTGCAGAGGATGCGATAAGGCTTATCATGATGAAGTATGACTATCTGGAGGAGAATCCAGATGCTGACAGAAAGCATATCCCATGGGAGGATATCCTCTATGACGAGAAGGAGAAGGTTGGGCCAAGATCTTTGAAGAACATGCTATTCCCATGGAAGTGAGCGTATGAGAGAGATTGAACTGAAGGCCCATGCCTCTGCATCTGTCAAAGAGCGGATCGACTCTCTTTTCGGCGAGGGAAAGGAAGTCCACAAGCTTGACCATTATCTTCGTTGGCCAGGTGTGGAGATACAGGCTATGCGTATCAGATCCTATAAAGGGATCATCGAAATGACATGCAAGAAGACCATGCGTGATGCACTTGGGGAGAACAACTCCGAATATGAATTCCAGGCTCCTTCCGGGCAGCTTGATGATGCTGTCCGTTTCTTCCATGCGCTTGGACTGGAGGATTTCTTCATCAAGAAGAAGGATGGCTGGGAATGGCATTCCGGACGGGCGCACATAGAGCTTCTGGAAGTGAATGATCTCGGTTTTTTCATAGAGATCGAGATACTTCTTCCTTTCGATGCAGTCCCTGAAGAGATAGAGGATGCGGGAGAGCATATCCATCGGATTCTGAATGAATGCGGTGTGGGTGAGGATTCAATCGAGACCAGATCCTACCGTGAGATGATACTTAGCAGGGGGTGAGCATGGAGTTCAGAGCAAGCCATATACTGGTCAAGGACCAGGCAACAGCAGAGCGCCTTTATGAGCGTGTGAGAAAGGGTGAGTCATTCCAGTCGCTTGCCCATCAGTATTCGACCTGTCCTTCAAAGGCAAAGGGAGGGGATCTCGGGTGGTTCGGAGAGGGGAAGATGGTAGCTCCTTTCGAGAATGCTGTAAGGAAGATGTCCGTCGGCTCTGTCTCAAAACCTGTGAAGACCCAGTTCGGATACCACATCATAAAGAAGACCGGTGTCAGATGAAGAAGGTCACGATCTATACAGATGGCGCATGCTCTGGCAATCCCGGTCCTGGAGGATGGGGTGCGATCCTTTCCTATAATGGGCATATGAAGGAGATATCAGGAGGGGAGGAGGAGACTACGAACAACAGGATGGAGCTCCTTGCGGCAATCTCTGCGCTTGAGGCTCTTAAGGAACCCTGTGATGTCACCCTCTATTCCGATTCGAAATACCTTGTCGATTCAATCTCGAAAGGATGGGTGCATTCATGGGAGAAGGCAGGTTTCCAGAAAAAAGGGAAGGCTGTGCCGAACACAGATCTCTGGAAGCGCCTTCTTACGCTTATCCGTATGCACAGCGTGAGCTTTATATGGGTCAAAGGCCACAGCGCGAACGAGTTCAACAACAGATGCGATGAGCTTGCAGTTGCTCAGTGGAAGAGAATCAGGTCCAGCTTATAAGACCTTCGCCTTTAAGGATCCTCAGAGGATCGTACATGGAAGGAGGAATGCTCCAGGGTCTCTTTTCCATCTTCTCCGCGTCATCGCCATCACTGTCGATCGAGTCATAGAACTCACTGTATTCAGCCATGACTGAAAGCGCTTCGGGGTCATCCGGATCCCTTCTGATGATTTCCATGGCTGTGCTCTTGGCTTTATTGTCCATCCCGATATCCTGATAGTACTGGGCAAGTATTCCCCTGATATCATTATTGCCTGGATCTTTCTCAAGTATGGACAGAAGCGTTCTCTCGAAGCTTGCCATCATGTTCTCTGCTCTGTATGCATAGGCTTTGAGATAGAGGAAGCGGAGCATTTCGGGATATTCCAAAAGCGCCTTGTCTGCTGTCTCTATTGCCTTCATATAATCTCCGGCTTCCAGATAGGAGTATGCAAGATTGTAGTAGAGCTTCTCGGAATCGGAGTGCTTCAGGCCTTCCTCATATACAGCAGCTGCCTCAAGCCCGGACAGCGGGTATCCCTTTCTGAGATACGGATCGACATCCATGCTGCTGCATGCAGTGAGCGCCATAGCTGCGCATATAAGTATTGAGGATATCCTGCTGCCCATAATGGAATGTTACTCCAATGTGATGCGGCTAAGCAACAATGTGGATGATTATAATCGATTCATCTGCTATACTCACGGCGAGGTGAAAATATGAATATTGTGCTTTTGGGCCCTCCGGGGGCCGGCAAGGGAACGGTTGCAGCGCTTCTCAAGAAGGAGCTTGATGTGCCGCATATCTCAACTGGCGATATCTTCCGCGAGAACATCAAGAATGGGACTGATCTCGGAAAGAAGGTCGAGGCCATAATGGCTTCCGGCGGACTTGTTCCTGACGACGTCACATGTGAGATGGTACGTGACAGACTCAGGAAGGATGATACGTCCAATGGATATATCCTGGATGGATTCCCGAGGACCATTGCCCAGGCTGAGGCGCTTTCCGGAATCGATGATATCGACTATGTCCTCAACTTCGTTCTTGATGAGGAGGAGATTGTCAGAAGGCTTTCTGGCCGCCGCCTCTGCAAGTCTACAGGAAGGATCTACCATATCGTGACCAATCCTCCAAAGAAGGAAGGTATCGATGATGAGACAGGAGAGGCGCTTATCCAGCGTGATGATGATAAGCCAGAGGCTATCAGACATCGCCTTGAGGTCTATAAGGCTTCAACTGAGCCTCTGATCGGCTATTACAGGGAGAAAGGTCTTCTTGTGGATATCGATGCATCGGTATCTCCTGAGGAAGTTCTTGCATCGATCATGGGGAAAATCGGACGCTGACCATATATCTGCCCTGGGTGCTATAATGTGCTCAGGGTATATTTATGCTTGATATCAAGGTATTCTCTTCATTCTCAGATCTGTTCGTCTCGCCTCTGTTCCCTGAAAAGGGCACTGAGGTATCGCTGTCAGCTGCGTTCTCAGAGCCTCCGGAAGGAGTCATCCTCCGCGCAGATAGTCCCTCAGGCTATCTCTGGTCCTATCCGATGGCTGAGGATGGTACTGTCAATGGAGCAAGGCGCTATACCGCAAAGTGCCGCATCCCATTCTCAGATGAGCTTTTCCATTACTTTTTTGTCTTCTTCTACCGAGGAAGGAGCTACTACTATTCATCCTGCGGGATTACAAGGAATGTTCCTCCCACTGCAGCTAGATTCTCTCTCATTCCATCGCTTGATGCGCCTTCATGGGTAGCGTCTTCCACCTGCTATCAGATATTCCCTGACAGATTCAATAAAGGAGGGAATGCAGGAGTCAGCGCTGGAGAGTATGAGTATGATGGCTCCCGTGTGACAACGCCGCTCTGGGATGAGGAGCCAAAGCCGTTCGAATTCTCAAGGTGCCTTGATTTCTACAACGGTGATCTGAAGGGCATCGGAGATAAGGCCGGGTATCTGAAATCCATTGGCATCTCAGCTGTCTACCTCAATCCTGTAAATGATGCAAGGACGGTGCATCGTTATGACAGCGCCGATTTCTTCCATACCGATCCCAAGCTTGGAGGCGACAGCGCACTAGCCGCAATGATCAGTGTCCTCCATGACCATGGGATACGCGTTATCCTCGATATCTCTATCAACCATACTGGAATATGCTCAAAGTGGTATGAGAAGGCGCTTTCCGATCCTGAAAGCGAGGAGGCTTCATTCTATTCACACGATAAAGATGGCATCAGATTCTGGAATGGAGTGGGGACCCTTCCAGAGCTTGACTACAGATCTTCCAGGCTCCGTGATCTCATATACCGCAATCCAGATTCTGCCATGCAGAAGTTCATACGGCCTCCGTTCGGAATAGATGGATGGAGGCTTGATGTCGCTCCAGAGGTCGGAAGAAGCGGCGATGTGCAGATATCCCAGGAAGTATGGAGGGAGGTCAGGAGGTCGCTGAAGGCCATAAAGCACGATCTCTACCTTGTCGGAGAGGACTGGGATGACAGCCTTGAGTATCTTTCCGGTGATATGTGGGATGGCACGATGAACTACTATGGAGCAGGAAGGATCATCAGAAGCTGGATGGGAGAAAGGGACAGATACCTTTCCGCGGGATGGGGCTTCGATCCGGAACGCGAGGCTGAATGGAGCGGGGAGGAGACTGCAAAGGCTCTTGCGATGGCTGTCAGCTCGCTTCCTTCCCAGATGCCTTTCTTCCAGATGAATCTCTTTGATTCCCATGACACTCCAAGGCTCCATTCCAATGCTGCGATCATGGATAGCACAATATACCATGGTGCTGTGATAGCTCTGTTCCTGCTTCCCGGTATGCCATCTATCTATTATGGAGATGAGATAGGGCTTCGTGGCAGGATGGGATCGCCAGAGGGCTCAAGGTATCCTATGCAGTGGGACGAGAAGAGCTGGGATATGGAGAGACTGGAACTGTATAGGACGATGGCGGCTATAAGGAAGATGGGTTTCCTTGCCTATTCCGCATTCTCCGTATCGGAGATAGACAGCGAAGCCTTTGCCATCTACCGCATAGGAAGGGGAAAGGCAATTGTCGGTATAATAAACAGATGCCAGAGGGATCGTCATGTATCGATCGATGCATTCATGCTTCCAAAGGGGAGTTGTGCTGTCCTTTACGGCAATGCTGATGCATCTTTCTCCGACAGCCATATATCCGTTCATCTCAGAGCAAAGGAAAGCGCTGTCCTCTATATCGCCGATACGACGCTTCCGGAGAGAAGCTGAGCTATTGCCTAAAAGCCTGCTTTGTGTGATAAATAATAGGCCAAGGAGAAAAATCCATGGCCTATTTCTTTGATGAGCTTTCGCGTACTTTCAGCGAATACCTGCTCGTTCCCGGATATTCCTCTTCGGAATGCATTCCATCAAATGTATCGCTCAGGACACCTCTTGTGAAATTCAGGAAAGGAGAGGAGAGCGCAATATCGCTCAATATCCCGATGGTGAGCGCGATAATGCAATCTGTCTCTGGGGAACGCATGGGGGAAGCCCTTGCGAGGGAAGGCGGTGTTGCCTTCATATATGGTTCCCAGAGCGCGGAGAGCGAAGCTGAGATGATAAGGCGTGTAAAGGCCTATAAAGCAGGGTTCGTGGAGTCTGACAGCAATCTGACACCTGACAGTACTCTCGGCGATGTGCTTGAGCTTACGAAGAGGACGGGGCATTCGACGATAGCGATCACAGCAGACGGAAGCGCTACCGGCAGGCTTGAGGGAGTTGTGACGAGCAGGGATTACAGGATCAGCCGCATGACCGAGGACGAGAAGGTATCCTCATTCATGACCCCAGTATCGAAGATAATCTATGGAAGGGAGGGGATAACCCTCTCGGAGGCCAATGACATAATCTGGGAGCATAAGCTCAATCAGCTTCCGATCCTCTCCGAAGACGGACATCTTGTCTCCTTTGTCTTCAGGAAGGACTATTCGACTCATAAGGAGAATCCCAATGAGCTTCTTGATTCCAGGAAGAGATACATAGTCGGAGCGGGAATCAACACAAGGGATTATGAGAAGCGCGTACCGCTTCTTGTCGAAGCAGGAGCTGATGTCCTCTGCATCGATTCCTCAGAAGGATTCTCGGAGTGGCAGAAGCGCACTCTTTCCTGGATAAGGGAGAAGTATGGGGATTCCGTCAAGGTCGGAGCCGGGAATGTCGTCGACGGTGACGGATTCAGATTCCTTGCCGAGGCAGGAGCTGATTTCATCAAGGTCGGAATCGGTGGCGGATCAATCTGCATTACCCGTGAGACCAAGGGAATAGGAAGAGGGCAGGCCTCTGCCCTGATCGATGTGGTCAAGGCACGCGATGAGTACTTTGAGAAGACTGGAATCTATATCCCTGTCTGCTCCGATGGAGGCATAGTCTTTGACTATCATATGACAATAGCTTTGGCGATGGGCGCGGATTTCGTGATGCTCGGCCGCTACTTTGCCAGATTCGATGAGTCTCCTTCAGCCCTGGTGAATATAAATGGCAACTATCTCAAGGAGTACTGGGGAGAAGGGTCCCAGAGAGCGAGGAACTGGCAGCGCTATGACCTAGGGGGAGACAGGAAGCTTTCTTTCCCTGAAGGGGTGGACTCCTACGTTCCATATGCCGGTTCTCTGAAGGATAATGTAGCCCTTACCATATCGAAGATAAAGTCGACGATGTGCAACTGCGGATCTCTTTCTCTTGCAGAGTTCAGGAAGAAGGCGCGGCTGACAATAGTCTCGCCTACATCGATCATCGAAGGCGGTGCGCATGATGTCATTCTCAAGGATAAGCTTCAGATGGATGTTAAGTGACAATATACCTGTAAGGTATTATATTATTAGCTGATTGCCCTCAGTTGTCATTTTTCCTATAAAGTGATATCTTGCAGGAGTAATCTGATATGAAATTATCGATTGTGCTGAACGATCAGAAGGAGAAAGAAAGATGAAAATCGGAATCAATGGATTCGGAAGAATCGGCCGTTTCGTATTCCGCGCAGCTATGAACCGCCCGGATGTCGAGATCGTAGGAATCAATGACCTCTGCCCGGTGGACTACCTCGCTTATATGCTTAAGTATGACACAATGCATGGTCAGTTCGAAGGAACAATCGAAGCTGATGTGGAGAAGTCCCTTCTCATCGTCAATGGCCACAAGATCCGCGTGACAGCATGCAAGGATCCTAATGAGCTCAAGTGGGATGAGGTCGGCGCTGAGTATGTTGTTGAGTCAACAGGTCTCTTCCTTACAAAGGAGAAGGCACAGGCTCACATCAACGCAGGTGCAAAGTATGTCGTTATGTCAGCTCCTTCAAAGGATGACACACCGATGTTCGTTGTTGGTGTAAACGAGGATACATATGTCAAGGGAACACAGTTCGTTTCCAATGCATCCTGCACAACAAACTGCCTTGCACCGATTGCAAAGGTTCTCAATGATAACTTCGGAATCGTAGATGGTCTTATGACAACTGTCCATTCGACAACAGCTACACAGAAGACAGTTGACGGACCTTCAATGAAGGACTGGAGAGGCGGACGCGCTGCTTCCGGCAACATCATCCCATCCTCAACTGGTGCTGCAAAGGCTGTAGGAAAGGTCATTCCTTCCCTCAATGGAAAGCTCACAGGTATGTCAATGAGAGTTCCTACTCTCGATGTCTCTGTTGTTGACCTCACAGTAAACCTTGCAAAGCCGACCAAGTATGAGGATATCTGCAAGGCAATGAAGGAAGCTTCTGAGGGATCTCTCAAGGGTATTCTCGGCTACACAGAGGACGCTGTCGTCTCCTCCGATTTCCTCGGAGATACAAGGACATCGATCTTCGATGCAAAGGCTGGTATCGCTCTTACAGATACATTCGTAAAGGTCGTCTCCTGGTATGACAATGAGATCGGTTACTCCAACAAGGTCCTTGATCTCATCGCTCATATGAAGAAGGTCAACGGCTGATCCAGATCCGGTGCTTTATGCCCGGGCATAGATACGGGCCTGCCGGAAAGCAGGCCTGTTTTCATAAAGGAAGGAAATATGAAGCTGAATACTATCAATGAAGCGGATCTGAAGGGCAAGAGAGTCCTCATCCGCGTGGATTTCAATGTACCTCTCAAGAATGGTGCTGTCACCGATGCGACAAGAATCAAGGCTGCTCTTCCGACAATCAAGTACATCCTTGACAATGGCGCGTCACTTGTTGTCATGACCCATCTTGGACGTCCTAAGGGACAGAAGAACCCTGACTTCTCGCTTGCACCGGTTGCTGCAGAGTTCTCGAAGCTTCTCGGAAAGGAAGTGAAGCTTGCTCCGGATGTGATCGGACCAGAGGTCGAGAAGGAAGTCAAGGCTCTCCAGCCTGGTGAGGTTCTTCTTCTTGAGAATGTCAGATTCTACAAGGAAGAGGAGGGCAATGATCCTGAGTTCGCAAAGACTCTTGCCTCCTATGGTGATATCTACTGCAACGATGCATTCGGAACAGCACATCGCGCTCATGCATCCACAGAGGGTGTTTCCCACTATCTTCCTTCCTATGCTGGTTTCCTCATTGAGAAGGAAGTCAAGTTCATGGCTCCTCTTCTTGAGAATCCTGATAAGCCGTTTGTCGCAATCATCGGCGGATCGAAGGTATCTTCGAAGATCACAGTCCTTGAGTCTCTTGTCCGCACATGCGATACAGTCGTAATCGGCGGTGGAATGGCATACACATTCCTCAAGGTCCAGGGCCACAAGATCGGTAAGTCGCTTGTTGAGGATGATTATCTCGAGACAGCTTCCTCATTCCTCAAGAAGGCCGCAGAGAAGGGTGTTGAGGTAATACTCCCCGTCGACCATGTCGCTGCAGCAGAGTTTGCAGAGACTGCAGAGCCTGTAGCAATCGATGGTGTTGATATCCCTGATGATCTCATGGGAATGGACATCGGAGCAAAGACGACTGAGAAGATCGTTGCTGCTGTGAAGGGTGCCAAGTCTGTCGTATGGAACGGTCCTATGGGAGTCTTCGAGTTCCCTGCATTCGCAAAGGGGACTGAGGAGGTTGCAAAGGCACTTGCTGCATCCGATGCCACGACTGTCGTAGGCGGTGGAGACAGTGTAGCTGCAATCAACAAGTTCGGTCTTGCAGACAGGATCTCCCATGTATCCACAGGTGGTGGAGCTTCCCTTGAGTTCCTTGAGGGCAAGGAGCTTCCTGGAATCAAGGCACTGGAGAAATAATATGAGAAGACCATATATCGCAGGAAACTGGAAGATGAATCTCACTCCCTCCGAGGGAGCGAAGTATGCAGCATCCCTTGCTGAGGCTGTGAAGAAGGAAGCGCCTGATTGCCGTGTCATGATCGCGCCTTCCTTTGTGTCGATCCCCGCTGTTCTTGATGCAGTAAAGGGCTCTGATATCATCGTAGCTGCTCAGAACATGGCAAACCACCTTGCCGGTGCTTACACAGGTGAGGTCTCTCCTGAGATGCTTCTGGATCTCGGTGTGAAGACAGTCATCCTCGGACACAGCGAGAGAAGACAGTACTATGGCGAGACAGATGAGATCATCAACTCAAAGGTGCTCCTTGCTCTTTCCCTGAAGATGGATGTCGTTCTCTGCGTAGGAGAGACACTCGAGGAAAGAAAGTCCGGAAGGCTTGAGGAAGTGCTTAAGAGGCAGCTTGAGGTTGGACTCAAGGACGTGCTTGCTGAGGAGATGGAGCATATCACGATCGCTTATGAGCCTGTATGGGCTATCGGAACAGGTGAGACGGCAACACCTGAGGATGCAGATGGCGCACATAGCTTCATCCGCTTCACTGTCGCATCTTTGTACTCTGATGATATTGCTAAAAATCTGATTATACAGTATGGTGGTTCCGTTAAGGCCGGTAATGTAAAGGCCCTGATGGCAAAGGAGAATGTCGATGGAGCGCTTGTCGGAGGTGCATCTCTGACGCTCGAGCAGTTCCTGCCCATCATAACATACAGCAAGTAATGGAGTAAGAGATGAGTATTTTAGGTATCATACTGCTTGTGCTTTTCTGCATAGTCGCTCTGCTTCTCATCTTCCTGGTAACTGTCCAGGATGAGAACAGTGTAGGTCTTGGCGGCATATTCGGAGGCGGATCAGAGTCCGCATTCGGATCCGGAACGTCATCGTTCATAACCAAGGCAACGACGACGCTGGCGATTGTATTCATGGTACTTTCGCTCGTTGTTGCTGTTGTGAACAAGACCAGCGATTCTGTCCCAGAAGCTGCAGCTGCAGCTGTTGAGACATCTGCTCCTGCAGAGAGCTGGGTTGATCAGGCAGCAGGCACAGAGGCTGGAACAGATACTGTTTCCGCACAGTGATTCCTTTTATCCGGAATGCCGGCTTCCCTTATGTGGCTAGCCGGCTTATATTTTCTTTATAGGAGGATAACGGATGCAGGTTTGTATCCTTTATGCTGGAAAGACACGCGAAAGCGAAAAGCTCAAGGCTGTTTCAGAAGCTCTTGCCAGGGGTATTGCCGGCAATGGCCATATAGCTGATGTAGTAAACATGCGTTCAGAGGATAGAAGGCTCACAATCTATGACTATATTGTCATAGGAACGGAGCCTGTTTCTTTTTTCTCTGCTTCTATTCCCGGTGATATCGCCAAGTACCTTGCAGGTTCTGGTACAGTATCAGGGAAAAGATGCATGGCATTCGTCTCAGGAAGCGGAATGAGGAAAAACAGGACGCTTCTGAATCTCATGAAGACAATGGAGAGCGAGGGAATGATCCTGAAGTTCTCAGAAGTGATAAACAAGCCTGATGAGGCACAGGCTGTCGGAAAGCGCCTCAATGTGGAAAGGAACTACTGATGAAGAAATTTTATGCTCTTATCGTCATGCTGCTTATGGTCTTCTCCATCTCTGCAGCATCCATGATTTCCCAGCCTGCTGCTACGGTGAATCTCATCCGTAACAGCGTAATCACAGTTGAGGATCTCAATGCCGAGGTTGAGAGATTCCAGAATGCAGGCATGCAGAATGTCACAGCACAGGATGTGCTTCAGACTATGATCAATGATGAGGTCTTCCTGCAGGGAGCGGAGCGTGATGGCATCATAATCAATGACAGGCAGATCGATGCGCTCTACAGACAGGTCTTCAATAATGCTGTACAGCAGGCTGCTGCTGCCGGGCAGACTGTCACTGAGGATCAGTTCCAGGCAGAGGTGATCAGGCAGTTCGGGTCGATGGAGAACTACCGCCAGTCCCTGAAGAACCAGCAGATCCTGAATCTCTATCTGATGCAGGAAAGAGGTGAGGAGCTTCAGAATGTCACAGAGCCTTCGGAGAGCGATATCCAGAGCTTCTTCAGACAGAACCAGCAGACCTTCTTCCAGCCTGAGGCTGTGAAGCTTTCGCATATTTACATGGTGAAGACAGGAAACGCTGATGAGGATGCCCGGAAGAAAGCGGAACTGGAGGATGTGAGTGCGATGATTTCCTCTGGAGAGATCACATTCGAGAAGGCTGTACAGGAGTACAGTGAGGATGATGGTTCAAGAAACAACGGAGGCGAGATCGGATGGCTCACGATAAACAATGCACAGGCAAGGCAGGGCTGGGGAGATGCATTCTGCGATGAGGTGATGCTTCTTGATGCCGGTGATATCTCTCCTGTGCTTGAGTCCAATACTGGATACCATATCGTAAAGGTATCTGTTCACAGCATGGGCAAGCTTCTCTCTCTTACCGATCCTGTATCTCCTGAGGATCCAACGACCGTGCATGACTACATCTACCAGATTCTCTATACGAGGAATTCGCAGATAGCCGCATCCCAGGCTCTGGAGTCACTGCTTGCTGAGCTCAGAGGGGAGGCAAGGATCAATATTCTTTACAAGGGCAACTGATGAAAAGACACCGTGACAGGGAGATTGCGGTATCAACGCTTTACTCCCTAGATTTCAATGGCAATCTCTCTCCGGAAGCGGAGTTCAATCCATTCCAGGGAATGAATGAAGAGGAGGTTGCCTCGCTTGATGAGGATGATAAGGTATTCATTCGCTTTCTGATCTACGGGACACTGGAGAATCTTGAAGGAATTGATGCCCTCATCTCTCAGTATTCGCTCAACAGGCCGATTGAGAAGATCGATCTTGTGGACAGGAATATCCTCCGCATAGCCTTCTATCAGCTTGCATTCTCACGTGATGTCCATCCTGCGATTGTCATCGATGAGGCTGTCAAGCTTTCCCAGGAGCTTTCCAACGATGTCTCCTTCCGCTTCATCAACGGAATACTGGATGCATACAGAAAAGACTCAAGCAAGGAGGGGAAATGATTCAGCTTAAGTCTGAAAGCGAGATAGATGGAATCAGGACAAGCGGTCATATGCTTGCTGAGATGTTCGAGGAGATCGGGCCTCAGATACAGGCAGGGATGAGCACCTGGGATGTAGACAGGATGTTCCATGACTGGATGAAAAGACATCATGCGGGAGCTCCATGCATCGGCTATATGGGATATCCTGCTGCAACCTGTGTCTCAGTCAATGACATGGTCATACATGGAATTCCTTCAAAGACGGAGATCCTCAAAGACGGGGATATAGTCTCTGTTGATATCTGTCTTGAAAAGAATGGCTTCATAAGCGATTCAACACATACCTATGAGATAGGTACTGTATCACCTGAGGTCCATAAGCTCAATGCGGAGACAGAAAAGAGCCTGTATCTTGCTATTGAGGCTGCAGGAAAGCCGGGTGCGAGGATACAGGACATAGCCGCTGCTGTCTCTGGCCACTGCCGTAAGTTCGGGTACGGTGTTGTCCGCGATTACTGCGGGCATGGAGTCGGCTTCGAGATGCATGAGGATCCAGAGATTCCGAATTATGTCTCTCTGATGAATCCCAATCCTCGGATCCGCAAGGGAATGGTTTTCGCAATAGAACCCATGATCAATATGGGGACATATAGGATAAAGACAGATCCTGATGGCTGGGGCGTGAGGACCGCTGATGGCAAGGCAGCCTGCCATTGGGAGCATACAGTAGCCATGACGGACTCCGGGCTTGAGATACTGACCCGGATCTGAAAGGAGGGGATATGGCGAAGGACTTCATCACATGCGACATGATAAGGGATGCTGCTCTCAAGCTCGTTAGGAAGATGCATACCGAAGATCACTTCATTCCTGATGTGATCTATGACTCGCTCCGTGGAGGCGCGTATATGGCTAACGTGATGAGCGAGTACTACAAGCTGATCGCGATGAAGGAGGGGCGTGATCCTGTATTCTATGCCGCTGTCGTTGCCCGTTCATATGGCTCTGTCCAGGAGCACTCCGGACATGTTGATATCGATGGATGGACATGGAGCCCCAGAAACCTCAGGAAAGGGCAGAAGATCCTTATCGTCGATGATATCTTCGATACAGGAATGACGGTCAATGCTCTTGTCGGACAGGTGATGAAGGAAGGTATTCCCAGAGAGGATATCAAGGTGGCCGTTTTCGACTATAAGGTTCCTCTGTACAAGGATGAGCCTCCTCTTTCAGTCCAGCCTGATTACTGGTGCCGGAAGCATGTGCTTAGAAAACCAGAGGATTCCGAGTGGATCCACTATACCTGCCATGAATTCATAGGCCTGACCCATGATGAGATAGATGAAGTCTATAAGGATCCTGAGGTCAGAGCGATTCTCCACGAGATCCTGGAGTGAGTGAAAAGCCGGAGGCAGCAGTCTTCCGGCTTTTTCCATTGAGTATCCAGCATATCGGAAGAAGGTAGAGATAGAACGCCGCAGCAAGAGAGGCAGAAGGCGCTCCGATCACAGAAAGCGGAACGCTTCCAGCTATCGACCACGGAATGAGAGGGGCAATGACAATCACGGTGTTCTCAAGCGCCAGGACCATGTCCTTCCTTTCCTTTACTGCTTTGCTGCATAGCTGATGCGTCAGCATTGTCGCCAGCGTCTGATTGCATGAGATCATTGATGTCAGGACTGCAACTGCAGCTATTGCCGGCCTAGGATGGGAAAGAGATTCCAGTCTCTTTCTCAGAGGCTCAAGAAGTCCTGTCTCCCTGAATATCCCTGCATAGGATGATGAGATTGCTACAATCAGAGCAACATCGATCATCGAAGCTATACCGCCTCCATTCAGGACTTTTCCAAGCTCAGGGTTCTCAGCCTTGAAGCCGGACAGGAGAAGGGAAGGAATCCTTCCTGCATCCATTCCTTCATAGAAGATGCATATAAGAAGAGCCGCCAGGACGCTTACAGCCATCGTCCTCTTCGTCCCGAATCGGAAGAATGAGAGCAATAGCATGAGTACGGCAGGAATCAAAGGAATGAATCCGATCCTGAAGGATGACATGAAAAGCGTTGCAAGCTCTGAATCCAGAGATGAGTCCTGGACCAGGAACATGCTGATAAGACTGTATGCAGCAAGCGAAAGAGCGAATGGTATTGAAGATGATCTCATCATGATCGGTATATTATCCCTGACTTCCGTTCCTGTGAGATCTGCAACCAGCAGGGCGCTTGTCGATACAGGGGAGCATCTGTCTCCGAAGAAGACTCCTGAAAGAACAGCTCCTCCTGTCAGCACAGGGCTTACTCCGATTGAATGAGCCATTGTCATGGATATGACCCCGACTGTCGCAGCGCTTCCGAATGAAGTTCCTGTCAAGAATGATATGAGGCAGTTTATCAGGAAGACTGCACCAAGAAACCACTCTGGACGTATAACAGGAAGTGAATATATGATGACTGATGGAATAGTGCCAGCAGCTCTCCATGTCGCTGTCAGCATCCCTATAAGCACGAATGCCGAAAGGATGTTCCTTGTCTCATACACCCCCTCGAGCGATATCCTGAGAACAGATTTCGGATCCAGTCCGGAGAGAATTGCGTGGATGAAGAATATCATGTATCCGGCAGCAAGAGCCCAGATTATGGAAATGCCTAAGGATATTGACAGAATGAGAGCAGCAATGAATGCAAGAACCGCCATAAGCGAATATTAGAGTAAGCGATGATGAGGGTCAATGAACTGCCCTTCTGAAGCTGATGGTTTGATAATCAATCAGAATGCAAGTTGTCTCTTTCTATTTCCTGTTTCTGATATAAGTAGGGGTTTTCCTGCTTATCATATACTTTCTTGATGTTGTACCCGTACCAGAAGATGAAGATTCCAAAGAACAGATAAGGGATTATTGTGATCGTCCGGTTCTGAGGCGGCAATCAGGGCAGGAGCAGATATTTTATTGACCGGGAATTTCCTTGAATCCGGAGTTACGTATCCAAGAATCAAGAGTGCAGCAGAGTTCCTCAATCTATAAAGCCTCAATACAAAAAGTTCCGCTAGATTGTATCGTCATGTATGTTCATGAAAAAGGCAGTACTTGGTTTCCCTCATACTGCCTTTGTGATTAAGATGCCTGAAGAATCATCAATTCATCAGAGGAAATCCGAAAGCTTGTATTCCGATCCGGTCCTGATCTTCTCAAGCCGTGCTGTTCCCGTTTTCTCAGGACGCACAATATAGAAGCCGTTATCCTGAGTGATCAGGAGATACTCACGGGATTTCGATGCATGCTTTCCTGCAAAGCAGAGCGGAACGATATCAGCATCCTCAGATACGGAGATTATCGAAGGACGGGACTTGTTGTTCGTCTCGCTGGTGTCTGTCACATCCTCCCGCCAGTAGATTCCGTTGTCTGAGAGATAGCCTACGACGCTGTTTCCATCCCTGTAGATTGTAAGGTAGTTATCCTCTCTGTCCAGGACATCGAATCTCAGCTCTCCCTGCCTGAGCCTGCCATCGTATCCATTCTCTTTGTATGAAGAATCGATAGGGCAGATCTCGCCGCTTGCGATTGCTGCATAATCGCCATCGGATCCCATTGGATAATCAAGAGAATCATGTGAAGTCTGGATTCTGAGAGCCGCACCATCCTTGATGATATAGAGATCATTCATGTTATCCGGCATGCCATCTATCTCCGGATCATCGCTTGTTGCCTTTATAACCCCATCCCCGATCATCTGCGAATTGGACGGAAGAATGCCATCGATTCCTGATGTGAGCTCAAGAGTAGTCCCATTGATCTCTATGACAGCATAATGAGCCGGGTCAAGATGCCCTTCTCCCTGGAGGATATAAAGAGTCTGGATCTTGTCAGCTGCTATGCGTGATACAGCAAAGCCTGTCATCGCAGGATTGCCTGAGACAATGCACTGATTATTCTCTATAGCCTCTTCGACATCTTCTCGGCTGATCTCTCCTGTCTCCCGGATCTCTATGCGGAAGAATCTGTAAAGCCCTGATGCCTTGTCTTTGTACGCCATGTAGATAAAGCCATCCTGCACAGCAATCGGGAATTCAGCATCACTTGAGGATTCAAGCACCTTCTCATACTTTATCTCATTGCCATTGGCATTCTCGCGCTCTGCCGAATAGGCTCTGTAGATATCCCAGTCACGCTCGAGATATATATTCGTGCCATCATTTCCGAGATAGCTCTGGTTGAAGCTCTCCTCTTCCTCCGCGAACTGGTATGCCCACTGCAGAACACCTCTGGAGGAATCATTGCATGATGCAATGAGAAGAATTGCGGATATTATAAGCAGTATTCTTTTATTCATTGTCTTCTCCTTAGTGCCTGTACGTGACAGTGATCATAAGCGGAACAGTCGCATACAGTGAGTTCTTCTTCGCAGCTTCCCCTGAGAAACCATAGATCTCGGGAACGAAATGGAAGCCTGCCGTGATTCCGGCACCCCATTCATTGGTGAAGAAGTATCTCATCCCGATCTCGAAAGTCACACCGAGGTTGATGCTGGAATAGTCGCTGATCGAAATGTAATCAAGTCCGATTCCAAGCGAGATGGGAATCTCGAAATCTCCCTGTAAAGGTACATATGACATCTTCACAAGGATCGGGACAGATGTATATACGTCATTGCTTCTTACAAAGTCGAAATGATACCCGAGCTCTCCTCCGATCGCGAAATACTCATTCAGGAACACCTGGTAGGAGATCGAGCCGAATCCTCCTATCGTATGATGGGTCTGGCCATCTCCGGCACCGAAGCCGAATGTGAGCGGGAATTCGCTTCCTGGATCGTAGTAGAAGAATGGGATCGTAGGTCCTGCAGATATAGAGAAGACCTGGGAACCTGTATCATAGTATGTTGGCAGAGCTGCAAGATACAGCGGCATAAGAAGTATCAGCAGGATGATTGCTAAGGCTTTCTTCATCTTTTTCTCCTGATGCGATTATACATGAAGAGAATAGTTCCGTGAACAGACTTGAGACGTGTACACTTACTCTCTATAATCCTTTCTATGAGAAGATTAGGCTGCAAAAAGGTTTCGGATGCAGTACTTGAAAGCATCCGTAGTCGTACAGAGTCGTTCATTGGCTGCGGCAACAGCGCTCCGTCGCTTGCCGTTGTTCTTGTAGGTGAGGATCCTGCCAGCCAGACATATGTCAGGAAGAAGGCTGAAGCGGCCGCATCGCTTGGATTCAGGCATTTCCAGTACACACTGAGCGCTGATACAGAAGAGGAAGAGCTTCTGGCTCTTGTGGACGAGCTCAATAAGAGGGATGACATCGACGGGATTCTCGTCCAGCTTCCACTTCCTCCGTCAATCGATACAGACAAGGTAATTGACAGGATCTCTCCTGAGAAGGATGTAGATGGCTTCACGCCGATAAACATCGGAAGGATGGCAATCGGCAAGGATGCATTCATCCCATGCACTCCTAAGGGAATCATGGAGACACTGAGATACTACGGGATAGAGACAGCGGGCAAGAATGTCACGATAATCGGACGCAGCAACATAGTCGGGAAGCCTATGGCTCTTCTTTTGATGCAGAAGGGCGCTGATGCGACAGTTACAGTATGCAACACAAGAACAAAAGATCTTAAGGAGCATACGCTTTCTGCTGATATCATCATTGTGGCAGCAGGACATCCGGGGACAATAGATTCATCATTTGTAAAAGACGGTGCTGTCATAATCGATGTCGGTGTCAACAGGATCGATGATCCGTCAAAGGAGAAGGGCTTCAGGCTCTCAGGCGATGCGGACTATGACTCATTCACAGACCGCTCTGTCTCGATAACCCCTGTTCCAGGAGGAGTGGGGCTGATGACTGTATCGATGCTGATGGAGAATACGCTTGAGGCTGCAATCAGGAGAAGGGGCAAGTGAGATATCTTATCGAGACCTATGGCTGTCAGCTGAACAAAGCCGAGTCCGATGCTCTTGAGATCCTTCTTAAAGGACGCGGGCTTGAGAGGACCGAAGATCCAGGAAAAGCCGATGCTGTCATCCTCAATACCTGTTCTGTGCGTAAGACTGCAGAGAACAGGATATGGGGACGTCTTGGATTCTATTCAGTTGAAAAGAAGAAGCATGGAACGATGATAATAGTCACTGGATGCATGGCTGAGAGGCTGAAGGATGAACTTAAGAATGAAGCTCCTTTCGTTGATGCCATTATCGGAACGAATGATAAAGCTTCGATTCCTGATTTCATCCTCTCAGGCAGAGCAGAAAGCTCTGATCACTACAGCTTCCAGCGCTCGTATTACCAGGAAGGCGCATATTCAAGCTATGTGCCTATAATGAATGGATGCAACAACTTCTGCTCGTACTGCATTGTTCCTTATGTAAGGGGCCGTGAGGTTTCCCGTCCTGTGGAGGATATAATAAGGGAGATAGAGTTCCTGGAAGGAAAGAATGTACGCGAAATCACCCTTCTTGGTCAGAATGTCAATTCATATTCAGCTGAATACAATGGAAAGCATATTGATTTCCCATCCCTTCTTGAGATCATCGTCCCTTATATGCACAGCATTGAATTCGTCCGCTTCGAGTCTCCCCATCCGAAGGATTTCTCCGATCATCTTATTGATGTCATTGCGCGTGAGAAAAGAGTTGTTAAGCATATACATCTTCCAATGCAGTCGGGATCGACAAGGATCCTTGCGCTTATGAACAGGAAGAACACAAGAGAGTCCTTCATAGACTTGATCGATAAGATGCGTGAAAGGATCCCCGGTCTTACATTCTCGACAGATGTCATGGTCGGTTTCCCCACCGAGACTGAAGAAGAGTACGAGGAGACGCTTTCGATGATGGAGAAGATGGGATGCACAGAGGCGTTCATGTACTACTTCAATCCAAGGGAGGGAACAAAGGCCTGCAGGATGGAAGGACAGATTGCCGATGCTGACAAGATCAGGCGGCTGGAGAAGCTTATCAATGAGCAGCTTGAGAGGCAGAAGAGGATAAAGAAGGCAATGCTTCCATTCCAGGCTAGGGTCGTAGTGACAGGCATCAGCCGTGATGACGAAGGAATGTATCTTGGACGGGATGAGCACAATGATTACTTTGCGTTCACATCATCCATTCCGCTTGAGGAGGGGATGATGGCAGAGGTTTATGCCGATACGCTGAACGGAAATACATTCAGGGGGCACATGGTTGAGTGATATATCAGGATTCATAGAGCTTTATGAGAGGTCAAGACGCATAGCAGTGCTTACAGGCGCAGGGGTTTCCACGCTTTCCGGAATCCCTGACTTCCGCTCATCAGGAGGCCTGTATTCAAAGGAGTTCGGGAACATGAGCGTTGAGGAGATTCTTGAGATCGGCTTCTTCCGTTCCCATCCCGATGTGTTCTACTCATGGGCAAAGGACAACTGGTACCAGATGGATAGCTATGAGCCGAATATCATCCACAGAACGCTTGCTGAAATGGAAAGGAGAGGGCGTCTTACTGAGGGGATATTCACGCAGAATATCGACAATCTCCATCAGAGGGCCGGCTCAAAGAAAGTCTATGAGCTCCATGGCAGCGTTCGTTTCGGATACTGCATGAACTGCCACAGGCAGTACAGCTACAAGGCCATAGCTGAAAGCGTGAATGCAGGTTCTGTCCCTGTATGCCAGTCATGCGGCGGTGTGATAAAGCCCGATATAGTCTTCTATGGGGAGAGCCTGGATTCTTCGATGCTCATGAGGGCGGAGAATGCATTCTCCAATGCAGATCTTGCCATCGTCCTCGGATCATCTCTTGTCGTCAACCCTGCAGCATCCCTTCCGTATATCTCTGCACGATGCGGCCACGATATAGTGATCGTGAACAGGCAGAAGACCTATATCGATGACTATGCTGCACTCAGGTATGATGATCTGGAGGATTTCTTCACCAGGTTCTCGGAATATCTTAGCCTTGGCGATAGCAGGTAGCATAATGTATTGATGATTCTCCCGTTCTCTGTTATTTTTAGTAGGGCATATGGGGGTGTTCTGGTTTCGACTGGCTTTGCTATGCCATAGACTGCGGGTCAAGAGCTGACTTGTAAAACCGGCACCGAAAATTAAATGCAAAGAAAGAAGACGAGTACGTCTCTGACGAAGCATTTGCTCTTGCTGCTTGATCGTAGCTGAGAGCGGGAATCCCTGGGTTAGGCCTCTGGCTCTCTGATTCCTTTACCGTAGGAGGCTTTCTCCCAGGCAGGCGCCGGGCAGGGGAGGAGAATAAGGCGATGCACCGGGTGGCCGCGCGTTCCGCTGCCTGAATCCGGCTAAGATAGAAGCGGGACTATATCCGTAGACGTTTATGGGTGGATTGTTAGGACGGGAGTTCGAGTCTCCCCACCTCCATTGCAGGAAAGTATGGCAGAGAAAGTTGATGTTAGGATCCTCAAGACAAAGGAGCGTCTGAAAAGGGCGCTTCTTGATCTTCTGAAGACAAAGTCTGTTTCAGACATCTCCGTCAGTGAGATATGCAAGAAAGGGAATGTGAACCGCAATACGTTCTACTGCCATTATGATTCCGTGGCAGATCTTCTTTCAGAGGTCGAGGGATCATTCCTGCAGGAGCTGAGCCAAAGCATAAAGATCTCCGGAGAGACTGTCGAATCCGTATCGGATCTTGTCTATCTTATTCTCCGCATCGCCAGGGCGAACAACGATTTCTGCTCGCTTCTTTTCTCTGATAACGGCGATAAGAAGTTTCTTTCCACTATCTTGACATTCGCGCTGCCGTCTGCTGTTGAGAACTGGTCGGATGAGCTCGGGATAAGCCGCTCCGATTCGGAAATGCTCTACTATTTCATCTCCGGAGGTGCTGTCCGCGTGATAGAGCAGTGGGTTGCGAGCGGTTTTGTCGAGAATGAGAAGATGATTGCCGAAAAGCTCAATACGATGATCCTCGGCGCACAGAGCTCTATGGCCCGTCAGTAGCTGTTGATCTCCCTCAGCTGTCTTCTTGCATCCCTATTGAGATCACGTTCCCTTATCGCATCCTTCTTGTCCCTTACATTCTTTCCACGGGCAAGCGCTATCTTCATCTTTACAAGATTGCCCTTGAGGTAGATCTCAAGCGGCACGATCGTAAGGCCGCGTTCATTCACCTTCCTGGTGAATTTCTTTATCTCCTGCTTATGGGCAAGGAGGACTCTGTTCCTGTCCGTCTTGTGATTGAATATGTTTCCATGCGAATAGGGCTGGATGAGAAAGCCGATTAGAATCAGAGAGCCGTTTTTTGGTACGATATAGCTATCTGAGAATGAGCATTTGCCCTCACGGACCGATTTGACCTCTGTTCCTACAAGTGCGATTCCTGTCTCCAGCTCCTCAAGTATCTCGTAATTGAAATATGCCTTCTTGTTCTTCTGTATCAGTTTTGTTTCCACTATCTGACCCCGACTCTGAAGCCAGCATAAAGAGAGCATGCGCTTCTGTCCATAGCCCCGACCGTATCAATGCCGATTCTGTCAGGTGTATTGATCCAGCTTCCGCCTTTCACGATGATATCATCATAGGGATAGAGAGCTGCAAGTCTCTCCGCCTCATCAAGTGCGAAGCGTGAAAGAGGGATGTAAGAGGATGAGGTGAACTCCCAGAGCTGTCCCATCATCGCACTTGGCGCTGATGTGTCATTGTCAATTGAAAGCAGGGAAGAGGTATAGCCTTTGTGCTGGGCAGAGATTGCTGCAGCAGTCCACTCTGCCTGCGTGGGAAGGACAATATTCATGCCTGTCTTTCCTGAAAGCCATCTGCAGTATGCATCGGCGGCATACCAGCTTATGCTTTTCACAGGAAGCATTGAATGGACGGACACTGAGAGATTGACATCCACAAGATAGTTCTCATCTACCATGCCATCCTCAATCAGCTTTTCCTTGTTCGACTCTGCCCAGTATGGGTTCTCGGATACGAAAAGAGCATAATCATACTCTGAGACAGGAACTGAAGCGATGCTGAACGCTCCGGTTTCTACATATGCATAGCGTTCATTGGACTCAGGGTATACTGCAGAGTCGGAGGATCCCATCACGAATGAAAGAGGCTCATAGCTGAAGAAACCATTGCTGTACTCGCTTGTTACCGCAATAGGTGTCTTCTCAGGAGATGGAGGAATGCTTCCATCGAGAATGGCTATGATCTCATCAAGAGTCTTTGATCTGTACTCCACATCAGAGCCTTCGAGTATTGTCAAAGCATTCCTGAAGTCCTTTTCCATCTCGTCCGATACAATGTGAAGCGCCATATATGAAAATGGGTCAGAGACATCTTCAAAGCCAAGGGATACGGCATTTACCGCAAAGTCCGTGAATACAGGCGGATAATGATACCCCTCTGGATAGTCCGTTATGCGTGACCAGATGGCAGCTTCCCGTGCTCCATTCTCTATAACGGCACGTTCGATTGCCTCGTTATTCTCTATCTCTATGCTTATTGTATCGACACGCTTCATGAAAAGCGTGAAGAAGATGTGATGGGGGATATCAATAGATAGAGAACCAGCATCCTCTCCAAGGACTGAAAAAGAAAACTCATGGACACCGGATGGAACGAAATAGACAGATCCGCTATCTGAACCAAGATATCTGCCGTCGATATAGACTGCTGTATCGGCAGTGCCAAGATCGAATCTGACATAGCTTCCATCGGAAAGGATTCCGGGAAGCATGCATATGATGAAGAAGAGAGATAGAGCGATCAGCAGAAGCACTGCCAGTATGATCACTCCGGGCCTTATTCCATGAAAAGGCTTCAGATGGACCGGCTCAACCTCCGGCAGTTCTATTTTTTTTCCCATAGAGCTAAAATAAGCTCAGAGGAAAGGTATTGTCAACTTGCCGCTTGCCTCGCTTATCCCCAATGCTTAGGATTAGAATATGGACGGATTATTCTCGTTTCTTGAAAGGCGGACTGAAAAGTATCTGACAAAGAAGAAGCAGGTCAGAGAGTACAATAGAACAAAGAAGCATACTGTGCTAGGTGAGATCTGGAGCTGGATAGATGCCCTCATCTTCGCTATATTCTGGGTCATAATAATAAACCAGTATCTTTTCCAGCTTTTCGTGATTCCATCTCCCTCGATGGTACACACGCTTGAAATCGGAGACAGGGTCATAGTCAATAAGGACAGCTACGGCGTTGAGCTCTATCCTGCTGGAAAGAAGGTCTTCACAGATGACAGACGTGTCCAGCGGGATGAGATAATCACATTCTACAATCCTGAATATGATTCGAAAGGTCCTTTCTTTGATCTTCTTTCCCAGGTTGTATATATGGGTACTCTCACGCTTGTGAACATCGACAGGAATGATGATGGCACACCTGCGGAGAGACTGTATGTGAAGCGTGCCGTCGGAATGGGAGGCGATACGATAAGATTCATAGATGGGAATGCCGAGATCATGCTTTCCGGAACGGAGTCATTTATAAGTGAGGATGATTTCAGAGAGCAGTCAGGGCTTTCCGATGGACCTCATCGCTCTGTTGATCCCTCTTATTATCCTGCGCTGAAGGCTGCCGGTGTGATGAGTGCTTATCATGAGATGGGCTATGAGCCATTCCTGCCACGTGAAATATACCAGGCATACCGTGTCCTTGAGGGATCGGACTACAACTATGTCTTTGACCGCTATGCCTTGGAGAAAGCAAGGACAGGTACGCTATCCTCATTCGATCCATCTGATATGGAGAGACGCTCTGAAAGCGCAGTCTATGAAAATGGCATCTATGTTCCTTCCGGCTATGTCCTCCCTCTTGGAGACAATCGTGACAACTCAAGGGACGGTAGGTATTTCGGACCGGTGGAGGAGTCAAGGATCAATGGCCGTGTCGTTGGAAGATTCTGGCCTCTTTCCCGGATTTCATCTCTGACGGATAACGAATAGCATGGATTTCCTTGATCCGTCACGCCCGCTTTCCTTATACATCCATGTCCCGTTCTGCCGCTCTAAGTGCAGCTACTGTGCCTTCTATTCGGTTCCTCAGACGATGTACTGCCCTGATGACATTGGAAGGTACACTGAGAGGACAATAGAGAGCATAGAACGGCTCACAGACGAATATGATCGTCCATTCCATACGGTATTCATAGGAGGCGGGAACCCTGGCACTCTCGGCATAGATCGCATCAAGTCCATTCTTGATGCAGCATTTGTCCATGGCGCGCCAGAGGAGTGCACTTCGGAGATCAATCCTGAGAATCTGAGTGAGAGCTTCATTTCAATAGATGCTATAGACAGAATCTCCGTCGGTATACAGTCGATGGATGGGAGCGTTCTCAGAACCCTTGGGAGGAATGCTACTCCCGAAGACAACAGAAGGGCCCTCTGCCTCCTCGCTGAATCCGGCAAGCGCTTCAATGCCGATATCATTACAGCAGTTCCTGGAGAGAGCATAAGGACTGCGCTTGACGATATTTCATACATAGCTGAGAGAGGTGCTGGCCATATTTCCTACTACCTGCTGACGTTCGAAGAGGGGACACCGCTTTCATCAAGGCTCCGGCCAGTTGATGAGGATAAGGAGATAGAGTTCCTGCGCGAGGGCTGGAAGCACCTTGCCGATCTTGGCTACAGGCATTATGAGGTCTCCAATTTCGCTCTTCCAGGCCAGGAATGCCTGCATAATATGGTCTACTGGGATCTTGGACAGTATATAGGCATAGGCCCCGGAGCAGAGAGCTCCATAGGGTGGAAGAGAGTTCTGTCCTTAAGGGAGCCCGAGGATCTTCTGTCATACAACAGCGGACTTAATGGCATGGCAGAAAGGCTTACTGAAGAGGAGACAGAGGAGGAGTTCCTCCTTACAGCTCTCAGAAAGGCCGATGGAATAGAAAAAGCACAGTATAAAGAGCGTTTCGGATATGATTTCGACCAGAGGTATGCTGATGCGATCGCATTGCTTGACAGCGCTCTATACAGAAACAGCGGGACCTCCTTCTCCCTTACTGAGGATGGTTTCATGCTTCTCGATACTGTGATCCTTACTCTCAGCGGGATTATCTGCTAACATTCTTCAATATGAAAAGAGCTTTATCGGTATTGATCATTATTTCTGTCATTCTTTCTTCTCTCTTTGCATATGACCCATATGCCGCGGCTGCAGGATACCCGCCTTCTTTCCATCATCCTGAGATCCGGTATCATCACAGCACCCACTCAGACTTGTCATCATCGATCATTTCCTCAGCTTTCGGTATTCCACGCTCTGATGCCGATTGCGTCATGATGCTTCTGAACCTTTCCGATGAAATCTCGGCAAGAAGAGGGCGTCTCAGGGATTGTGCTCATGATATAATCTCTGTTCTTAACAGCATTTATGAGGATAGAAGGCCGTTCGGAAGGGAAGATGAGGCCCTGCGGGATGTCTCTTCCACGCTTGACAGCATCCTCCGTGGAAGAGGATCCTGGCAGGAACTGGAGAGATCGGCAGAGCGGAGTTTCCCTGTAATCATAAGATCGCTTTCCCGTGCATACCATTAGGGAATATTGACAGTAAATTTCCCATTGTGGTATGTTGCTGGGGTAATCAATCGGAATTTATCAAGAGGTGTAGATATGTCTGGCCACAGCAAATGGGCAACTATAAAGCACAAGAAAGGTATTGCTGACGCAAAGCGCGGGCAGAAATTCACAAAGCTGATCAAGGAGATCACTGTAGCAGCAAAGGACGGAGCTGATCCGGATTCGAACGCACGTCTCAGGACCGCTATTCTGAAAGCCAAGGCAGAGAACATGCCTAAGGACAACATCGACAGGGCTATCAAGAAGGGAAGCGGAGAGCTTGGGAATGCTACTTTCTACGAGCTTACATATGAAGGCTACGCCCCGGGCGGAGTCGCGATCATCATCGATACTCTCACAGATAACAAGAACAGGACTGCAGCAGATGTAAGGTCTACACTTACGAAGCTTGGCGGATCTCTCGGTGCTACAGGATGTGTCAGCTACATGTTCCAGACAAAGGGTGTCATCACATATGATGCATCGAAGTACACAGAGGATCAGATCCTTGAAGCTGCTCTCGAGAACGGTGCTGATGATGTCTCCACAGAAGATGATGTGATTGAGGTGACTACGAGCGCCGCTGATTTCGCACAGGTTCTTGAGGCTATGCAGAATGCAGGTTTTGAGCAGGACAGCGCCGATGTCCAGCGTGTTGCCGATCAGACAGTCACTCTCGACAATGAGAAGGCAAACAAGGTTCTCAAGATCGTCAGCAGGCTCGAGGATCTCGATGATGTGCAGCAGGTTTCAACAAACCTTGATCTGCCTGAGGATTTCCAGGAAGAGGAGTGATAGTACTCGGAGTAGATCCGGGACTTGCAGATACGGGCTGGGGTGTTGTCGAATTCGATGGACAGCATTACCGGCCTGTTTCTTTCGGTACGATAAAGACAAGTCCTGAGGATGATCAGCAGAAGCGCATATATACAATCGCTGAGGATCTCGGCACTCTTGCCCGGAGATTCTCGTGTGATGTTGTCGCGATGGAGGATATTTTCTTCACGAAGAACATAACATCTGCGATTCCTGTTGCAAAGGTCATCGGAGCATCCATACATAAATTCACAGAGCTTTCGCTCCGCGTCCATCTGTATTCCCCACTTGATGTGAAGATGGCAGTGACAGGAATGGGAAGGGCTGATAAGAACCAGGTGCAGGAAATGGTGCGCATCCTTCTCAATCTGAAGGAGATCCCACGTCCTGATCACGCAGCTGATGCTCTTGCTGACTGCATATGCTATTGCACCCATAATGCTCTCAAGGTTACAATCCAGTCATGATCAATGCCATTACCGGGAGACTTGCAAAGATAGCTCCCGACTACGCTTATATCCTCTGTCCCTCCGGTGTTGAGTACAGAGTCGAGATTTCATCCAATGCCTCTGCCTTTTTCGCTGCTCTTCCTGATAAGGAGAATGTGAGGATCCTCTGCTATCTGCAGCACAGGGAGGATGCGATGACTCTCTTCGGTTTCTATTCGGAGGAGGAGCGCTTCTGCTTCGAGCAGGTTCAGACAGTGCCAGGCATCGGTGCAAGACAGGCGCTGAGAATACTTTCCGGAATCACTGTGCAGAATCTTGTGAAAGCACTTGATGCCCAGGATGTGAAGACTTTGGGAAAGGTTCCAGGCATCGGACCAAAGACTGCGCAGAAGCTTGTTCTGCAGTTGAGGAATGTTCTTGTGCTTGAAGAGGAAGAGGAGACTGAAAAGAGACCGGAAAACGCTGGTGTGTTCAAGGATCTTGTCGATTCGCTTGCAGAGATGGGCTTTGAGAGAAAGCAGATTGTCAGGGTGCTTTCAGAAGTAAGATCTGAGAATGCTCTCATACTTCAGGATAAGGATACCAGGGAAGCTGAGAGCTTTCTGTTCCCGCTTGTTCTCAGGAGGCTTTCCAGATGATTGTCGAGAATGGATTCGATAAGGACGGGGATATAATCCTCCACAGCGCTGACAGACCTGTCGATGCATCCTTTCAGGAGGAGGACAGGGCTGAGAATATGCTCAGGCCGCAGTATCTTGAGGATTTCCAGGGGCAGCAGACGATAAAGGATAATCTCTCTGTCTTCATAAAGGCGGCAAGAGCCAGAAAGGATGCTCTTGACCACACATTCATCGTAGGTCCACCTGGACTGGGGAAGACAACGCTTGCATCGATCATCGCAAATGAGATGCACAGTGAGATAAGGATGACAAGCGCTCCTGCTCTTGATAAACCGAAGGATCTTGCGGGAATCCTGACGAATGTGTCGGAGAATTCCGTATTCTTCATAGATGAGATACATCGTCTCAAGCCTGCTCTTGAGGAGATGCTTTACATTGCTATGGAGGATTTCGAGATCGACTGGGTCATAGGTCAGGGGCCTGCTGCAAGGACGATGAGGATACCTCTTCCGCATTTCACGCTCATCGGAGCGACGACGAAAGCAGGATCCGTGTCATCCCCGCTCGCTTCACGCTTCGGAATAAATCTCCATATCGATTTCTATGGAAAAGAGGAGCTTAGTTCGATAATATCGCGCTCAGCTCATATTCTGGAGACCGATATAACCGATAATGCCGTCCTCATGCTTGCAGGGTGCTCAAGGGGCACGCCGAGAATCGCGAACAGGCTTCTCAGAAGGCTGAGGGATTTTGCCATAGTCCTTGGCGATGGAACGATAACAGAGGATATCGTGAGGGAAGGACTTGGGAGGCTTGGAATCGATGAGAACGGGCTTGAGAAGATGGACCGGAGCATTCTCCGGACGATCATAGAGTACTATGGCGGAGGCCCTGTCGGTGCTGATACGCTCAGCATCTCCGTCGGAGAGGCTGTTGAGAGCCTTGAGGATTATTATGAACCGTATCTGATACAGCAGGGTTACCTTAAAAGGACACCCAGGGGCAGGTGTGTCACATCGAAAGCGTATGATCTTCTTGGGATCAGAGGAGGAGGAAATGCTGACCAGGGACTACTATTTTGATCTTCCCTCAGATCTTATTGCCCAGGAGCCGTCAGAGAGGAGGGGAGAGGACAGGCTTCTCCTTCTGGACAGGGCAACAGGGCACTTTGAGGACCATATGATGAGCGATTTCCCGTCGCTTCTCCATTCTGACTCCGTGATTGTCGTCAATAGCTCGAAAGTCAGGAAGGCAAGGGTATATGGAAAGGCTGATACCGGTGGAACTGTTGAATTCCTATTCCTTTCTCCTAACGCTGACTGGAGCTGGAAGTGCATGGTCAAGAAGGCGAAGAAGCAGAGAGAGGGAAAGCATTACCAGTTCCTGGATAGATATGGGAACTTTGTCGCGGAAGGAGTGATCAGAAGCGTCAATCCCGATGGGACAAGGGACGTTGTTTTCTCATCACTGATAGATGAATCATTCTTTGAGAAGTGCGGCCACGTTCCTCTTCCTCCTTATATCAAGAGGGAGGACAGCTTCAGCGATGAGTCAAGATACCAGACTGTATATGCCCGCACCCCGGGTTCTGTCGCAGCACCGACTGCAGGCCTGCATTTCACGAAAGAGCTGATGGAAAGGGTAAGGGCTCTTGGGATACCGATTTATGAAGTCACGCTTCACGTCGGTGCCGGTACATTCCTCCCTGTAAGGACGGAGAGGGTGGAGGATCATCATATGCATACCGAGCACTATGAGATATCCCCGGAGACTGCTGAGGCACTCAACAAGGCAAAGAAGGAAGGAAAGCGTATCGTCGCAGTCGGTACAACCTCTGTCCGTACGCTGGAAAGCGCTTCAGATGGAAACGGAGTGCTGTCAAAGCTCTATGGAGATACTGATATCTTCATCAAGCCTGGTTATTCATTCCAGTTCGTGGATGATCTTCTGACGAACTTCCACACTCCTGAGTCGACACTGCTGATGCTTGTCTCAGCTCTTGCGGGCCGTGAAGCGATATTCTCCGCATACAGCCATGCAATAGAGGAAAGATACCGCTTCTTCAGCTATGGGGATGCGATGTTCATCAGAGGCTGAAGGAAGAGAGCTCAGATCTTATTGCTCTCTCGACATCCTCCGGGCTCATGGCTCCATCTATCGTGATGAGCCTGACTCCATCCGGAAGCGAGGAGAATGCTCTGATGTAGTTGTCGCGGACCTTGGTAAGGAAGGATACCCTGTCGAAAAGCTCCTTCTCCCCGCCGCGCTTCTCGATCCGTTCCATGCAGACATCAACCGGGGTATCGATGAATATTATGACCTCAGGAAGAGGGAAGTTGTTTATTGCCATTACGAAAGCGGGATCGCATTCAACGCTCTGATAAGCGATCGATGAGTAGAAATATCTGTCAGAGATGACGATCTTCCCTTCTTCCGACATCCTGAGTATACCGTGGCTTTCGCTGTAGATGTGGTCATGCCTGTCTGCAGCATAAAGCAGTGCAAGCGCTTCCGGGGTTGTTGCTACCTTCTTCTGGAGGACCTTCCTCACCAGCTGGCCGATGGGATTGTCTGTAGGCTCTGCGGTGAGATAGTACTCCCGTCTGTTGAATTCATAGTAGCGTGCCAGATTCCTTATCTGGGTTGTTGTTCCGGCGCCATCAAGTCCTTCGAAGACGACGAACGATCTGAGAATCCTCTCCATATTCTTCCTCATGCTTTTATGCGGGATATGGTTTCCCCTTAATGCATGAAAGTATTATAATCCTATCTGAGGCGCTGATGAAATACCACTCTCCATTTTCTACAATCATTATTTCGATTGCTGTGCTGCTGGTATTTCTCACAGTTGCTGTAATGACAGTCTCCGTCCTTTCAATGACAAGCCCTACGCTTATCATCACAGAGGAGCTTATGGACTGGCTCGAGACATCGGATTCAGACATAACGGTTTCATTCGGGAAAATAGACAGGAATCTGCGCGATGGTGTATTCATCACCGATCTATCGATAGGATACAAAGGAGAGGAAGCTGCCTCATTCAGCCGTATAACGGCACATATGGGGCTTTTCCAGCTTATAAGGTATGCTGTCTTCGGCACAGGGGATCTGAGCATTGAGGCTTCGGGGGGAAGGATATCCATAGCCGAGGAGATGCTCGGAAATGAGGAGGGAGGATCAGGAGAAGGAGATACCGGCCTTCTTGACAGATATTCCATCTCGATCCATCTCCATGGCTTTGATATATCCCTTCCTGGAGGGATCATGCTCAGCGATGCAGAGGCCTCTGTATACCTTGATCATGGAATAGAGGGATTTTCCGGGAATCTCATGACAGATGGGATTGAGTACCATAACGGGGACTTTTCAGCGTCGCTCTTCTCTCCGCTTATCACAGCATCCTATGATTCCGGCTTTTCTCTTGCTTTGTCCTCAGAGAGGATTTCCGTCTCCTATCAGGATGCCGCAGCGGATTTTGAGGATGCGCTCGTGAGCTTGGCGCTTGATGAGGAAGGAGGGATAAGCAACCTCTCCCTTTCTCTTTCATCAGCCTCTGCTTCTTCTGATGCAGGCAGTGTCTCCTTCGGTGTTTCATCGGCTTTGCTCAAAGAGGGCAGGAACAGTTTCGTCATCACCGATGCCAATGCTGTTCTTGACGGCTTTTCCGTCAGCGCCTCAAGGCTTGATGGGATCGGGACAGTCAAGGATGCGGATCTTATCATCTCAGATCTTGCTGTATCCGATGGAGATGCTCCGGTTCTTTCATCAGAACGTATCGAGATCGAAGGAAGCATTGAAGGACAGAGGATGCATCTCTTCACTCCATATGCATCGTTCCATGTTCCAGATAAAGCTGGAGAGTATCTTGGGATTATTTCGCTCCGTCCATTCGAAGCTCTGCTGGCATTCCGGGATGGATCTCTTTTCTTCAGTTCTGAGTCCCAGGCTGAAGTCACTTCCACTGATGGGGCTTTCAATGGTTCTTCAGCATCCCTTTCAGCCGAGGGCTCTTTTTCAGGAAAAGAAGTGGAAACGCTTGAAATACATGTCGGTTCCTTATCGCTTCCATCGCTTGGGGATGCACTGTCTGTTGATGCATCCTATAGAAACGATGAGGCAAAATTCTTCGCATCGTACTCCGATGAACTGAGCATAACAGGAATATGGGGGAGCTCGAAGTATCTCTATCTGGATATGAATGATCTCTCGATTTCTCCATTCAGACCATATGCTGAGCTTTTCTTCCCAGTTGCGGTCCCTTATATCGGCGAAGGAACCGAGGCCTCTGGAACGGTGCTTCTATCGTTCACTCCCGGCAAGGATGATAAGCTCTCTGGTCCGCTTACTGCATCATTCATCTTCTCGGATATAAGATTCAACCAGTATTCTTTCTCACTTTCCGCTTCCCTTTCCGCATCCCTCCTTCCTGACAGGCTCTCCATCGGCTCTCTGACGCTTACTTCAGACTTCATAAGGGCAAACTGGACAGGGTACATCGATCTGGAAAGGCTTCTTCCTGCAGGTAGCTTCTCGGTAACGCTCACTGATAGCGGCAAGGAGGTTTTCCGCGGAGATCTTTCGCTTTCAGAGACAAATGAGTATTACTTCAGCGCTTCTGTTCCTGATTTCCCGTCAAGCTGGTTCAGAGGCAGTGTCGATTTCACAGTCGATCAGCTTGTGCGTTCCGACGCGATCTTCAGAAGCGGAAGGACAGAGTATCCATTCGATCTTGTTGTAGATCTGGAAAATCAGATGATTACTCTGGACAATGAGCATCTCGATATCTTTGTCGGATATGGGGACACAATCCATGGAGAGGCTTCATTTGCATCATTTGCTCTCCCCGTTCCATCAGAGGATGTGAGTCCCTGCACGCTTTCAGGGGATATAATCCTTGATTTCTCATTCTACGATCAGCAGCTTTCTGTCCATACCGACTCCTTCCAGATAGTGAATATGAGACATCTTCCTACGGATCCTGATCTCTCATTCGCAGCATCGGCTGGAAATGAAAGCCTTGAGATCACGGATATCATCCTGGCCGGTGTGGAGACTGAGCCTTTACGCGGTTCTGTGAGCATTTCATTTGCTGATAAGTCATTCGCCATGTACCTTGGCTCATCAAGGTCGACTGAGAAGGAGGAGATTCTTGTATCTGTCACGGAAAGCGATGGACTATATGCCGGAATCCTTGAGCTCAGGTCTTTCAATCTCGCCCGTATCGGACTTGAAGGCTTCACGGGATCTGCAAATCTCACAGGAAGAGGGCAGAGCCTTGAGGATATAGCATTCGCTGGCAACATCGATGCAGAGAGCTATGATATGGCAAACGATCCGAGAACGCTGAAAGCAAGACTCAGAATCGACAGCAGGTCATTTGAGATGAATGATATAGAGTATGTGAACGGGCCGCTTTCCATCCAGGCTGAGAGCTTTTCGTTCTCCTCCTTGACAGGACGCTTCAGTTCATCCTCTGTCGTATCATATGCAATCAGCAACGAAGACCGGGATTATCCTATCACCGCATCCTTCTCACTCTCTGGCTATTTCGCTGAAGGAAGCGATATCTTCGATTCCTATATCTCGTTCCGCGAAGGATCTTCATACGCAGATCTCACACTCTCTTATCTCGATCTTGACAACAGGATCAGGACCGGGGAGAGAAATGCCCATATAGAATACTCCAAGGGAGTAGTCAATCTCTCAGGAACTCTGGCAGATGGATACATAGATATTCCAGGAAATTCCTTCTCTCTCTCCGTTGATATCGCGCCTTCAGCCATATTCTCCGTCTCCGGAGCTCTTGGGGAAAGCGCCCATGTATCTGCTGATATAGAGAGATTCGAGGTCAGCATAGCGAACCTCTTCATGACAGAACCTACGGTCATTTTCTACGATCCGGCTCCGGTACGCGGCTATGTCGAGGCTGTAAAGACTGGAAGCGAATGGGAGCTTACAGGATTCCTGGAGGCAGACAGCGCTGCATTCGATGTGTTCTGGATGCCGGGGGAGAGGGTGATTCTCCATAATCCTACATTCACAATCTGGGATAATATGATCCAGTCCAATGTGGATGACTGCACCGTTCTTGATCTTGAGACATATGAGCGCATACCTGGACGCGTGTCGCTTTATCTTGATCTTTCCGATACGCTCTCATTCGAGGGCTGGGGCGTCGATGTATGGGCATACGATGGAAAGGAAGTCGGTATAAGGCTTCCGATGCCTGAATCGAATGTCGATATCCATGGGACAGTGTCGGGCCATCTCATAATACAGTCTGACGGACGGACTGTGTTCCTTGGCGGAGATCTTACAGCAGATGATCTTACCATGTCCCTTGGAATGGAGCCGCTCCCGCCATGGTGGGGATCTGACAAGGCTACCAGGATCGATTTCAATCTCCTTCTAAGGGAGAATGTCAGGTTCGTCTTCCCGATGGGCCCCGATCCGATTCTCACCGCAACTCTTGCAGAGAACCAGAATCTCCATGTGATAATCGATGAGTTCGGGAATATGGATATATCCGGAAACCTTGATATCAGATCGGGAGAGTTCTTCTATTTCCAGAAGAATTTCTACATCACAGAGGGAAGCATCGGATTCAGGAACAGAGGATACGGTGAGGGTGGATTCGATCCTGTGATAAATCTCCGTGCAAGGCTGAGGGACTTCGACTCCGAGGGCCGCTCTGTCGATATCTATCTGATTTTAAGGAACTCGACACTTGATAACATAAACCCGACATTCGAAAGCTCCCCGTCGAAGGATATCAATGAGATCATGTCCATACTCGGAGGAGCGATCCTTCCATCTTCCGCATATGGTGAGATCTCCGTTTCCTCGGTTTTCTCGCTTGTATCTGCTTCAGTCGATATCCTTTCGAGAATGGGTGTGATCAGACCTGCTGATATCGGGCTTGAGCAGTCAATACGCCAGGCGCTTTCGCTTGATACATTCTCTCTCCATACGAATATTGTTGAGAACATTCTATATGACACAGTTTCGCTTGTATCCGCGAATCTCTATGAGGAATCGCTTTCTCCGATGGCACGGTATCTGGATGGAACGACTTTCTATCTTGGAAAGTACCTTACACCGACACTCTATCTTGAGGGAATGATTCATCTTTCAGCTGCGAGGAACCATGATGAGAGAAAGCATACATTCATTGCAGATGACCTTAATATAGATATCGAGGTATCTCTTGAATGGGAGACACCGATGTGCACGTTCCAGGTATTCACCCAGCCTGTCAATTTCACGCTGTATGATATCATTGACTCATTCGGCTTCGGTTTCTCAAAACGTATAGTATGGTAACTCTTTGTGTTCTTTCTGTGGAGAGTGCCGGGGCTGTAGTCTACAGCGTGCAATTCTGATATCATAACCGGAGGAGATTATCGTGAAGAATATCAGCAGGATCCTTCTTTTCCTTCTCGCACTTGTCTTCTCAGTGCTGCCTCTGACAGCTGCCGATGAGGGCAACTGGTGGGATGGCAAGGCAATGACCGATTTCACATATACCGGATTGCAGAATGTATCTGAAGCCAGACTCAACAGTCTTCTTTCCCCATATCTTATGGAGCCGTTCTCTGACTCGCTCTTCAGTGAGATCAACAGCATTCTCTACTCACAGCCCTGGCTTTCATATGTCTCGTCAGAAGCCCTTGCCAGAGGGGAAGAGCAGGACCTTGTCATACAGTTCAATATCGTTGAGAACCCGATGATTGCATCTGTCGAGGCCAAAGGCATGGACAGGATAGGAAGGCGGACAGTCCTTGATGCCCAGGAATACTCAAAGGGCGATTTCTTCACTCCAGGCCGGTTGCAGGCAAATGCTGATTCAATCAGGGATTACTATCTATCACATGGTTATAAGGACGCTACTGTCAAGGTCTCATTCACAGAGGATACGGAAAAGAATACTGTAAGCATCCTTTATGAGATTTCCGAAGGAAAGCAGTACAAGGTGCGCGACATTCTCTTTGATGGCATCTCTGGCCTTGCCGCTGATGATATCCAGAAGGTTATGACGCAGAAAGAGAGATCCTTCTTCAATGGCGGCAATTTCGTTGAATCTAACATCGAGAAGGATAAGAATGCCATCGTCGCGCTCTATGGAAAGGAAGGATATCCTGATGCGAAGGTTGAGAATACTGAGATAGTCCCTACAGGAGAAGAGGATGAGAAGACAATATATGTCAACCTCATCTATACGATTTCTGAAGGGGATAGATGGACTATAGGGGCTGTGGGCTTCTCTGGCAATTCAATCTATTCTGATGATCAGATAAGCTCTCTTATAACAATGAGGGAAGGCGATCCCTATAACGCTGAATCGATAGCAAGGCAGTATGAGGCCATCTCATCGCTTTATTACGACAATGGATATATCCGCTCCTTCATAGATTTCAGCGAGACAAGGAATGCTGAGGATCATACCATCAGCTATGATATCAGGATAAATGAGGGATCGCAGTCAGTTGTCGAGGAGATAATAATCACTGGTCTTACCAAGACAAAGCCATATGTCATGGAGCGTGAGATCACGCTTAAAGTCGGCGATGTATTCTCCCGTTCCAAACTCATCAGGAGCCAGCAGAATCTCATGAACACAGGTCTGCTGACAACTGTCAGGGCAAATCTCCTTTATGGCGAGACGCCTGACGGAGTCGTCATCGAGTTCGTGGTCGAAGAGGGCAACCAGATGGAACTCCAGTTCGGAGCAACATTCGGTGGCACGGTCGACGGGTTTCCCATCTCTGGGTTCCTGCAGTGGACCGATAGGAATCTGGCAGGGACTGCCCGTGATCTCTCTATCGGGACAACGCTTTCTCCCGATACACAGTCTGTATCCATATCAGTTTCTGATGATTGGGTGGGGGATAAGAGATGGGCTAACGGAATAACGTTCTCCGTTGAGCACAGCCTCCGCGATGATACGCTGCAGAGGGGCCGCGGATCAGGATACTTCGATGGGCGAGATGAGCACAGGGAGACATTCCCCCTTGGCTATGATTCTGCCGATGCCTGGTACTCCTCTGATAATCCGCTCTATCCTACGGATTCATATCTCATGGAGTATGACTACTGGAGAATATCGCTCGGATACAATACAGGATACACATTCGCATTCGATCCGGGTTCCCTTACTCTTTCTGCAGGCATCTCGTTCGGTATCAACCATGCAGTATATGACGAGAAGAGATTCGATCCATATGAAGAGCTCATAATGAAATACCATGATGGATGGCAGTGGTCGAACAGGCTTACGCTTTCCATTACATGGGATGGAAGGGATCTGATCAGGAATACGACAAGAGGATATCTTCTCAGTGCATCTTACACATATGCAGGCGGTATCCTTGGAGGACTTTCAAACTACAACAGGCTCTCGTTCAGCGCCGCAGCATTCCATTCACTCTACAGCTACACCAATGAGGAGGGGCAGCAGAAGAGCCTTGTTCTCTCATTCTCTTCCTCTGTCTCCGTCATGCTTGACCAGTTCTGGCCCCGCAATGGCAAATGGGACTGGTACAATGCGAAGATGGGAGCAACGCGGTATGAGATGCTCTACATTGATGGAATGAATATCGGGCGCGGATTCGATGTCCAGTATGATAAGGCATTCCTCTGGCATAATCAGCTTGAGCTTACATTCCCGATTGTATATCAGGTGCTCGCTGCAGAGGCATTCGTCTCAGCGACCGGAGTCACATCTGAGCTTTCGGCTCTCAATCAGTTCACGAACATCGACTGGTATTTTGCTGGAGGACTCGGAATAAGGATGCAGATTCCTGGATTCCCGCTTGGACTGTATATCGTCAAGAATGCGACCTGGGATAATACAAAAGGATTCCAGTGGGATTCAGGTTTCCTATTCCAGGATTCGCTCGGACTGAAGATTGTTCTTGCAATCACGACATCGCTGTACTGATGAAAGAGGTATCTGAGAAGCTGACGCCGATGATGCGTCAGTATATGGAGATAAAGGAAAAGCATCAGGATATGGTGCTTTTCTTCCGCCTCGGTGATTTCTATGAGATGTTCGGAAACGATGCGATAGAGGTATCGAAGCTTCTGAACCTTACGCTGACAAAGCGTGTCACAATGCCGATGTGCGGCATTCCTTATCATGCAGTGAGAAACTATCTGAGAAGGCTTCTCGATGCAGGCAGGAAGGTTGCGATCTGCGAGCAGCTCTCACTTCCAGATAAAGCAGGGGAGATCGCGGAGCGTGAGGTCACAGAGATCTACACGCCTGCGACTGTCGTCGATGATGATTACCTTGACTCTCTTTCCCCGTCTTTCGTGCTTGCTGTCAATGCAGACAGGAAAGGAGTCTATCTTGCCTGGAGCGATATCTCTGCAGGAAGCTTCTTCGTCAGGACGCTTTCTCCGGAAAAGGATCTTTCAGAGCTTGAATCCGTGCTTTCTGCTGTTTCGCCGAAAGAGATTGCCGTTCCCGATGATCTGTATTTCACGGAGAAAAGACTAAGGTTCATCCTTGATAACTCAAAAGCGATAGTCACAAAGCTTCCCTCCTGGTATTTCTCATTGAAAGAAGGACGGAAGGAAACGGAGTCGCAGTTCCCACCATCTTCCCTTATGGATATGGGAATCAATGATAAGGATATGGTCCTTACATCCTCTGGGGCGCTTCTGAGGTATATACGCGACAATATCAAGGGAGATACCCCGCAGCTGAGGGCAATAGAGCGTATCGGTGATGGATCCTTTCTTTCTCTCAATGCAGCGGCTGTCAGGAATCTTGAGCTTATCAATCCTCTTAGCGGTGGACGCGATGGTTCTCTTTTCCAGGCGATAAACAGGACGAGGACAGCTGCAGGAGCAAGGTTCATGAAGGACCAGATCCTCCATCCGCTCTCCGACAGGAAGGAGATCGAAGATCGGCTGGGATGGGTCAGGAAGTTCTATGATGATCCCCAGGAGATGAAGAGGATCCGCGATATCCTTTCCTCTTCCTCTGATATGGAGAGGCTCAGCTCAAAGGCCTCGATGAGACGTGTCTCTCCTAGGGATCTTTTATCCATAGCTGATACGATTGCGGCATTCTTTGAGCTTGTCACGGAAAAGCCTGAGTATCTTGATCTTGCTCCATCATTTGAAAGCAGCTTTGATGCTCTTATCTCATTTTCAGATGAAGTATTGAGGGCTGTGAATAGAGAGTGCACGAATGTTGCGAATTCAGGTACTGTGATCCTTGATGGCTACAGCAGCGCTCTTGATAGTGAACGGGGAATGATGAACAGCAGCTCTGCCGTTCTTGATGAGTATATCTCCAGAATACGCGAAGAGACCGGCATCCAGACGATGAAGACAGGTGAGAACAGGATCATCGGTGCTTATATCGAGGTTTCAAAGGGTCAGCTTGAGAGAGTTCCTGATTATTTCATAAGAAGGCAGACTCTTGTAGGCGGAGAGAGGTTCACCACACCTGAACTTGAGGAGATCAAATCAAGGATCGGAGATGCCGAGGCGAATGCTGCAGCGATTGAGCGCGGTATCTTCAATGATTTTTCCGATAAGGCATCGCAATTAAGTGCCCAGATCTCGGCAATGGGCAAGGTGCTTTCCCTTCTTGATTACTACACATCCCTTGCTTTCCTTGCCCTTGAGTGCGGTTATGCAGAGCCAAGGATCATCGATGAAGGGGAGATGGAGATAAAGGACGGACGGCACCCTGTTGTTGAAGCATTCACAGGCAGGGCTGAGTATATTGCGAATTCATTCTCATCATCCCCTTCGCGTTTTTCTTTGATCACAGGGCCGAATATGGCGGGGAAATCGACGTATCTGAGGCAGATAGCGATCATAACGCTTATGGCCCACATGGGCTCTTTCGTTCCTGCATCCAGTGCTGTGATCCCTCTTACGGACAGGATATTCTGCAGAGTCGGCGCAAGCGACAATCTTTCCCGGGGTGAGTCCACATTCCTTGTAGAGATGTCTGAGACGGCGATGATACTCAGATCCGCGACACGCCGCTCCCTTGTGATAATGGATGAGATAGGAAGGGGAACAAGCACTGAGGATGGCATGTCTATTGCCTATGCTGTAATGGAATACATGAAGAAGCTTGGAGCCATCACGCTTTTTGCCACGCATTACCATGAGCTTACCATGCTCGATACATCTGGCATCCAGCTTCTGCATATGGCAGTCAGGGAAGAGAGAAGCTCGATATCATTTCTCAGGAAAGCAGAGCCTGGTGTTTCCGCATCCAGCTATGGAATCCATGTAGCAAAGCTTGCAGGGCTTCCGAAGGATGTGATCAGGGATGCCTCCCTTTTCCAGAAGAGGCATTTTGCCGATTACTCCTTCGATACATCCCAGGGAGATCTCTTCATCGACAGTACGCCTGAGAAGGAACAGACCTGGCAGGAGGATATCATTGAGGATATAGAATCGTTCGATACCGATTCCTCGACTCCGCTTGAGGCTTTGATGTTCATCGCATCGCTCAAGAGGAAGCTGAAGGGCAGTTGACAGATATTTCCGTATCTGATAAAAGATAACCAAGTTTCATTAAAGTGATTTAAGGGACCGATCAAGGGTCCCTTTATTAATGCTATGGAGGAATATGCTGACAGAAAGCGCATTATCGGATCCGCTGTATAAGGAAATCGATAGCCTTATGAGTGCGATAGGGCTACGTACTGTCGAGGCCTTATCTTCTGTCCATCAGGGGGCTAGGTCGATGAGGGTCGTTGTCTATAAGGAGGGTGAGGAGATCAATACCGATGATCTTGCAGCTGCATACAATCTCATCTATCCCAGATACAGCATCATCTATTCGGACAGGGATCTCCAGCTTGAGGTCTCATCGCCAGGACTGCAGCGCAATTTCAAGGATACTCTTGAGTTCTCGGTCTTCAGAGGCCGTGATGTAAGGGTATACAGCATATCGGATTCAAGCTATATAACAGGAAGGATAGAGGATTCAGACAAATCCTCAGTGACTCTTTCCGATTATATTGTCGAGGACAGGAATGAGAAAGGTGAGCGTATAACGCTTTCCTTCAGCAATATAGCCAAAGCCAAGCTAGAATACAGATGGGAGGCATAGTAAAGTGCTGGATCTAACAAATGAAATCAATTCGATGATCGAAGATAGCCGCATGGATGAGGATAAGGTTCTGTCTCTTATCCACGATATGCTTGTAAGCGCATACAAGAGGAAGTTCGGAACGGATGAGAACGTCGAAGTGCGCTTCTTCCCGAATGACAGAGGACAGGAGAGCAGATGCGTAGAGCTTTACTCTGTCAAAGAGGTTGTAGAGGAAGAGGACTGGTTCGATAGCGTGAAGCAGATTCCGTATGATGAAGCAGCGGAGCTTGTCGAGGATGTGGAGATCGGCGATTCGCTTGAGATCCCTGTCGATCCCAGGACATTCGAGTACTCTGCTGTCCAGTCTGCAAAGCAGCGCTCTCAGCAGGTGGTCAAGGAATATAACACAGATAAAGTATATGTCGATGCAAAGGCTATGGAAGGAAAGCTTGTCATCGGTGAGATAAAGAGACAGCTCCGCAATGGGGATTTCATGGTCAATCTCAACCTTGAGAACACCGATGCGCTCTTCCCGGTTCGCGGACAGAGCCCAAGAGAGACATATGAGACCCAGGAGAAGCTTAAGTTCTTCGTAGAGCGTGTTGATAAGGGAGAAGGCGAGGAAAGACGCGGAAGGGATGGTCAGATGCAGAAGAAGAAGGGTGGAGTAAGAATCCTCCTTACACGTGCATCAAAGGATTTCATCAAAGCTCTGATCGAGAACGAGGTTCCGGAGATCTCTTCCGGCGATGTCGAGATCAAGTCAATCGCCAGACATGCTGGAATCAGGACGAAGATCGCCGTTGATACACATAAGACAGATGTCGATCCAGTAGGTTCAACAGTCGGAAAGTCAGGAACGAGGATCCAGACCGTGATGACTGAATGCGAGGGAGAGAAGATCGATGTAGTACGCTATACGGAAGATCCGCTTGCATTCATCGCAAATGCCCTCATACCTGCACAGGTCAGAAGGGTTGTGACGATAGATCCTGCCACAAAGCATGTTGTTGCCATCGTCGACGATAACCAGCTTGGAATCGCTATCGGACAGGGTGGCGTGAATGTCAAGCTGGCGAAGATGCTCACTGACTGGAATATCGAGGTAAAAACCCAGGATCAGTTCAATGAGATGGAGCAGACAATGGAGATCTACCGCAATGTCGATAATCTCTTCAAGCAGGATGATAATGCTGAAGAGGAGAAAGCGGAGAAGCATGTCTCCAATCAGGAGCTCGGAATCGATCCAGATGATACACCGCTTACTGATATCGGGCTCTCGGACAGCCTGATAAGAAAGCTCCATGATATCGATATATGGTCAATCGAGGAGTTCTTCGATTACAGTGATGAAGAGCTTCATGACAAGGGGCTTTCGGATGAGGAGATCGAATCCGTCCGCGGCAGTGTCGTGATTGCCGAGGATGAGGATGATGGCGAATTCGAATGTCCGATCTGCCATGAGATGCTGAAGGCTGGTACAGCTGTCTGCCCGAAGTGCGGTGCAGAGTTCGAGTTCGAGTGATAAAAGGAATATGATGTCAGAGGATAAGAAGAACGAAGAGAAGACCACGAAGGTCAACGTCATCAGAAGAGCTGCTCCTGTGCATAAGGCAGAGGAGACAGTTCAGCATCAGGCTGAGGCTGAGAAGAAGGTGATTGTCCTGAAAAAGAAGCCTGTGGTTGTCAAGGTCAAGGAGAAGGAAGAGGAGAAGAAGCCTGCTCCGCTTGATTATAAGGCTGAAAGCAAGGTAGAGCTTGCATCCAGCGATATCAGGACACCTGTGATCACAAGGCCTTCGAATCTCCCGCCGCTCGAGCCTCTGAGAAAGGCTGAGCAGAAGAAGGAGAAGCCTGCAGCGCCTGAGGCTCCTAAGAAGGAAGAGCATCAGAATGTCCTTACCGGAAAGAGCTTCATGACGAATACTGCTGTCCACCATCAGAACTCACGTATCCAGTCGCCGCTTCATAATGGACCCGTCATCATCAAGAGTGCTGATCTTCCTCCTGTTCCGGGACAGAAGGTCGAGTCCTCATCCGATGGACAGCCTGCACGCCCGCGTGTTGCTGGTATTGTCGGCGGCCGTCCTGCAGGTGGAAGGCAGCAGGGCAACATGAGGCCTCGTTTCCAGAACGGACAGAAGCAAGGATCATTCAGGCAGGGACAGAATGGGCAGAGGATGCCGCGTCCTGGCCAGAGCTATATACCAGGCGGAGACCGCCCGGGCTTCCGGCATGATGGCGGTCAGCGTCCAGTCTTCGGATCCCGTCCGATGAGACCAATGGGCGGAGGTGCTGCCCCTGGACCGGAGCTTAACCAGAAAGGACCTGGGAAGCGGCCTCAGAGCAGCCAGTCAAAGCGCAAGGATTATGACAAGTACTCGCGCGATGAAGAGCTTGATTTCCAGTTCCAGAAAAAGAAGAGGGAGGAGCAGAAGCTTGCAGCTGTTCCGAAGTCTATCGACATCATGGAGAATATCACGGTCGCGGATCTTGCGAAGAAGATGAACCTCAAGGCCAGCGATATCATCTCAAAGCTCTTCAAGATGGGGCTGATGGTGACGATTAACCAGCAGATTGATCACGATACTGCTGAGATAATTGCATCGGAGTATGATTGCCAGGTCCATCTTGTATCGCTGTATGATGAGACGATCATCGCTCAGGATGAGGACAGACCTGAGGATATGAAGCCAAGAGCTCCGATCGTCACGATCATGGGACATGTCGACCATGGAAAGACGAAGCTGCTTGATGCAATCCGCTCATCCAATGTAGCAGAAGGCGAGTTCGGAGGAATTACGCAGCACATAGGCGCATATAAAGTCAGCGTGCCTGGAAAAGGCAATATAGTATTCCTTGATACTCCAGGCCATGCCGCATTCTCAATGATGAGAGCAAGGGGAGCGCAGGTTACTGATATCGTAGTCCTTGTCGTTGCGGCGAATGACGGTGTCATGCCTCAGACAAAGGAGGCTATAGACCACGCGAAGGCTGCGAAGGTCCCTATCATTGTCGCAATAAACAAGTGCGATCTGCCTGAAGCCAATCCTGAGCGCGTTATGCAGCAGCTTTCAGAGCTTGGCCTTGTCCCGGAGGAATGGGGTGGACAGACTCTCTACTGCAGGATATCCGCTCTTAAGAAGGATGGAATCGAGGATCTTCTCGATACGATCCTCCTGCAGGCTGAGATGCTCGAGCTCCAGGCAAATCCTGACTGCCGTGCTGTAGGAAAGGTTCTCGAGTCGAGGATCGATCAGGGAAGGGGAATCGTTGCCACTGTTATTATAGAGAAGGGAACTCTGCATCAGGGGGATTACTATGTTGCGGGAATCTATCCCGGACGTGTAAGAGCCATGTTCGATGATAAAGGCAAGAAGATAAAGGAAGCAGGGCCTTCCGATCCTGTTGAGATCATCGGACTTTCGGATATTCCTTCTGCCGGAGATCCATTCCAGGTAACAGAGGACGAGAAGCAGGCGAGGATGGTAGGCGCAAAGCGCCAGGAACTTGAAAGGATCGGAGAGGGAGCCGGCCGCAGCAAGATCACTCTTGAGAATCTCAATGAGAAGATCAGGGAAGGCCAGGTCACGGATTTCAATGTCGTCATCAAGGGCGATGTACAGGGATCGGTTGAAGCTCTCCAGGGTGTTCTCGAAAAGCTCTCGACAGCTGAGATCAAGCTGAATGTGCTACGCGCATCCGCCGGTGCGATCATCGAGTCCGATATTACCCTTGCATCTGCATCGGATGCTATAGTCATCGGCTTCAATGTCCGTCCGACTCCGCGTGCACAGGCTCTTGCCGAGCAGGAGAAGGTCGAGATCAAGAAGTACAATGTCATCTATGATGTAGTTGACGACATCAAGGCTGCAATGGAAGGAATGCTCTCGCCTGAGATCAAGGAAGTCGATATCGGAAAGGTTGAGGTGCGTGATACATTCAAGGTGCCGAAGGTCGGTCTCATCGCAGGCTGCTATGTTCTTGAAGGAAAGGTAAAGCGCAACAGCCTTGTACGCGTTATCCGCGATTCCATCCAGATCAACAAGGATATGATAAGGATCTCTTCGCTTAAGAGATTCAAGGATGATGCGAAAGAGGTTGCTGAGGGATTCGAGTGCGGTATCGGACTTGAGAACTGGCAGGATCTCCAGATCGGAGATATCCTTGAGATCGTAGAGACTGAGGAAATCAGAAGGAAGCTTGAGATAAATGAGTGAGTTCTCGCAGTCAAGGCTTGAGTCAAGGATCATGGAGGCTATCTCCTCCCTGATCGTCTCAGGCCAGATAAAGAATCCGCATCTGTCTGTATTCACTTCCGTTACGCGTGTCGAGCTTGCTCCTGATAACACGGCAGCGCGTATCTATGTCTCCTCAATGCCTGAGGAAAGGATAGATCCGTCTGTGAAGGCTCTCAACAGTGCCCGCGCATTCATCCAGCGAAAGCTTGCGGATGTGCTCAGGACAAAGAACACCCCTGTCCTTGAGTTCTTCCGTGATGACAGCTACAGGGAAGCGGATAGGATAAACAGATTGATCGACGAGGCTATGAAGGAGACAGATGGCAGATGATGAAGATCATCATCGCCGATAAGCCGGAAGGCGTGACTTCGTTTTCATTCATCAAAAGACTCGGGAATGAGAAGTACAGAGGAGAGAAGATCGGACATGCCGGAACGCTTGATAAATTCGCGTCCGGACTGATGATCGTGCTTGTCGGAAGCGCGACGAAGCTCTCTCCTCTCTTCACGTCATTCGATAAGGAATACATCGCATCAATCCGCTTCGGCATTGAGACCGATACGCTTGATCCCGAGGGCGCTGTCATCCGTGAATCTCCTCTTCCTGAGGAGGATGCAGTCCGCTCTGTCATCCCTGATTTCATCGGACGCATACGTCAGGTTCCTCCTGTATACTCCGCAATACATGTTGATGGAAAACGTGCATACAGAGAAGCAAGGGAGGGGCATAACGTCGATATGCCATCGCGCGAGGTCGAGATATCATCGCTTTCGCTTCTCTCACTTTCAAAGGAGGAGGCTGTCATAAGAGCCTCTGTATCAAAGGGAACATATATCAGGTCGCTTGGCCGTGATATCGCTTCAAAGGCAGGATCCGCAGGATATATCTCTGCCCTGAGGCGTCTCAGGATCGGTCCATGGACACTTGAGGACTCCGGGCTTTCAACGGCGGAGCTCTTAGAGAAGACCGGGCTTTTTTCCGATCTTGTTCTCCCGGACCGTGCTGAGAAGATGGCTGAGAACGGATTCATCGACCCCGATTTCCTATCTCTCGATACAGATCTGGATAAGCCTTTCTGCAGGATAAGGGCAGGAAGATTCAGGGCTGTAGGGGAGAAAACGTCTGGAAAGGTCAGGATCCTTGGAAGGTACGAAGATGGAGATCTATGATTTTTCCTCACTTCTTTCCCGGGGAGAGCTGAAGAACAGCAGGACTGTGTTCAGCATAGGGGTATTCGATGGTGTGCATCTTGGTCATCATGCAATCCTCAGCACTCTGAAAAGGAGAGCAGAGGAGATGGATGCCAGAAGTCTTGCAATCACATTCTCCTCGAATCCGAAGAACAAGAGCACAGGGTGTCTTGATACACTTCGTCTCCGCTCTTCCTATATTGCTTCATTCGGCATAGATTTTCTTGCAGTAATTGACTTTTCCACCGAATTCAGTAAGATAACAGCTTGTGGGTTTGCATTGCTTCTTTCAGAGCTCTGCGATCCTGTGCATGCTGTATTCGGAAGCGATTTCCGCTTCGGATCCAGGGAAAGCCAGAGAGAAGGCAGGGATATGCCGGAGCTTCTTGCTCTCTATGGGAAAAAGTGCAGCGTGGATATTGTTGATTCTGTCCTTGACGATGACGGGATACGCATTTCGTCAACGCGTCTGAGGAAGATGATAGAGAAAGGAGAGCTCGGGACTTTCCTGAAGCTTTCCGGTCAATTCTACAGGGTTGATCTTGTGCCTATACCTTACAGATCCTGCTCTGGAGAACTGATTTTCAGCAGGGCCTCGATTCATCAGCTCCTACCGCCACTGGGAACTTATGATACCCGGCTTCTTGCTTCTGACGGGAGATATGCCGAGTGCGTATCGGAGATCGACAGAGAGTTTCTCCGTATTTCCGATCCATTCCATCTCTCTGCTACCGGCGGAGGCAGCAGCCAGGGAAAAGGGAAACTGCAGCTAGATTCAATATTTCTGGAGAGAAAGAGATGATTACAAAAGAACAGAAGAATGAGCTTGTGGTTAAGTACGGCAATGATTCGAGGAACACAGGAGACGCAAAGGTACAGGTTGCACTCCTCACAGCACGCATTAATGACCTTCAGGGACATTTCCAGGCGAATCCTAAGGATCATGCTTCGAGAAGAGGTCTTCTCAAGCTTGTCGGTCAGCGCCGCCGTCTCCTGAAGTACATCAAGAACAGGAACATCGACGAGTACAGAAAGCTCATCGCCGATCTTGGCCTGAGAAAGTAATGAATGAAAGCCAGCCGATGCTGGCTTTCTCACGTATATCGCGGACTGAAAGAACAAAAAAAGAACAAGAAGGAAGATTATGTCAGAAGTAAAATCAGTTTCGGTCAGAATCGGGGATATAGACCTTGTATTCGAGACTGGAAAAATCGCCAAGCAGGCGAACGGTGCTGTCTACGCTCACTATGCGGGATCAGCAGTCATAGCGACTGTATGCTGCGGAGAGGCACCATCGGAACCGATTGATTATGTACCGGTATCCGTTGAATACAACGAGAAATACTATGCTGCGGGAAAGATCCCTGGAGGATTTCTTAAAAGAGAGTCAAGACCAAAGGACAAGGAGATTCTTGTATCGAGGCTTATCGACAGGCCGATGAGACCGCTTTTTGATAAGGCTTTCGGACGCGAGATCCAGATTGTCCCTACAGTTGTCTCCTCTGATATGTGCCACACACCGGATATCGTTGCGATCAATGCAGCTTCCTGTGCTGTCACTATCTCCGATATCCCGTTCTACGGTCCTATCGCGGCTGTCCGCGTCGCCAAGATCGGAAATGAATATGTCATCAACCCCACATTCCAGCAGATGCCGGAGGCCTCTCTTGATATCGTTGTTGCAGGAACACATGATGGGATCACGATGGTTGAAGGTGGAGCAAAGGAAGTTTCCGAGGATGATATGCTCGGTGCTATCGCAGCAGCCCAGCCAGTCATCACCAGAATCTGCGAAGCACAGGATGAGATGAGAAGGATCTGCGGAAAGGAGAAGCTTCCTCTAATGGTTATCGAGGACAAGGACCTTTCCTGGATGGATCCTGTCAAGGAGTATGCATATCCTCTTGAGAAGGAGGCATCCTTTGTAAAGGGTAAGATGAATAGATATGCTGCTCTTGAGGAAGTCCATAACTCTGTCAAGGAGAAATTCGCTGACCTCATTGCAGAGGATGAGAAGAGATCTGGTGAGATCGATAAGATGTTCGAGGATATGGAGTATGAGATCCTCCGTTCATCGATTCTCAATGATGGAATAAGGACAGATGGAAGAAAGGTCACTGAGATCCGTCCTATCACATGCGAGGTAGGGGTTCTTCCATGCACTCACGGCTCTGCTCTCTTCACACGTGGTGAGACACAGTCCCTTGCTGTCACTACACTCGGAACAGTTCAGGATGAGCAGCTTTTCGATACAATCGACGGCGAGAAGACATACTCCAATTTCATGCTCCATTACAACTTCCCTCCGTATTCGGTAGGAGAATGCGGGCGTCTTACGACAGGAAGAAGGGAGATCGGACATGGACATCTTGCACAGCGTGCGCTTGAGGCTGTCGTGCCGAAGAAGGAGAAGTTCCCGTATACGATCCGTGTCGTATCGGAGATCATGGAGTCCAATGGATCATCTTCCATGGCATCGGTATGCGGAGGATGTCTTTCCCTTATGGATGCAGGCGTTCCTATCTCAAAGCCGGTTGCAGGTATAGCGATGGGACTTATCACAGAGGGCGCTGATTACTCCAAGTATGTGATTCTTTCCGATATCCTCGGAGAGGAAGACCACCTTGGCGATATGGATTTCAAGGTCGCTGGAACAAAGGATGGCATCACTGCTTTCCAGATGGACATAAAGATCGCAGGAGTCACTCCGGAGATCATGAGCAAGGCTCTTCAGCAGGCTAAGGATGGAAGGATGCACATCCTTTCGATCATGGCCCAGACACTTTCAGCTCCGCGCTCTGAGATTTCTGAGCTTGCTCCGAAGATCCTTACAGTCACTGTGCCGGAGGATAAGATCGGTGCTGTCATCGGAACAGGCGGAAAGACGATCAAGTCAATTGCCCAGCAGTCCGGTGCGGAGATCAACATCGATGACAATGGAACTGTGATGATCTATGGCCGCAACAATGCTTCAGCACAGCAGGCGAAGAATCTCGTGCTTTCCATCATTGAGGAGCCTGAGGTAGGCAGAATCTATCATGGAACTGTAAAGAGAATCGTTGATTTCGGTGCATTCATTGAGATTCTTCCAGGCAAGGAAGGGCTCTGCCACATATCCAAGCTTGCACGCACAAGAGTGAAGAACGTTTCTGATGTCCTTTCTGTAGGTCAGCAGGTCGATGTCAAGCTGATTGAGATTGACAGAATGGGAAGACTCAATCTTTCATACATCGATGCTCAGCCTGAAGAGGCCAAGGACAAGAAGTGACAGTAAAGCTCAGGCTTGATGGTGGGGCCGAGTGCCCCATATACAGCACAGAAGGAGCCGCAGGAGCTGATATCAAAGCAGCTCCCGGCTTTTCTGCTGTGATCGAGCCTGGCCATTATCTTGCGGTTCCCACCGGGATCTATCCTGAAATCCCATCAGGATATGAGATCCAGGTACGTCCCCGCTCAGGGCTTGCCATGAAGCATGGGGTGACTGTGCTCAATTCCCCAGGAACGATTGACAGTGATTACAGGGGAGAGATCAGGGTGTTGCTCATAAATCATGGAAAAGCACCTTTTGCCGTCAATGGCGGCGACAGGATTGCCCAGCTGGTATTATCCAAGGTGGAGATCGCTTCCTTTGCCGTATCCGATACGCTTTCCAGCACGGAAAGAGGCACAGGTGGATTCGGTTCAACCGGAGTCTGATTTGAAGGAAAACAGAGGTTCTTACTTTCTTCTCTATCGATATATACTCCGTGAGTTCGCCCAGAATTTCGCTGTGGCGTTCATTTTCTTCTTCTGCATATTCTTCATCAATTCAATACTTCTTCTTGTTCAGCGGATCCTATTGAGGAATATCGATATCATAACGATGCTCCAGATGGTCGCACTGTCAATGCCGCAGTTTCTGATCTATACCTTTCCTTTCGCCTCTCTTGCATCCTCATCGATGGTCCTTGGGGACCTTGGCTCCTCCAATGAGCTTCTGGCATTGAGAAGCTCCGGTATTTCATCCGGACATGTCTACAAACCCCTGATCGCAGCTTCTCTAGTGCTATCTGTTGTCACATTCGTCTTTGCCGATGTAGTCCTTCCATGGTCTTCCGTCGTCTATGAGGAGAAGCTGAGCGTCCTTATGAGAGACATGCCGACATTCGAGATTGAACCCAATAGCGTCAATACCGTCGGCAGCATCGTTCTCTCAAACGGCGAGAGCGAGGGGAACGAGATACATGACATTCTCCTCCTTGCGGATGATGATGGATCGGGACAGTCCAGGACTGTCGTTTCGGACAGGGGAACGCTGACACTTGTCGATCCATATAATTTCATCTACTCACTGGAACTTGATGAGCCGATGATACTTCTTTCTGAGACTGGAGACATAGATTCATATGGGCTTTCTGAAGCAGAAAGAGCTGTATTCTTCCTCGATTTTTCTGAGCAGATTCCTTCCCTTACAAGCTCTGCTCCTGTGAATCTCTCGTCCCGCGATCTCATAGCAGGAATAATGGACAGGGAAGAAGCTGAAGAGAGTGACAGGGCAGATTGGCACTACGCACGTGAGGATGCCCGCCTTAAGTATGCTGATGAGCTTAAGAAATCCACGAGGGAAGAAAACCGGAACGATCTCCAGCAGGCGCTTTCTGAAGCTGATCAATCGATAATGAGACGTGGCGAGAAGCCTCCTATCAATTTCTATTCGCAGTACTTCAAGGCTGAGCTTGCAAAGAAGTTCGTCCTTTCTGCAGCATGCTTCTGCCTTACGATGATAACTCTTCCTCTCTCAATGGTAAGGGTCAAGCATGGTAAGCTTACAGGCTTTGCGATATCGCTTCTGATTGCTGTTGCATACTGGTATATGCTCTTCGGAGTCCAGCTTGAGATCTTCTCGATCTCATCATCTCCTTATCTTCTGATCGCGCTTCCAGATATTGTGATACTTCTTGCAGCAATCATGCTTATATTCCGCTTCAGGAGGGCAAGATGAAGATACTCACAAGGTATATTATCTCTTCAGTCCTGAAGGTCGCGCTTGTCACAATTCTGATGTTTGCTCTCATCCTTGCCGCTGTTGAGCTCTTTTCGAGAATGGATTCGATCATGAACGGGAACATTCCCGTCCAGAGCATCATATACTATATCCTTCTCTCGCTTCCTCAGTACCTGCTGATGGTCGCATCGATCTCGTTCCTTTTTGCGGTAACATACTTCCTCTCTTCACTGACAGCGAACAATGAAGCCATCCCGATACTGAATGCAGGAGTGGGACCGCTTCGGCTGAGGATGCCGATCTTCATACTCTCTGTCATCCTTACACTTCTCGGTTCAGTCTATCAGGAGAAGGCTGTCATCACGATCAATGCCCAGCGGACTGCTCTTGAGACAGAGCTTTTCGGCGCCTCATCAACCAGGGATGCAAGGAATATCGTTCTTACGGATCCCGATGGCTATCTTATCTTCACAGACAGGTTCAGCGAAAGCGACAACTCCGTCTATGCGCCTGTTCTTGTAAAGCATGATCAGGAGGGAATAGAGATGAGAGTCGAATCCGAGAGCGCATCATGGGATGAGGAGAAGGGCTTCTGGATCTTCCATAACGCAAGGATCTACAAAGTCAATGGAGACAGAACAGTCTCATCCTCACTTCAGGAAGAGTTCAGTGTTTCCGATTTCGATATAGAACCGAGGCTTTTCAGAAGCCAGAACACATCAGTAGAGACTATGGACAGCGAGACTGCAAGGGAGTACCTTGAAAGGCTCAGGACAACCGACAGCATAACCTGGCAGGAGAAGGCTACGGACTACTACAGGAGAGTCTTTGCTCCTCTTGCTATCTTCGTTCTCATGTTCATTTCCGCATCGATGGGCTACAGATTCAAGAAGAATGTCCTGCTTTTCTCCGTCATACAGTCTCTATCGATCGCAGTGATATACTATGTTGCTGACATGGTATTCTCCATAATGGGGCATCAGGGCGCTGTATCGCCATATTCGGCTGTGATAATGCCGATTGTTATGACGATAATCCTGTCCCTGGTCCTTTCGCTTTTAGGCAGGAAGATATGAGCATAATCAGAATAATCAAGAATGACAGGAACACGAAGGCCAGGCTTGGCATCCTCTCGCTTCCTCATGGGGAAGTAGAGACTCCAGTATTCATGCCTGTCGGTACAAATGGTACTGTCAAAGGAATCTACCACGATACGATAAGACGCATCGGATACAATCTGATCCTTGCGAATACATACCACATGTATCTCAGACCTGGCACAGAGGTGCTTGAGAGCTTCGGAGGTCTTCATGGCTTTGCTTCATGGGATGGCAACATCCTTACCGACTCCGGAGGATTCCAGGTCTTCTCGCTCTCAGGATTGAGGAAGATAAAGGACGCAGGTGTCACATTCCAGAGCCATATCGATGGATCAAAGCATGTCTTCACACCTGAGAAGGTTGTTGATATCCAGTCTGTCATCGGCTCTGATATCGCGATGTGCCTTGATGTGTGCACGCCTCCAGGCATTGAGCACAGGAATGCAAAGGAGGCGTGGCGTGTGACAAAGCTCTGGGCAGAGAGATCGATTGAGGAGAGGAACAGGCTGGGGGAGAAGTTCCGCGGCAATCTTTTCGGCATAGTACAGGGTAACTTCTATGAGGATCTTAGGAAGGAGTCGGCGCTGACTATATCTGATATGGACTTCCCGGGAATCGCTATCGGCGGACTTTCGGTAGGCGAGGAGAAAAATGTTTTTGAGGATATGCTTTCCTATACTGCTCAGTTCATCACTCCAGAGAAGCCCCGCTATGTCATGGGCATAGGCTCTCCTGACTATATACTTGCTGCTGTCGAGAACGGTATTGATCTCTTTGATTGCGTACTTGCGACACGTATGGCCAGAAATGGTGGTCTATTTACAGATGATGGGGTGATTGCGCTTAAGAAGGCGATGTACAAGTTCGATCATTCGCCAGTGGTCGAAGGCTGCCAGTGCACGCTCTGCAGGGAGTACTCGAAAGCTTATATGCACCATCTTATAAAATGCAATGAGATGCTCGGAGGAATGCTTGCAACCGAGCATAATCTCCAGTACCTCTATGATCTTATGATAAGGATAAGAACCGCAATAAGGGAGGATAGGTTCAAGGAGTTCAAGGAGAGCTATCTAAGGAGATTCTATGCATCAAAGACCTGATATCGAGAAGCTTCTGAGTGACAGAGGATGTCCATATACGATCTCTGAGCACCCTGCAGTCTTCACTATCGAGGAGCTCTATGATCATGATATCCCCTCGAGGGAGAGGATTGCGAAGAACCTCTTTCTCCGCGATGACAAGAAGCGCTCCTACTATCTTATATCGATCAAAGGGGATGCGAAGGCAGATCTCAAGGCCCTCCGTTCTGCCCTCGGTTCACGGCCTCTCTCGTTTGCATCGGAGGAGGATCTTTCCCGTCTTCTTGGTCTTTCCAAAGGTGAAGTGACTCCATTCGGCGCTCTCAACGATGAGGAGCATAAGGTCACGGTGAGGATAAGCAGCTTCTTCTCTGGTGGCCTCATCGGTGTCCATCCCAATACGAATACAGCAACAGTATTCCTCAATGCCGAGGATCTTATATCCATACTCCGTGATTCAGGCGCTGATGCGGATTATATTGAATCGTGATTCACATAATAGTGAATCTATAGCCCATGGATGATCTGCTTATAGAAAGGGAATTATCTGTTCTGGACAATGCAAGGAACCGTGATGATCCCACTCTTATATCAGGCAAGGAGCTTTTCGAACTGGAATAGCTTGTATCAGTACGATTATGCTTTACTTCTTGATGCATTCCATTCATCATATTCAGAAGGATGGAGGGCTTATGTTCGAACGAATGCTCAAGAAGGTGCTTGATGCCAACAAGCTCCTGTGGAAATATGGTCTTGTCACATATACATGGGGAAACGTATCTGAGATTGACAGGCTGACGGATTATATCGCTATCAAGCCAAGCGGTGTGCAGTATGATCATCTTTCGTGGGATGATATCGTTGTCGTCGATATGGACGGAAACCTCATTTCAGGAAAGCTTGGACCGAGCATCGATATCCAGGCACATGTCGAGATATACAAGGCATTCCCTGAAGTCGGCGGAGTAGTGCATACCCATTCGCCATGGGCAACGGCATGGGCCCAGGCAGGACGAGCGATTCCATGCTATGGAACCACGCAGGCTGACTGCTTCTTCGGTGAGATCCCATGCACGAGGAAGATGAGGGAAGATGAGCTTGGAGCGGACTACGAGAAGAATATCGGTAGAATAATCGCTGAAACATTCAAGGATAAAGATCCGATGGCGATGCCATCAGTCCTGGTCAACGGCCATGGAACCTTCAGCTGGGGATTGAACGCAAAGGATGCTGTTCATAATGCCATCGTGCTTGAGACAAGCGCAGCTCTTGCTCTCAGGACCGAGATGGTCAATCATGGCGTAATGCCACTGGATGACTTCATGCAGACTAAGTGCTACTACAGGAAGCACAGAAAGCATGGCCACGATGAGCAGGTGATGTCGGAGTAAGAAATAAGGAGGGCAACCCCCCTTGTCTTCTGTTAATATCTTAATGGAATGGAGGGCTCAGCACCCTCCATATTCTAGAATTCTACAGGCTCTATGCTCTTTACCGTAAGATCATAATCCCTGCCATTTATTGAGAACCTTACGTCATCTCCAGCCTTATGGTTCACCAGCTGCTGTCCGAGAGGAGCATTGAAATCGATGATTCCCTTCTCAGGCTCCGATTCCCAGCGTCCCATGAAAGTATAGACTATATCCTTGTTCTCGATATTGTCATGAAGCGTTACCTTCGTTCCGAATCCGATAAGACCCGGGATCACATCAGCCATCGTCATGACACGGACAGTCGAGAGATCGTTGTTCAGCTCGCCGATCCTTCTCTCCAGCTCTCTCTTATGATCCTTTGCATACTGGTATTCGCTGTTCTCCCTAAGATCTCCGAGTTCGCGTGCGAAGTTGATCTCCTTGAGTATCTCAGGCATCTGGACCTGATTGATATCCTTGAGCTCTTCCTTCTTCTTCTCATAGCTCTGAGCTGTGCATAGAAAACCGGACACGGCTTTCGTCTCAGGGATCTTTATCTCGTTCTTCTTCTCCTCATGCATGGAAAGATCGGGGAAGCGGTTCTCCACAGCCGCTCTGAAAGAAGCTTTCTCATCATTCTCGAAGCCTTCATTGAAGAGAATGAGTGAAAGCGATGCCTCTATCTCTTCTTTCCCGGCTTTCCTGAGGAAGGACATAAGCACTCCATCGTCTATGAGGTTCTTCCTCAGCGATTTGATGTGCTTTCTGTTCTCCTGGGTATCACCGGACTTCGATAGATAGGAGAGGGCCATGAGCTTAGTGCGGAATATCCTCTCTGCATCAAGCCCTGCCTTCTCAAGATCAGCCTGCTGGAGAGGATACTCTGTCGCAAAGAAGACGAATGCAGGGATATTGTCACGGTATGACTCCGTAGAGCGTCTGAGAAGGGCGTAGTACTCCGAACCTTTCTGCAGCCTCTTCAGCTTCTGCGGTATGTATGAGCTGATATAGTATGGGAATATCTCAGTCAGGACAGAAGCAGCGCCTTTCTTGTCTGCAGCAATTACCTGATCGATGAACTCCTTCTTCAGTATTGTGCTGTCGATTGAATCGAATACTTCCTTCTTCTCAGCATCGGACATTGATCTGTAAAGGGAATCGAATGATACATCGAATGAAACAGATGCGCCCTTCTCAGATAGATAATCAAGGAGGAGAACCGATGCAGTTCTTTCTCCAAGGCTCTTCTTCTCATTTGAGAGAACACCCTCGAAGTATGAGACCATATCCATGAATGCATCTGAAGTCTTCTCGATGCCAGATGAGGAAGCTGCCTCGATGACTGTAGAAGCCTTGCCATAGAATGTCTGCTCATTGCGGAAGATATAGAGGAACTTCTCCTCAGGAGTCGATGGATAGGCAGTAAGCTGATAGTAATCTGTTGTTCCTGGGATGATCCTGACATAGCTGTTGTTCTTGAGCTCATCCTTTATCTTCTCTGCAATGGATTTCCATTCGCTGTCGGTAAGGATTGCAGGAACGACCTCATTCTTCATATCCTTCATTGAAGCCTTGCTTCCCTGAGCTGAGAGAAGAAGAGTTCTGACAAGCCATTCGATTCCGCCTTCGCCCATGATCTTTGCCTTGATCTTAGGCGCAGGAACACCTTTCCTGATTGCCTTGATATTCTGCTTGCTTAGCGGAAGAAGGGCATTGAAAGCACTTTCGAGGGTGATCTTCTGTTCTTCTGAAGCACTGTAACGGACAGTCACGACTCCATCCTTTACTTCAGTTATGAGGCCAACGCGGCGGTTTGCCTTCTGGAAGATATATGTGCCCTTGGCATATGAGATATCCTTCTCGAAATCCTCAAGGGTAAGAGCGGGATTCCTCTGTGAAAGGACATTGTGCTTTCTCATGCACTCCTGAAGGCGCGGAGAATCAGCATGCTTCTCCTTCAGTATTGAGGAAAGCGTCTTTCTTGTATTCGCATCTTCGCTGTCGATAAGGAGTATGCGCTTGGATATCTCAATTATATTGTCGAGATTCCTTCTGTACTCGCTTGAGCCCGGCTCATATGTGCCCTTTGCAGCAATGAGCGAGGAAAGCAGTATCCTGTAAAGATCGAGAGCTGTCTCTGGATTGCTCTCAGAAAGAGACTCAAGGAAGGATGAGTAGAACGGATACTCGCTTCTGCCATTTACGATGAGTCTGGAGAAGATATCCTCCATCTTCTGTATCTCATCAGAGCCCTGAAGCCTCAGAAGCGCTCTCTGATAGTAGTTCATGGCGCTCTTTCTGTCTCCAGTCTCTTCAAAGTGATCTGCAACAATGACGATTATATCGTGATCGGAACTGTCAGCTTTGACAAATCGCTCATAGTAATCCCATTTCTTATCCTCTTCTCCCTGATGGTCGGCCACATCTCCGAGAACACGGAGGGCTTTGCTTGACTCAGATGCAGAGAGGATAAGATCGCCGATGAACTTCACGACATCCCAGTTCCCGGCCTCATAGAAGGAAAGAAGCAGATTGTTCAGCCTCATATTGTACTCATGTGGTCTGAGAGCAAGCAGGATCCTCCCTGCAACATAGGAAAGGACGATGGAAGATCCATCCTCATCAAGAAGATTTCTTGCCTCCTCCCTAAGGTCCATCAGCTTCTCCTCATCCTTGATTCTGCTGATTTCCTTATCGATGGAAAGGAAAGAGTCAACCTTGTAGTTCGCTGCCGGATTCTTGCCCAGGCTCTTCTCCTCAGAGATAAGTGCCCTGAAATCTATCATATCTACTCCTTTAAGGAACAATGCCTCGTAATCATAAATAAAAACCGGGCAGAGTCATACTGCTCGGATTCCATATATGAATATACCACAGGATATCTGATTTGGCAAATTATCTTTGCTGTCAAAAAGCTCTGGAAATGCTATACTTTCCCCATGGAACCAAGGAATCTTCTTTTCTCACCATCTATATTGGGCGGCAACTTTTCGAGAGCCGCAGCTGAACTTGGCGAGATAGCCTCTTCAGGAGCTGATTACGTGCACCTTGACGTGATGGATGGAAGCTTTGTGCCTGAAATCACATTCGGAAGGAAATTCATCGGTGATCTCCGTCCCCTCTCTGATCTTGTCTTCGATGTCCATCTCATGGTGAACCGGCCTGAGGATAAAGTCAGGGCTTTCGCTGATGCCGGGGCAGGGATCATAACAGTCCATGCAGAGAGCACTGATCACATTGTCCGCGTGCTGTCACTGATCAAGGAGCTCGGATGCGAGTGCGGTATAGCGCTCAATCCCGGAACATCCGTGAATTTCATTGAAGCAGCTCTTCCATTCGCAGATTACATCACTGTCATGACGGTCAACCCTGGCTGGGGCGGGCAGAAGTTCATTCCCGAGTGCCTGAAGAAGATCGAGGCTCTTGATTATCTTCGCCGCACAGAGGGCTACCGCTATCTTATCGAGGCTGATGGCGGTGTTTCGCTTGATACAATAGGACCGCTTTATAAAGCCGGTATGGACATAGCCATAACAGGAAGCGCATTCTTCCGTGAAAGCGACAAGGCCCAGTTCCTTGATAGGATGAGGGAAAAAGCGGAGGAGTGGCTTTGAAAGCTGTCATACAGCGTGTGATCAACGCATCATGCACTGTCTCTGGGCAGGTGACGGGAAGCATCGGAAAAGGGCTTCTCGTCTATTTCTGTGCAGAAAAAGGCGACAGTGAGGATATGCTGGAGAAGTTCTTTTCAAAGATTGTCGGTCTCAGGATCTTTGCGGATGAGAAAGGAAAGATGAATCTCTCGCTCTCCGATACAGGAGGGGGAATGCTGCTGATAAGCCAGTTCACCCTTGCTGCTGATATCTCCAGGGGCAGACGGCCTTCATTTGACAGGGCGATGGATGCAGAGAGTGCAGAGCGGTTCTATATGAAAGCGTTTGAGATCCTTGATTCAATGGGTGTGCAGGCCCAGCGCGGAGTTTTCGGTGCGCATATGGAAATCTCATATGTAAATGACGGACCTGTGACGATTATCGCGGATTCTGAGAATATTTTTCATAAAAGGATGTCAGAGACAGGGGTCTGAAGCGTAAAGAATATCAGGAGGAGAATATGGCAAAGACAATGGAAAGCGATATAAAAGGAAAGCGTGAAGCGCTTGAGGCTGCAAGGCTTCAGATAGACAAGCAGTTCGGCAAGGGGTCTCTTATGAAGCTTGGGGACAGCAGGGAGACATTGGATGTCGAGGTCATTCCGTCCGGATCGATACTTCTTGATGAGGCGCTTGGTGTCGGCGGATACCCGAAGGGAAGGATCATAGAGATCTATGGACCTGAGTCTTCCGGAAAGACAACGCTTGCTCTCCAGGCTATTGCTGAAAGCCAGAAGCTTGGAGGGATCGCTGCATTCATCGATGCGGAGCACGCTCTTGATCCTGTCTATGCAAGGAATCTAGGGGTCAATATCGATGAGCTCTGGATCTCGCAGCCGGATAATGGAGAGCAGGCTCTGGAGATAACAGAGTCCCTTGTAAGATCTGGAGCTGTGGACATCATAGTAGTGGACTCCGTCGCTGCGCTTACGCCGCAGGCAGAGATTGAAGGGGATATGGGAGACAGCCATGTCGGACTTCAGGCGCGTCTTATGAGCCAGGCGCTCAGAAAGCTCACAGGCATACTCTCAAAGAGCAATACGACGATCATCTTCATCAATCAGATAAGAATGAAGATAGGAGTGATGTTCGGCAATCCTGAGACAACAACCGGAGGAAATGCCCTGAAGTTCTATGCATCTGTGAGAATGGATGTAAGGCGGATTGAATCGATTGGAAGGAATGCGGATGAGGTCACTGGAAACAGGGTACGGGTCAAGATCGTGAAGAACAAGGTCGCTCCTCCTTTCAGGAAGTGCGAGCTCGATCTGCTTTTCGGATCTGGAATCTCGAAAACCGGTTCCCTTCTCGATGCTGCTGTGAAGTATGACATGATAGAGAAGTCCGGAGCATGGTATTCATACAACGGGGAGAAGATCGGACAGGGCAGGGACAAGACTCTTGAATATATCGCGCAGAATCCTGATTTTGCAGATGAGCTTGAGTCGAAGCTGAGAGCTGTGATGTTCCCTTCAAAGGATGCAGAGAGCGGCGGACAGCCTCATGTTGAGCAATAATGCCCCGCTCTGTATAATCGCATAAGTTATGGCAGATAGCGCTGCTTTGGAGCAGGAAGGCAAAAAAAAGCATGAATTCCATACAGAGGGCTTTGATGGTCCTCTGGATCTTCTTCTGTTCCTTATCTCCGAAAATAAGATAAATATTTACAATATCGATGTATCGCTGATCACGGAGCAGTTTCTGGCATACATTACAGAGCATGAGGCAGAGCTTGAGGAGCTTGCTGATTTCTATAAGATGGCAGCCGATCTTCTCTACATCAAGAGCAGGATGCTCCTTCCTGTAACCACAGAGCTTGATGAGGAATATGAGGATCCGAGGCAGGAGCTTGTCGAGAGGCTTCTTGAGTATCAGAAATACAAAAGATATACGGATCTTCTCCTTTCCGGAGGCGGGGCTGACAGGCTTTATATCAGGCGCAACGAGAACTTCTTCGCAGTTCCATATGAGGACAAGGATCTCTTTGAAGGAGTCGACGTGAACATGCTCCTGAAGGCTTTTGTCGAGCTTGCAAACAAGACTGCTCCAGCAAAGATATTCAACCTCTATGAAGAGGTATCGATAAATGAGAAGAAGACGCTTCTGACAGAGCTTCTCGATCAGAAGGAAGAGGTAACGATCGAGGAGCTTATCGTTCATCTTGATGACAAGATGCATATCATCTGCTCCATCTTCGCTGTCCTTGAGATGACGAAGGATCACCTTATCCTTATAAACCAGAAGACTGAATTCGGTCCGATATACATACAGCGGAGACCCCAGGACTGGGATCCGGCACTTGCTGATGAGTACGATGATGAATATGATTCAATGGTTCTTCATGCAGCCAAGGGAAAGCCGACAGATTATTCTATAATAAACAAGGAAGCGGAGACGGCTGTAAGGGAAGCTGAGGAAGAAGCAAGGGAGGAGGCTCCTCCTGAGTTTGTCGGAGAGGAAGAGGAGATCGATCTCGGGGAGGATGATGAAGAGTAGAAGACAGAGCTCAATGCTCAGCGAGGAAGCAAGACTTATCGAGGTCGTGCTTTTTATCGAGAACGAACCGACATCAATGGATAGGCTCTCTGATCTTACAGGGCTGAGGCCTGATACCGTTGAGGATGCGCTGCAGGAGCTGAGGGAGAACTACTCTGAGCGCGGAAGCGGGCTTATCCTTACAGAGGAGGATGAGCTTTACTCCTTCATGCCTGCCCCTGATCTGTTTCCTCAGCTCAGGCAGAGCTATGGACGCAAGGTCGACAGAAGGCTTTCCCGCGCTGCTATGGAAACACTTGCGATCGTTGCCTACGGTCAGCCGATCACCCGGCGTGAGATTGAGGAGATCAGAGGTGTCGGATCAGATACGATCGTAAAGCTTCTCAGGGACAGGGAATACATCATGGTAAGGGGAAGAAAGGATGTGCCTGGGCACCCCTGCCTGTACTATACGACGAGGAAGTTCCTCTATGAGTTCAATCTGCAGTCCATTCAGGATCTACCGAGACTGTCTGAGATCGACAGGATGAGATTCGAAAGCGGCAGCGATGGAAATGAGGACGGGGATGAAGAGCTTCCAGGAATGGATGATGAGGAAAGAGACGGAGGGAGTGATGGCAGATGATGATTTCTATCCGATAAGACTCCAGGCATATATGGCGAAATGCGGTGTCGGATCGAGAAGAGCATGCGAGGAGATGATCAGGGAAGGCCACGTGATGGTCAATAACAGGGTTGTCCGGGAAATGGGCGTCAAAGTCGGGCCTGATGATGTCGTGCAGGTCGATACTGTCACGATCGAGCCAGCCGACAAGCTTTATTACATAGCGCTCAACAAACCCCGGGGGTATGTCTGCACTAACTTCGATCCGAATGAAGAGAAGTATGCGAGGGACCTTATCGGGATAAGGGACAACAGGCTTCTTTTCAATGTGGGCCGTCTCGATAAAGACTCGAATGGCCTGATCATCTTCACAAATGATGGCGATTTCGCCAACAGGATGATGCATCCGAAATATGAAGTTGAGAAGGAGTATATCGTCAAGCTTGACAGGGATGTCTCGATCGACGATCTTAACAGGGCCCTTGACGGGATATACATCGATATGCCGAGACCATACAGGATAAAGCGCTATGATCTCATGCCCAGGACAAGGCAGTTTATCAGGATCACATTGATCGAAGGAAAGAACAGGGAGATAAGGAAGATCTTCTCCTACCTTGGCTATGATGTAAAATCATTGACGAGAATCAGGGTAGGTGGAGTAGAGCTCGGTGATCTCCAGCCTGGAGAATGGAGGGATCTGAGAAGAGATGAGGTCGATGCGCTTCTTTCAGGGCGCGGGAATACAAGAGGGGGAAAAACCCATGGTCATCGCAATTGATGGTCCTGCAGGATCGGGTAAGAGTACAATCGCTCGCCTTGTTGCGGAGAAGCTTGGCTTCTATTTCCTGAATACCGGGTCATTCTACAGGGCTTATACGCTCTCTGCTCTCGATAGGTCAATTGATCCGCTTGACAGAGAGAAAGTGCTTGAGAATGCCAGAAGCATATCGCTTACAGTCGAAGATGGTTCTGTATGCATTGACGGAAAGAATGAGGAGAATCGCCTCCATACGCCTGAAGTCGACAGATTCTGCTCCCAGGTCTCCGCCGATCCAAGGATAAGGGATCTGGTCAACAGCAGCGTCAGGAAAATCGCAGAAGGACTTGATATCGTGACAGAGGGACGTGATACGACCACCGTGATCTTCCCCGATGCTGATTTCAAGTTCTACTTCGATGCTTCCCCGGAGGTGAGGGCAGAGCGCCGTTCAAAGGACCAGATCGATGCTGACTATGCCGAGATCCTCAAGTCCATTCTCCTGAGAGATAAAATGGACAGGGAGAAAGCTGTCGGGGCTCTGAAAATCGCTCCGGGAGCAATTGTTATAGACACATCTGTGTTGACTATAAGTCAAGTTTGTGAGAAAGTTGTAAACGCTATTCGGAGTACTCCGCAGTAGTATATTCAGTTGGTAGGAGCAGAGAAGTGGAAAATGAAACTCAGATGACTGAAAAGCAGTCCTATCTGCAGCAGCATCTTATGTCAATTCCCGAATTGGAAGTCGGTCAGATCGTAACCGGT
>CALXKZ010000026.1 GCA_944389065.1 uncultured Spirochaetaceae bacterium
AAGAGGAGGTGGAGAGGTTCTTCTCTGAAGGGATAGATGAGAACTGGGAGAGGTGCGGATACAGGACAAGGGAAGGGTTTATTAAGGCTATAAAGGACTACTATGATGGCTACCGCTTCTCGCCTGAATCTGAGACGAGGGTATACAACCCTGTATCTCTTGGCTCATTCTTCTCCGATGACTGCATCTTCAGGAACTACTGGGAAGCAACTGGAGTAACAACGCTTGCTGTGAACATCGCGGTAAGGCATGATTTATCTGGATATTTCGAGAATAGCATCATGGCTGCAAGCGGGGCATTCTCATCTTTTGATATATCTTGTGTTACAGATCCAGGGATTTCAGAAGGCAGCATCGCAGTGCTTCTGTATTATGCTGGGTATCTTACGATAGAATATGAGGAGGATGGTATTCTTTATTTCGGATTTCCGAATAAGGAGATAAAGACCTCATTTGCCAGCAGTCTTCTTTCTCGGTATGTAGGAATTGCAGACTTCATGGAGCTCTGGCTTGCGGAATTCCGGGCGATGTGCAGGCAGGGAAAGACTGAAGAAGTATGCAGAAAGCTGATCCAATATTTCAATGCCTTCTCATATGAGCTTGTTGGTGATGAGCCTGAGAGGTTCTATCATTCTATATTTCATGCGATATTCGTGATCGGGGGAATCCCTGCGGTAAGCGAGGATAGGGGGCCGAGGGGGAGAGCCGATGAGGTGATCATGGCAGGTGATCATCTATGGATCTTCGAGCTCAAGGTTGATGGGAGTGCTGATGAGGCACTGAAGCAGATAGAGGACCGGGGCTATGCTGATAAGTATGCGTATCTGCTTGGGGATGGAGTGAAGGTCCATAAGGTCGGAATAAGCTTCTCCTCACAGAAAAGGGCAATAGAGGAGTGGAAGGCGGAGATTCTCTGCTGATATCATTTACTATTCTTCAGAAGTTTTGCAGAGACTGATGCGCATATCAGTGTTGTGGGGATTGCGATTCCCACATTCGATATCAGCATCATGATTCCAAGAGCTGTTGCTCCATCGCTGATGAACTGCTGCAGTATGAAGAGCACTGGTATCCGGAAAACAAAGATCTTCAGGAAGTTGAGCACCAGGGTGATTCTTGTCCTGCCAAGTCCGAGAAGAAAATCCATACCAGCTCCATTCAGTGCTATTCCCAGACAGCTGAATGCATCGAATATGAAAATTCTCTTTATCATATCATGGAATGAAGCATCGAGCCCTTGTTTGCTTGTTGAGAATAAGCTTATCAAAGGCTCATCCATGATAAAGAGAAAAGTCAAGGCTATAGCACTTGCAATGAATGTTATGACAATGTTTGCAATATATGCTTTTACTGCTCTGTCATATTTTCCAGCGCCATAGTTCTGGCTGACAATCGAACTTGAAGCATCGGAGAATCCATTCTCAAGATTCGCGGCTATACCGCATATGTTATTAGAGATGCCAAGCGCTCCTATCATCTCTGCTCCGTAGCCAGCAGCGAGTGAATTTATGACGACTTTCCCTAAAGAGAAGGCAGAATCCTCTATGGCAACAGGATAGGATATATTCACCAGGCTCTTCGTGTATCCCTTTCTGCCATGTATCACAAGCTGAGGTTTTATGCAGAATATGCTTGTCCTGTCAAAGATATGGGTAAGGGAATAGAGTGCGAATAATGTGTATGTAATGAGGGTTGCAAGCGCGATATATTTGATTCCCTTCTCTATGACATATATGAAGTATGCTGAGAGACCTAGTTTAAGAACCATTGATGCTATATTGATAATCATAATCACACCGGTCCGGCCTCTGGTCTTCTCGATGTTTATGTAAACAAGATTTATGAAATTCAGAACAGTTGCGATGATCAGTATCCTGAAATACAGCACGCCTTCTTCAATGAATTCCTCCGGTGTGCTTATGGCCCTTAGCAGCCATGGGATGAAAGGAAGCATGAGAAAGAAGATCAGCGAGATAATAACGATGAGTCTTATCAGCATATTCATCAGTATGCTTACTTTCTCATTGTCTCCCGCACCGTAGGCTCTGTTTATCAGTATCATGGAACCTGTTATCAGCCCAGATCCGATGGCATTTAGGATTCCCCGCAGCTGGTTCATATATGCGACAGATGATACTGCGATTGTTCCGAGATGGCTGGCCATCATCGTATCGAGGATTGAGAAAAGACAGTTGAAGAGCGCGAATATCGCTAAAGGTGTTCCGACTTGGATGATAAGCGTATAGAGATTGCCTGAAAGCGAGTACTCCCTGAACTCTTTTTCCGTCATTTTCATAATCGAACCTGATTCTGCTCCATATCCGTATATATTGGAAGCTGTAATTGCAAAAAACTCCCGCCCGATGCTACATTGTCACTCATGGATACAAGACTGACTGAAGGGAATATCGGAAGAGCTCTTATAGCGTTTACTCTGCCGCTCGTGCTCAGCGGTCTGTTCCAGCAGCTCTTCAACTGGGTCGATGCATTCATTGTCGGCAATATAAATGGCGAGACCGCACTTGCCGGAATAGGAGCGACAACTTCCATCTATAACTTGTTCGTTACGATTCTTACAGGCTTTACCGCAGGTATTTCCGTTCTTGCAGCACAGCAGTTCGGCAGGAAGGAATACAGAAAGATAGCATCAATGCTTTCCTCTTATTCTGTTCTCCTGGGGATGACCTTCCTTGTGATAGCAATGCTTGGGATAGTATTCACCGATGAAATCCTTTCTTTCATGAATACCCCAGAAGATATATTCCCGAGTTCATCAGGATACCTGAGCGTTGTGCTTATAGGAGTCCCGTTCCTGGCAGTCTACAATGTATTCTCTGCAATCCTGAGGGGAGTAGGCAACAGCAGAGCTCCTTTCGTGGCTATATTGATCTCTTCCTTGTCCAATGTCGTGCTTGATCTTTTATTTGTTGCCGGTCTTGGATATGGACCTGCAGGAGCAGCTGCTGCAACAGTGGTTGCCCAGGCTGCGATGACAGTGTTCATAGTAGTCTATTCATTCTGCAGATATCCTGAGCTTAGATTCAGATTGTCAAAGTCTATACTGGGTGCAGCCGCAATTGCAGAGGGCTTGTCCTTTGGGCTTCCTCCTGCAATACAGTCAGGGGCAACATCGATCGGCAATGTATTTCTTCAGCAGTTCATGAACGGCTTCGGGGCAATGACGGTCGCCGCTATCACTACAGCATATCGTATCGATACTGTAATACTCCTGCCTATAATCAATCTCGGGTCCGGTATAGCCACTGTAGTTGCCCAGAATACAGGAGCGGGGAAGCGAAGCAGGGCCCGGGAAGCAGTCAGATCAGGAATTCTTATGATGATAGCTGTATCACTTTTCCTGACTATGATTGTATTCACGGCAGGAAAACTCCTGATTGCCATTTTCGGGCTGTCTCCGGAGACGACAGCAATCGGAGGCGCATTCTTCAATCGTATCGCGGCATTCTATATTGTCTTCGGATTAAGCACGGCAATAAGAGGGTATCTTGAGGGTATAGGCGATATGCTTTTTTCTGGAATGCTCGGAATTGCATCGCTTGCTGTGAGAATAGCCTGTTCATACATATTCCGCGATGTGTTCGGGAATATGGTGATTGCATATGCAGAGATCTTTGCCTGGATATTCATGCTTACTGTATATATTCTCCGATACATGAAGAAGAGATCTATGTAGAGAATATCCTGCATCATTTCTGACGCAGGATATGGAGTGAAGTATTATCAGTAAGTACTGCTGATTATTTCTCTTCTGTCCAGGCCTTTCCATAGAAGGAAGCAAGATAGAGCTCTTTGATCTGGCTGATCAGAGGATAGCGCGGGTTGGATCCTGTGCACTGATCATCGAAAGCCTTCACTGAAAGCTCATCGACCTGAGCGAGGAATTCGTTCTCGTCAACTCCCCAGTCCTTGATTGATGCCGGTATGTTCAGCTCCTTCTTGAGCTTCTCTATGCCATCGATAAGGACCTGTACCTTCTCTTCCATGCTCATTTTCGGAGTCGTTACGATGAAGTCTGTATTCTTCGTATCGTTCAGAGCCATGGAGATGTAATCAGCAGCACGTGCATACCTTGAGATTACAGAAGGATACTCATACTGCGGGAATGAAGCCTGCTTCGTCGGGTTATCATTTGCATTGAAGCGTATGATATTCGTCAGAAGAAGCGCATTTGCCATTCCATGAGGTACGTGGAATGCCGCTCCAAGCTTGTGAGCCATTGAATGGCAGAGACCGAGGAATGCATTGGAGAATGCCATGCCTGCCATCATCGATGCATCATGCATCTTCTCCCTTGCTTTCTTGTTAGTACCATCTGCATATGCCTCTGGCAGATACTTGAATACGATTCTTGCAGCCTCAAGCGCAAGCGGATTGGTGAAATCCGTGCTCATAGAGGATACAAGAGCCTCAAGAGAGTGGGTGAGCACATCGATTCCGCAGGATGCTGTGAGGCCCTTCGGCTGTCCCATTGCAAGCTCGCTGTCAACAATTGCCATGCTTGGTGTGAGAGCATAGTCAGCGATAGCCCATTTCATTCCTGTGTTCTCATCTGTGATGATGGCGAATGGAGTGACCTCTGAGCCTGTTCCGGATGTGGTTGGGATACATACAAGCTCTGCTTTCTTGCCCATGTTCGGGAAGGAGTAGATTCTCTTCCTGATATCCATGAATCTGAGAGCAAGGCCTTCGAACTCTACTTCCGGATGCTCATACAGAAGCCACATGATCTTCGCCGCATCCATTGGAGAACCACCGCCGACAGCGATGAAGACATCAGGCTTGTAAGCTTTGACAAGCTCCATTGCCATGTTTATTGTTCCGAGTGTCGGATCCGGCTTTACCTGATGGAAGACCTCTGTCTCGACACCAAGCTGCTGGAGTGTGTCCGTGATACGGTCAATCATGCCGGTTGAGAAGAGGAAGCTGTCAGTTACGATGAATGCTCTCTTCTTTGACTCAAGCTCCTGGAGAGCTACAGGCAGACAGCCATATTTGAAATAAATCTTCGGTGGAAGCTTGAACCAGAGCATATTTTCCCTCCTTTCTGCTACTGTCTTGACGTTCAGAAGATGCTTCGGCCCAACGTTCTCCGAGATGGAGTTGTTGCCCCAGCTTCCGCAGCCAAGTGTGAGGGAAGGCTCAAGACGGAAATTGTAGATATCACCGATAGCACCCTGGGATGCAGGCATGTTGATGAGTACACGGCTTGTCTTTACTGTTTTGCCGTATGTATTGATCTTGTCCTGCTCCTTTTCATCGCAGTAGAGGACGGAAGTATGTCCGAATCCGCCAAGCGCAATAAGCTTTGCAGCCATTGCCGCGCCTTCTCCGAAGTTATCGCATGAATACATGCCAAGAACCGGGGAGAGCTTTTCATGTGCAAATGGCTCATCCATCTCGATTCTCTTTACTTCTCCGATGAGAACCTTTGTTGATGCAGGTACTGTGAAGCCTGCGATCTCTGCGATCTTCGAAGCCGGCTGTCCGACAATCTTCGGGTTGACCGATCCTCTCTTCGGATCAAGGATGATCGGCTCAAGGAGTGCGAGTTCCTCTTTTGTAAGGAAGTGGGCTCCCTGCTCCTTGAACTCCTTCTTTACCTCATTGTATATATCCTTATGCACAACGACAGCCTGCTCGGAAGCACATACAACACCATTGTCGAAGGTCTTTGACATAAGGATGGAAGCTACTGCCATCTTGATATTGCAGTTCTTGTCCAAAAGGGCAGGGGTGTTTCCAGCACCTACGCCGATTGCCGGCTTTCCTGAAGAATATGCGGATTTGACCATTCCAGGACCGCCTGTTGCAAGAATGAGATTTACAAGCGGATGCTTCATAAGATAGTCAGTCTTTTCCATTGTAGGCTCTTCGATAAAGCCGATGATGTCCTCTGGAGCACCTGCCTTAACTGCAGCCTCAAGAACAATGCGGGCAGCATCACATGTGCACTTCTTTGCTCTCGGATGGGGAGAGAAGATTATCGCATTCCTCGTCTTGAGAGCGATAAGGGATTTGAAGATTGCTGTCGATGTTGGGTTTGTTGTAGGGATGATTCCGCAGATAACACCCTTGGGCTCTGCAATCTTCTTGATGCCGAATCCCATGTCGTCCTCGATGATACCGCAGGTTTTATCATCCTTGTATTTGTGGAAGATATACTCTGCAGCGAAGTGATTCTTTATTACCTTGTCTTCGATGATTCCCATGCCGGTTTCGGCAACAGCATCCTGCGCGAGTGAGATTCTGGCGTTGTTTGCCGCAATTGCTGCAGCACGGAAGATCTCATCTACCTTTTCCTGTGGATAGTTCGCATATACGAGCTGTGCACGCTTGACTTTCTCAATCATTTCCTGGAGCTCGAGCTGACCAGGGAAGAGTTCAGTGACTTCTGCCATGATTTTACTCCTTGTTTATCGATAAATTTATATACATAAAAAACAGATCCCGTGTCAATGGATATTATATAATCTGATTATAAAAAGAGATAGTTTAATAATGAAATGGTAATTAAAAAAGCTGATATTGCTATTGATGTGAAAACTGGAATATTATTCTGTTTAATTATGTTATTTTCCTGCATTTCAGACATAAGTGTGGCCTGAACTTTATCAGCAATGGTTCCTTTTTGCTTATGGAATGATTCAATCAATGCATTGAAAAGGGCAAGAACCTCTCCGATAAGACCTTGCTGGGGGGCGATTACCTTTGAGAATCCCTGTGATAGCGCAATCGATGCAGAGAGCATCAGGCATTTTGAGAGGGCGGCGGAAAGAGCTCCCTCTGTTATCGGGAATGACAGAAACCTCCAGAGAACCTTTCCTGATGGTGTGAGTACTGATGATATGACCATGAACAGGAACATCATGATATGAGGCCATATCCTTATTTTCCTTCCTGCAGCTTTCTGGAAGATGAAGCAGCCTGCAGCTGAGAATAAAAGCAGTAAGACTTCATGGACCGATGCAAGTGCAATGGCTGACAGGATGAATGGCAGGATGCCGTAGTATCGGCCCTTTTCTCTGGAGACAGCGGTAATCGCGATCTCGGGGATCTCTATTCGTTTTGATATGGCTGCGGTTATCAGGGAAGAAGGCAGTGACAGAATCAGCATAAGCGGCAGCAGGGCAAAAGCTCCGGAGCCTGCATATAGCGATGCGATTGCAATCTGGGCGATATCAGAAAGAAGGGCGCCGAATGCGGATACAGAGTAGACCGATATCCATTGCCCCGATGCTTTCTTGAGATAGTACATTCCCATTCCTGATATGAATGTCTGGACTAGCGACATGATAAAAAAAGGAGAGAATATCGTCCCTGACACATATGATGTCCCGACGGCTTTTATCAGAAGAAGGATCACGAAATCCTGAAATGGCAGGCCAAGGGCGGCGATTAAAGGGATGTTTGCCAGTCCGATTCTGAAAAATGGCAGAATCGTTGGAATGAAAAGCTCAACGGCGGAAAAGAAAAGAGAAAGAGCTCCCAGGTATGCTGTCTTAGCCGGATACTGCATCTGCATCTCCTTCACTGGTGCTTACAGCAATGACTCTGTTCGGAAGGCAGCATAGCGTGCTTGACCAGCCTGACTTCATGCACGTTCCATTCGGACAAGGGGATGATATCACACGGGCCTTTCCGTCTTTTATCTCTATTACAGTCTCTCCCAGCGGGCCGTAGAAGCTGTGCTTCCCATCTTCAGAGAGCGAGTAGGCGTACTCCTTCCCATCGGCATTGACTTCCAGAATGCTTCCTGCAGCCGAAGATGCGGCTATCGAGGATAGCGCTATCGCTCCTGCATAGGCAATGAAAACAATGATATCAGGGATTTTCGGTTTCACCATGCTCTGATGATAATCCATCCTCCGGGAATATCATATAGCAATGGATGTTTGTTATTTCTGTGTATTTTGACAGCCCTCTATTGAAATATGGTTCTGCTTCCGTAAAACTCCGGAATATGAAGCTTATATATGTCGTCGAGGATCATGAAGTGATCTGCCAGGGGGTAGTGCAGTACCTTTCTCTCTCTGGCTATGAAGCAAAGGGGCTGAAATCCATTGAGGAAGCGAGGAATGCCTTCGCAGAGTCTGTACCGGATCTGCTTGTCGAGGATGTGATGCTCCCTGACGGTGATGGTTTTTCGTTCGTAAAGGAGGTTAAGGAGAAGTATCCTTCTCTCCCTGTGATATTCCTTACTGCCAGAGTCGATGAGTCCGACAGGATCCTTGGTTTTGAGCTTGGTGCCGATGATTATATAACAAAGCCGTTCAGTCCCAAGGAACTTGTTCTGAGGATACAGGCTCTCTTCAGACGCCTGGATGATACAGTATCTGTTTCTGGGCGTGTTTATTCATATTCGGATTCTGATGGGAATACGATGGTGATCGATGATAATGAGCATATTCTCACAATCAATGGCACTGGGATATCGCTGACAGCTGCAGAGTGGAGGATTGTCCTATGTCTTGCGACAAATGCCCCAAATCTCATAACACGTGCCCAGATACTTGAAGAGTGTTTTGATTATAGCTTTGAAAGCTATGAGCGGGTTGTGGATACACACATAAAGAACATACGGGCCAAGCTGAAACCGGGATCATGGATCGATACTGTCCGGGGATATGGCTACCGGTTCTCAGGGAAGAGGTCCTGATAAGAAGTGCGTCATCAGTTCTTCCGCATGTTTCTCTCTATTGCCATGATCATCTTTGTGCTTCTGATGGTCCAGATAGCATTGGTATTCGTAGGCAATTACCGTTTTCTTGCGGAGAACTGGAAGAGGGAGGTCTTTGAGGAATTCGTATCCTCTGTCCGCCGTGCAATACAGCGTATCGGATCGGCTGATGATGAAGCTGTGATAAACATGATTGCCGACAGCTCAACAGAGAGGGTTTCCGGACTTATACTGAGAAATGGAAACGGGGATTTTGTCCTGTCCCTCGGTTTCTCTCCTGATGGGGAGGAGGTTCCCAGCCCCAGAGCTGCTGAGTTCAGACCTCAGGTCTTCGGGCGTCTTTCTGCTTATTATCAGAAGACAATCGAATACAAGGATGTGAGGATAGCACCACCACGCTATGAGATGGCTATAACAGCATCCGATAATATCCCCGTTGTCGAAAGCATAGATTTCCGTCCTGCTTCGAGAACGCAGCCTTCTGTCAGGGTCAGTCTTCCTGCGGTCCTTACGGATCAGGATATCGCAGGAACGATAATGGTGACATTGAATGGCAGACCGCAGGGGTATATCGATGTGCTTGTCTATAAGCTTAATTTCTATGCTCCTACTGCTTTTGCGCTCAGAGAGATCATAGTAGTCTTCATAATATCCCTTCCGCTGTCTTTCCTGATAGCATTGCTTCTTGCCGCTATCTATTCAAAAAGGACAGAGCGCAGTGTCAGAGATATACAGAAATCCCTGCGTATGCTTTCAGAGGGCGATTTCAATATTTCGCTTTCAAAGCAGGATACAGTGGAGATGTCTGAGATAGCATCCTCGATAGCAGCTCTTGCTGTTGATCTGAAGCGCCATCAGCGGTCGAGAAAAGAATGGATCAGGAATATATCCCACGACCTTAATACACCGCTTGCATCGATCCAGCTGCTTGTTGACGGAGCAATTGACGGTGTTTTTCCTGTAGATAAGGAATTCCTGGACAAGCTGAAGGGAGAAGTCGAGACCCTTGCGATGAGAATATCCTCCGTCAGGTACTATTCATATCTGCTATCTCCCGATGCTGAGGTCAATAGGGAGCGCCTGATGCTTCCATCAGCACTTCCTCCGGATCTGATCGGAGGCTGCTTGATTGATGGAAGTGCTGAGATTGATGCTGATCCTGAGCTCCTCCGAAGGGCTTTGAAGGAGATCCTCGATAATGCAAAGGAATACAGCAGCAAAGAAGAAAAGCCATTGCTGAAGCTTTACAGGGGAATCGGAAACGGAGTGATCGAGGTGAGGAACAATGGATCTCTGCCAAAGCCCCTTCCCCAGTTCTTTGAACCATGGGCAAGAGGGGATGATTCCCGTACCGAAGGTGGCACGGGGATGGGTCTGCCGATAGTCTATCAGATAATGGACCTCCATGGAGGGAGTGTCACAATCTCGGAGAAGGGAGGCTACGTCTATGTATACCTTACTTTTCCAGATGCATCATCCTCTCTCCTGTCCTGAGCGAGAGAATTTCTATGCTTCCTCCATCATAAATTGCATATGAAGGATCGTATCCGCCTTTTGGAAGCGATATGGATCCGGGATTCAGGACAGTAAGACCATCTTTCTTCTCCAGAACAGGAATATGCGTATGGCCAGAGAAGAATGCGTCAATCCCCCCGGGATGCTTTTCAGGCGTCCAGATATGGCCATGGGTGAGGAATATCGATAGGCCATCAGCGAATACGAGAGCGCTTTCTGAGAGCACTGGGAATGGCAGCACCATCTGGTCGACCTCGGCTTCGCAGTTGCCTCTGACCGATGTTATGCAGTCTGAAAGCTCTGAGAGGATGCCGATGACTTTCTTTGGATCATAGCTTTCCGGAAGATTGTTCCTTGGACCATGGTACAGCAGATCTCCTAAAAGCAGGAGCCTGTCAAAGCTTCCGTCCCTGTATATCCTGCTGATCATCGTCGCAGGCTCTGCCGCACCGTGAATATCTGAAGCAATTAGAAATCTCATGCTGCGATTCTAGCTTCTTGTTCACTCCTTCTGCAAGAATACTCCATCTTTCTGCAGGCCAACTGCACAAAAGATAGCTGTATAAGCGTTATCTTTAGGATAGATAAGGAGAAAGGAATGGAAAGAGATACAATGAGATTGGCAGGATGCCTTTTCTGGACAGAACGGGATGGGGAAATATATGTGCTTCTGTCATTGCCGGAGACAAACAGTCCGTTCTTCCCCGCAGGGTACTACTCCATACCTTCAGGGTTTCAGAAAGCGGAGGAGTCCGGGATTGATGCATCAATGAGGATCGGATTCGAGAAAACAGGGGTCCTGGACAACAGATCCCGGGCAAAGCTTTTCTGGAGTACCGGAGGTAATGGACTGGATTATTCCATCTACTCTCTGAAGGTATCCCCATCGGTGAAAGCAGGGGGCAATTCAAGGTGGATCCGTCTTGATGGCAGCCTTGAGGATGTTTCCGCTTTAGCCCGGTTCCAGCTTGAGACATTCCGCTCATCTCAGGAGGCGAGAAAGGCGGTATAGGTACACCTCAGACATTGACACCACACCCCGGTGGGGTGTATCTTCAGAATATGAAGAAAGAACAGTTCGATGTAACAGGGATGAGCTGCGCTGCATGCTCTTCCCGAGTTGATAAATGCGTTAGATCGCTTGATGGTGTCTCGGATGTCTCTGTCAATCTGCTGAAGAATACCATGTCTGTCGAATTCGATGAGAATGCTATTGATGACAGCACGATAATCTCGGCGGTGGAGAAGGCAGGATACGGGGCATCATTGAAGGATTCCCGGAGCGGGAAGAAAGCTGGTACGAAGGAGAAGGATACAGCAAGGGAAGAGTATATCAGGATGAAGAGACGTCTCATCTCTTCAATTGTCTTCGCTGTACCTCTTTTCTATATCTCAATGGGGCACATGATGGGATGGCCTCTCCCTCGGTTCCTCCTTGGAACTGAGAATTCCATGGTATTTGCCCTGACATTGTTCATAATTACGATACCGCTTCTTTTCATAAATAGGAAATTCTTCGTCAACGGCTTCCGGGCGCTCTGGCAGAGATCACCCAATATGGACTCCCTCATAGCTCTCGGCTCTGGAGCGGCTGTTATATATGGCATATATGCTCTATATAAAATAGCTTCAGCACTTGGCCATGGGGATATGTCCACAGCCCACATGTTCTCAATGGACCTCTATTTCGAGTCAGCGGGCATGATACTTACGCTGATAACCCTTGGCAAATTCTTTGAGGCAAGGGCAAAGGGTCGTACCTCTGATGCAATCAGGAAGCTTATGGACCTTGCGCCGAAGAAGGCCGTTGTCATAAGAGATGGAGAAGAGGTTGAGATCGATACAGCTGATATCGTCAAAGGGGATATAGCAGTGATAAGAGCAGGTGCTTCCATCCCTGCCGACGGTATCGTGAAAGATGGCAGCGGTGCCGTCGATGAAGCTGCCATCACAGGGGAAAGCATCCCCGTTGAGAAAGAGTCTGGCGATAAGCTTATCGGAGGAACCGTGCTGGAATCCGGATACATAAGGATGGAAGTCCTGAAGACCGGAGATGAGACAACGCTTTCCGGTATCATACGGCTTGTTGATGAGGCTACATCCTCCAAGGCTCCGATTGCAAAGATGGCTGATAAGGTCAGCGGCGTATTTGTTCCCATTGTCATATCCATAGCGGTAATCTCATTCATTGCATGGATGATTGCAGGAAAGAGCCTGGAGTTCTCCCTCTCAATAGCCATATCGGTGCTTGTGATTTCCTGCCCTTGTGCGCTTGGTCTGGCAACACCGACTGCTATAATGGTTGGAACAGGCAAAGGTGCCCAGAATGGAGTTCTCATAAAATCCGCAGAAGCGCTTGAAGTACTTCACAGTATCAGAACCGTAGTCCTTGATAAGACTGGAACCATTACGGAAGGAAAGCCTTCTGTGACAGATATAATCATCCAGAAGGGCTGGAGACATGAGGAAGCTATTTCAATGGCAGCATCGCTTGAGAAGCTCTCAGGACACCCCCTTGGAGAAGCTATTGTAAGCTATGCAGTATCTGCATCAGCCCCGGTAAAAGAGGCTTCCGGATACAGAAGTGTCCCAGGGGAGGGCATAAGCGGTATCGTTGATGGCCATATGGTAGAAGGCGGGAACAGAAAGCTTCTGGAGAAGAAGGGAATATATTCCGATACAGAGAGGAAGTTCGATGAGGATCTCTCCAGCCGGGGAAAGACACCATTGTTCTTTCTTTGCGATGGTAGGCTTTTCATGATTATCGCGCTTGCTGATACTGTGAAGAAGACCAGCAGGAGCGCTGTCAGGGAATTGAAGGAAATGGGTATAAGAACTGTGATGCTCACTGGGGATAACCAGCGTACAGCCAATGCTATCGGAAGGGCTGTAGGAATCGATGAGGTCATTGCAGAGGTGCTTCCGGAAGATAAGGAGAAGGCTGTAAGGAAATACCAGAAAGAAGGAGAGAAGACCGCAATGGTCGGGGATGGCATAAATGATGCACCTGCGCTTGCCCGTGCTGATGTCGGAATAGCAATCGGAGCCGGTACCGATATAGCGATTGAGTCTGCGGACCTTGTGCTGATGAAGAGCGATCTGATGGATGTACCAGGAGCTATACAGCTTGGAAAAGCCACAATAAAGAATATAAAGGAGAATCTGTTCTGGGCTCTTTTCTACAATGCGATCTGTATTCCTATTGCTGCAGGGGTGCTGTATCCAGCATTCGGTATGAAGCTCAGCCCGATGATCGGAGCATTCGCGATGAGCTTCTCATCGGTCTTTGTCGTATCGAATGCTCTTCGTCTGAGGTTCTTCGCTCCGAAAGTGACTAGGGCTGGGGAAGAGTCTGGATCAGGCATGGAGAAGTGGAGCTGCAATATAATTGACACGGATTTTCCGGATAATGGAATATCAGAGGAGGATAAAGCTATGGAAAAGAAGATCTGTATTGAAGGTATGATGTGCCAGCACTGCGTGAAGCATGTGCATGATGCTCTTGAGAAGGTAAGCGGGGTTGAGGGCGTTGATGTCTCCCTTGAAGGAAAGTCTGCAACTGTCAGGTGCGTGGGAAATGTATCGGATGACGATCTCAGGAAGGCTGTAATCGATGCAGGATATGAGGTGACTGGAATTGAAGGCTGATCGGGAAGAGTCTACGAAGAAGATAAAGATTGCAAAAGGGCAGCTCGATGGCATTCTCAGGATGATCGATGAAGATCGTTACTGTATTGATATCTCTACGCAGCTTATGAGCACTATTGCGCTGCTGAAGAATGTCAATAAGATGATCCTCAAGGCACATGTCAGAAGCTGTGTCAGGGAAGCTCTCTCTACCGATGAGGACAATCCTAAGGTGGAGGAGGCCCTTAGAGTGCTTGAGAAGATGGCTGATCAGGCCTGACTTGTTTGATTGACATTATTCTCAGCACTCCATAGAGTATCTGCTGTTACGGATAGGGGAGCCGGAAGACTCTCCTTTTCTCTTTCATGCATTCTTTTCTACCAGTGGAGAACAAATGAGGAACAAAGCACAGTACGATCTGTTTGTCAGGACAAGTCCAGGAAGGCTTTTCCTGAAGACATCCATACCAGGTGCTATCGGAATGCTGGCATCCGCAATGTATCAGACCTTGGATGGTGTTTTCGTCGGAAACATTCTCGGAGAGACATCGTTTGCAGCTCTGAATCTTGCAATGCCTTTCGTCATAATCAATTTCGCCATTGCTGATCTTGTAGGAGTAGGGTCTTCTGTCCCGATATCCATAGCTCTTGGGGAGGGTAGGAAGAAGGATGCTGACAGAATCTTCACGCTGGCTTGCATCCTTATCGTGCTTCTTGGTGCTGCGATGGGAGCATTCTTATATCTGATGGCTCCTCTCTTCATGCGCCTTATGGGAGCAGAGGGCCAGTTCGCTTCCGATGCTGTCTCATATCTGCGTACCTATGCTCTTATGTCACCTGTGTCGACGATGGTATTCGCTTCAGACAACTATCTTAGGATCTGCGGGCGCATACGCACAAGCATGGGGCTCAATATCTTCATGTCTGTTTTCTGCGGGCTTTTTGAATTCTTCTTGCTTGGCATCTGTGGATTCGGCATATGGGCGGCAGCGTTTGCATCCTGTACGGGTATGGCAATCACGGCATCCATCTCTCTTGCTCCGTTTTTCAGGGGTAAGCTTGCTCTTGGATTTGTCCGCCCTGTATTCTCCCTCCAGATTGTGAAGAAGATTGTCTCATGCGGTCTTCCAAGCTTCCTGAACAATGTAGCAGGGAGGATGACATCGATCATCATGAATATCATGCTGGTGCGTTTTGGCGGAGAGGCTGCCGTATCGGTCTATGGTGTTCTGATGTATGCAGATGGCATTGTATTCCCGATCATGTACGGCTCATGCGATTCTCTGCAGCCAGCAATCGGGTATAACTGGGGAGCTGGCTATCCATCCCGTGTCAGATCAATCGAGAAACTCTGCTATTCGGTTGCAGCATCGATCTGCGCTGTGGCATTCATAATCTGCGTAGTGAATCCTTCCGGGATACTATCAGCATTCATCGCCGGAGAGATTCCTTCCTATGCCGTCACTGCTGTCATGATATTCGCATTCACATACATAACACGGTGGATCTCATTCTCTACCCAGAGCTTCATGCTTGCGCTTGAACGCTCACGCTATGCAGCGATTATATCGGTCTCTATGGCCTTCATCTTTCCTGTAGCCCTTCTCATTGCATTGCAGAATCTTGGACTTACAGGAATCTGGCTGAATTTTCCGCTTACATCGCTGCTGGGCGCTTTGCTTTCCGGTTTCGTGCTGATTAAGGAGCGGCACTCAATAATGATGCCCAATCATCCTGAAAGCACGGAGGACTGATCAGGTATTGTTCATCAATACTTTCTCACAGGCATCTGCCACATGCTCACATGCGTCTGCGCACTGCTCGAGGTATCTATAGACATCCCTCCAGATTATGATCTCCAGGGGATTTGTCTCAGATGTGTGCAGATTGCGCATGCTTGATATGAAGAGCTTATCTGCGTCCTCTTCCATCGTATTGATGTTTATTATCCTCTCTTTGAGTGTTTTGGAATGTCTGAAATCAGCGAAATCCTGTGTCATGAGGAGCATCTCCTGACAGCAGCGCTCAATAACATCAACCGAATCAATCATGTCAGGACGGATTGAACGTACATTATCGCAGTAGAGCCTGAGAACGACATCTTCCAGCTTGTCCACAACCTCATCCAGACACTGGCTCATCAGCATTATGTCCTCCCTTTCAATCGGAGTTATGAATGCCTTTGCCAGCACGTTGATCAGCTCATGCTTCTTCATGTCAGCATCATGTTCGACCTTATGGATCTCATCGAGGATCGGGCCAAGGTTATCAGGATCGTAATCACTGATGCATCTGCGGAGTATCTCAGAGGCTTTTACAGCATGAGCTGCGCAAGCTGTGAACGTATCGAAATAGAATGTATCCTGTTTTTTTGCCATACTGACTCCTTATCAGAAGATTGCAAGGAAGAGCTTTACCATTATAAAGCTTATCAATCCGCATCCGGGGAATGTGAATACCCATGTAAGCATCATATCCCGGACTACAGAGAAATTTATCGCACTCAGCCTTCTTGAGGCTCCTACACCCATGATCGCACTGGTTTTTGTATGTGTTGTTGATACAGGGATGCCGAAAACAGAGGAGAGGAGAAGACAGAGGGATGCTGCAATGTCAGCACTGAAACCCTGATACTTCTCAAGCTTGACCATATCCATTCCCACAGATCTGATAATCTTCTCTCCGCCGACACTTGTGCCAAGACCCATGACTATTGAGCAGAGGATCATCAGCCAGATTGGGATCATTACGCCGTGTACGCTGGTCTCTCCATTTGCAAAAGCTACTCCAAGGAACAGAACTCCGATGAACTTCTGCCCGTCTTGGGCTCCATGCATGAAGCTCATTGCAGCGGCTCCAGCAATCTGGGCATATCTGAAAAAGCCATTGGCTCTTCTTCTGTCAAAATTCCTGCAGAAGAAAGCGACAAGCTTGCATACTGCATACCCGACGGCAAAACCAAGAAGGAGCGACAGGACAAGGCCATAGATTACCTTCACCCATTCACTGCCGTTTACAGCGCTGATTCCTTCCTGTGTTGCGATAGCTGCTCCTGTGAGACCTGCTATGAGACTGTGGCTCTCACTGGTGGGGATTCCGAAGAATGATGCTGCTGTACTGTATACGACAATCGAGAAGAGCGCAGCTGAAAGCGCGATAAGGGCAGTTGTCGTATCGTTCCCGAAATCAACCATATTGCTTATCGTCGAGGCGACTGAAGCATTGATCCTTGTCATTATGAGAACACCGAGGAAATTGAATGCAGCACTCATCATGATTGCAGGACGCGGCCTCATGCAGCGCGTCGTAATGCATGTGGCTATCGCATTCGGAGCATCTGTCCATCCATTGACAAAGATAACCCCAAGCGTGAGCGCTACGGTTATCAGCAGTGCAGGAGATGAAAAGATCTGCTGCCAGAAATTCGCAAATGAAACATCCATCAGCAAAAAGCGTAAAATAATCGTTAAAGATGTGTAAAGTGTGTATTATGCATAAATATGTTAGAAGTTTGTTAAACATTCAGGCTGCAATCTGCATGCTATCTGCACAGACTCTTGACACTTATTGCCAAGGATGCTAAGGTTGCAGAGCAATGGGCGGTTAACTCAGCGGGAGAGTGTCACGTTGACATCGTGGAAGTCGGCAGTTCGATCCTGCCATCGCCCACTAAGGCTTATTCTATTCCAGATAAGGAATTGGATAGGCCTTTTTTCTTCGCC
>CALXKZ010000027.1 GCA_944389065.1 uncultured Spirochaetaceae bacterium
ACAGGATTGACAGGCCGTACTATCCGAATATCTCTGTGGATATAGAGAATAACAGACTTGCATGGCTAATTCAGGCCAAGGCCGAAACGGAAGCGCGCACTCCCGTCGATACCTACCAGCTCCGCGCCGATGTTGATTACCTCGAGATCATCCAGACTGCAACGAATCCTTATGCGATAAGCACGATGTCGCTTTCAGAGCCGCAGTCGGATCCGGATGTTCTGGAGAAGTCGAGGAGATACTATCCGGCGCGATGGAGCATCGAGAGGCTTCAGTACATGGTGCTTCTGCAGAAGCTCACCGCGGAGGATTTCCAGATGATCACGGGAATAGCCTACACGGCATGACATGGTTAAGGCTGACGGAAAATGCAGAGGGATACATTAAGCCAGATATGGCTATGTCCATGGATGATATAAGAACATTCATATCCCATTAGATATTGACTGTCTGGGAAAGGAACTATACCAGACAGCCTTCTCTGTTCCATATGCACGTTGCTAGAAAGCTCTCTGAAGTACCAGAATTGATAAGCCCAGAGGAGGTGATCCCGACTGTGGCGTTGTCACTATAATTTCCATAAATCGTCAAAATTTAATTCGTGTACGAATCGATTGATTTTTGTATGAATTTGAGAGGGAAATGCAATATGAATTTATTCCACTACTGTAGTAGTGGAATATACTCATATGTGGATTTGTTGGACCTTACTTTGGATTTAAGTTGACTTTTCTCAACTTTGACTGTATTGAAAAAGTGGAAGTCCTCGTAAGATGAGCATGAGCCCTTATGTATGTGGCCGTGATGTAAATTATCTTGCAGAGGGCTTTGGGTTTCTAAAGGAGATGTATGGAAAATAGGCGGCTTGAAGTTAAATACATTTTTAATGAGGATTACAATCCTGATTATGCAACCGGTGCTTATGGTGGATTGAGTCCGAATGGCGATATTGTCATGAATTTTTATCAAGAGCGTTCCGCTATCCCAAACTCTACTATTGTTGAATTTGATGAAAATGGAAGAGCTTCTTCTGTGAAAAACAAGCCGGAAATACTTCCAGTGATAAGATATATTGTATCTGGGGTAACGATGAATCTCGACGCGGCAAAGCAGTTGAATATTTGGCTTAATGGATTAATAGAACAGGCAGAAAAGGGTATAGAGAATGCAGAATGAAATAATTTCATCTATGTTAATTAACATGATCCCGTATGGAAGAGGGTTTCTAAAATCTGCATTCGATATTACTTTAGATATATGGAAAGAAGAAGAGTATTATCTCGCATCTTTTCCTCTTTTCGATATAGAAATCTGTGAGAAATCAATCCCGGATGTACGGATAGCTTTTGAAGAAGAAATTTGTTTTTTGTGGGATGAATATAAACAGGTTTCTGATCAGGAATTAAGCGAAAGTGCAATAAAATTAAAGAATAAGCTCTCACATTATTTTCATCTTTGTACGTTGGATGACCTTGAAGGTATTTCATCTTCAAGCGGCGATTTTACTCCTTTGCAAATTTGGGCATTTGATACAGGTTTTGGTTATGCCCACAATTGATGTAAAGAATATAACAAGAAGCCTTCTTTATAAAGGTTTCAAAAAAGAGGATAGAGATCATAGATTTTATGTTTACTATGACGGGGGAAAGAGAACTGCTATTCATACAAAAATAAGTCATTCAGAAAAAGAAATCGGCGGTCCCCTAATTGGTATGATGAGTCGCCAAATGCATCTTTCAACTGATGAGTTTAGACGATTTGTTAAATGCACTCTTAGCAAAGAACAGTATGCAGATATATTGCGTTCAAAGGGTTTTATATAATGATGGGCTGATAGCCCATTTTTTTGTCATAACGCCGCAACGCGACAACCTCTTCTTTCAGTGATATCCTAATCCCGTGTCAAATCTATAAGCATGTGTTTCTTCCAGAGAGGATAACGATCATGGATATTTTCATCGTCTCGTCTGGAATGCTTGCCATTGCCTTAATCCTCAATCTTATCGGCTCCGTGCTGAAGTACCGCACAGGCACTCCGAATGAGCTCATTGCCATTGCGCTGACGCTCATATCGTCTGCCATCTGGTGCCTTATCGGCATATGGAAATGCTGGGGATTGGAAGGCGCAGCCTTCTGGTATGGGATCTTTGTTGAGAACGGATTGTTCCTTGGGCTTCCCACTGCGGCGATGGCCATCACCGGCTGGGATATCCTGCATGGGGTCCATAAGCACAGGAAGCTTTCCGTGAAAAGCGGAAGAGGGAGGAAGAAGGCATGAATGAAAGGAATGCGATATTCAAGAATCTTGCGGCATTCGGGATTGTGATTGGACTATGGACGCTCTATGCCCTTATGGGCGCAGGCTTCCTGGTGCTGCTGGAAGGGCTGACGGTAGTCGTATTCATCACTGTAATCGCGCTTCTTGCGGAGGATGTGATGGAGAAGGCATTCACCGATCCGGGGCTCTTCACATGGCAGTATCTCGTAGGCGGCTTCCTGGTGCTTGTCTCTGACGGGCTCTGGCTGTTCTTCGCATCATGCAGCACGTGGCTTCAGTTCACGCTGAGAGGGCTTCTGATGCTTGCTGTATCGGCCGGGACATTCTGCTGGTACTGGTTCTTCTATAGGTCTTCCGTAATGACTGAGGATGAGCGCATAGTCAGAGCCCTGACAAAGGCTTATAAGAAGGCAGCGAAGGCTTTTCCTGCCCTCGATGATGAGGGGGTAAGGAACGCCCTGAAGGAAACGCTGTTTTGCAGGCTCGAGGGCGATAGCCTGGAAGGTGAGCTCTGCCCTGATAAGCCTTTTGTTCCTGGGTACAGAACCTACAGCG
>CALXKZ010000028.1 GCA_944389065.1 uncultured Spirochaetaceae bacterium
TTGCTTTGAGTGGAGCTGATCGGGATCGAAACGATTATGGGTATTTTGCACGATTTATAGCTGGTATTCACAATTGGTAGCAGGTTGGGTATCAACTCTGGATACCGTAATAACGAGAAAGCTGAGATAATAGCCAGTAAGGAGTGCAAAGCTTATTATTGCATAAAATGATCGGGAATGATAATTTATAGCAAAAGACAGTAATAGATGGCAAATAATTCATTCTTATAAAAAGAATTATTAGCGTTTTGACATCGTGGAAGTCGCCAGTTCAATCCTGGCATCGCCCACTAAGGCTTATTCTATTCCAGATAAGGAGTCGGATGAGCCTTTTTTCTTTGCCAGGTACCCTTGAAAACAGTGGTGGGCACTAAAATGGGCACTAATTGTGAAACCATAATTGTTTATATTGGTGATTATCTCTTTTTTCTGTAAAATAATGCTATCGGATAATTGAGAGAATCTGGATCTTGAATGGTATAGAAGCAAGGAGCAGGCAAAGCGAATGTATTCAATGGAAATAGTTGAAGAATGCCGTAGCAGAAAAGAAGCAATCTCAGAGAAACGGCCATTCTCCGATTCTTTTACTCTCAGTCAGATTAAGGACTTCTACAGAGTTCCGAATGTATGGAGCTCCAATGCTATTGAAGGTAATACCCTTACAGAGGATGAAACTGCAATAATCCTCCGAGATGGTGTTACTGTAGGGCAGCATACTCTCGGAGAGATGTTTGAAGCTATCGGTGGTGGAAAGGCTTATGATTTCATGTTCACCCTTCTCGGATCAAAGACAATAACTAAAGATGATATCTTCAATTTCCATGAGTTTGTGACATTCGGACAGCCGGAATTGCAGCCAGGAAAGCTCAGAGATGTTGATGTGATTATTACAGGTCTTGATGAAAGCCTGCCATCATATCAGGAAATTCCTGCATTGTTTGATGAATTTGCAGAATGGCTCTCTGAAAATGAAAGCAAATACGATCCTGTTGTCTTTGCCAGCGAAGCTCATGCAAGGCTTGTATCGATACATCCATTCAGAGATGGTAATGGAAGAGTATCAAGACTAGTGATGAACACAATCCTTCTTCAGCATTGCTATTTGCCAGTCTCTATTCCGCCGGTTTTCAGACATGACTATATTTCTGCCTTGCAGAGTTATCGGCTTGGGAAAGGAAAACTGGACAGCTTCATTGATTTCATTGCAAAGACAGAATTGCAGACTCAGAAGGATTTCATGAGGCTTCTCAGAATTCCTTTTGATAAGAAATAGGGGGGGGTAAAATGTGTAAAATTATTTCAATCTTATCTGTATTGCTGATAGGCTTCCTGTCATTTTCAAAATCGTTGATTGACTCTGCTGTTGTTCCAAGTATTCCAGCAAGTTCAGCTTGTGTCATTCCTTTCAGTTTGCGATAGAATCGGAGAGTTCTGCCAGGAGTATCTTTTGCAGCCTGCTCCTTGTACCAATCCATATCCTCAACATCCATCATGTCATCAGACTTGGTTTCTTTGTTATCCATCGCTGTGACTTACTCCTTATCCTTCTCTTCCCAATCCTCAATGAAGGATTGAACTTCTTCTTCCAGTGCTTCCTTATCAGGGAGATAGAGAACATATTTTGAAGCGAAGATTCTGTTTTCAAGTCCTCCGAGGACATACTCAATCTTCGCTGAGGGCTTATCAGTGCAGAGAATGATTCCAATTGGATCATTATCATCAGGATCATTAACCTCAGCCTTATAGTAATTGAGGTACATATTAAGCTGGCCAACAGCAGCAGGCAGGAGCTTTATTGTCTTCAGCTCGATTATTACATAAGCCCGGAGAATCTTGTTGTAGAAGACCATATCTGCGTAGTAGTGCTCATTGCCGAATGTTATTCTCTGCTGCCTTCCAACGAACATGAAGCCTTTGCCAAGCTCCAAGAGGAATTTCTCAATATGATTGATCAAAGCATCCTCAAGATCAGCTTCCATCACTGGCTTGTTCTCAGGAAGTCCTACAAACTCAAAAACATAAGGGTCTTTGAGAATATCCTCTGGCTTTTCTATTTCCTGTCCTTTTTCTGCAATCCTTTTGACTTCTTCCTTGTTCTCTTTTCCCCGAGAGAGCAGGAGGCGTTCATAGAGTGATGAATCAAGTTGCCTTTTCAGTTCTCTTACAGACCATTTTGAAGCAATATATTCCTTCTCATAGAAGTTGCGTTTGTTATTATCAGATATTGTTAGAAGCTCACAGTAATGCGACCAACTCAATTTAACAGACAGTGTCTGTTGATTTGGATAGGCAAGGAATAGACGGCGCATGAACTGAAGATTTGAAATAGAAAAGCCATTTCCAAGTTCTGCCTTAAGACGCTTTGATATATGCTTCAGTGTCTGCTCTCCATATTGTGCTCTTTCCTGATTCTTCTGCTCATCCTCAACAATGAGTCTCCCGATATTCCAGTAAGCTGAAAGCATCTCAGTATTGACGCTACGTACAATGTTTTTACGAGAGGTGATGATTATCTCCTTGATGCTTTCTATAAGGCTGCTTTCATTCACTGTGATATCGACTTTTTCCATCCTGAATCTCCTGCCTATAATTTCACGTGGTAGCCTACAGACTATGCAAGGAGCACTATTTCAGGAACTATGAAGTGCCCTCTGTAGAGTCGTCCCAAATTACCAAGATATGGTTTCCCATACCTTCCATGATTTTCCATGCGTGTCTGTGTGAAATAGGAGAGCGAAACTGCTAAACAGGCATAGCAGGTTCCGATCTGTATGCAAAGAGGCAAGAGATAGGGATTGTATTTTATTCAGTAAAGGTGGCAGGATTGCTGATAAATAAGAAAAATACTATGGGAGCAGTGGAGCATGAAGATATATGAAGTTGCAGATCGATCTCCTGAGCTGATAGAAGCTCTTATCTCAGTATGGGAATCATCTGTAAGGGCTACGCATCTTTTCCTTTCAGGATCTGAGATACTGAATATAAGGAAGTATGTGCCAGAGGCAGTGAGAGAAGTGGAGCATCTTATCGTTGCCGATGATGAGAGTGGCTCTCCTGTTGCCTTTATGGGTATTGATAACGGTTCGGTTGAGATGCTGTTCATACAGGCGGAAGAACGTGGGAAGGGTCTTGGCAGACAGCTTATGGAGAAGGGGATCAGGGATTATTCTGTCAACCGTCTTGCAGTAAATGAGCAGAATCCTCAGGCAAAAGGATTCTATGAGCATATGGGATTCAGGGTTTACAGACGTACAGAACTGGATGAGCAAGGCAATCCTTATCCTCTTCTCTATATGAAGCTTTCTGATCTCTGATATTGAAAATAGTTTCTTTTTCCATTGCCAATCAGTTGAGAAGGGAATCGATAAAGCAATATAATGGCAACCAGTTGGACAAGGACGTCTATCTCTGAAGGGGTAGGTGTCCTTTTTCTTTTTCTGGAGGTGCGTATGAATCGGAAATACATATTCGTTACAGGTGGTGTTGTATCAGGGCTCGGCAAGGGCGTAAGTGCTGCCAGCCTAGGACTGCTCTTGAAGCAGAGAGGGCTGAAGGTGGCTGCCCAGAAGCTTGATCCCTATCTCAATGTCGATCCTGGAACGATGAGTCCTTATCAGCATGGGGAGGTCTTTGTTACAGAGGATGGAGCTGAGACAGATCTGGATCTGGGACACTATGAGAGGTTCATCGATGAAAACCTGAACAGAAAATCCAATCTGACAAGCGGCAAGGTATTCTGGAATATCCTGACAAGGGAAAGGAGGGGAGAGTACCTTGGCAGGACTGTCCAGATAATCCCTCATGTCACGGATGAGATAAAGTCCGCTATATACTCTGTGGGGGAGATGACAGGAGCGGATGTAGTGATTACCGAGATCGGCGGAACGATCGGGGATATCGAGAGCCAGCCTTTTCTGGAAGCCCTCAGGCAGCTGCGGACTGAGGTCGGGACAGAGAACTCGATGTTCATCCATGTTGTCCTTGTTCCATATCTTGCCTGCAGCGGGGAATACAAGACCAAGCCAAGCCAGCACTCTGTGCATGAGCTGCAGGGGATGGGAATTATGCCGGACTGCATAATCGCACGCTCGGATAAGACTCTGGATGATGAGATTCTTACGAAGATCGCGATGTTCTGCAATGTCGGAAGGCGCGCTGTGATAGGCAATGAGAATATGGCTCCGATCTATGCCCTCCCGTTGCTTCTCCATGAACGTGGGTTCGATGACTATGTCGTATCAAGGCTATCTCTGGAATGCAGAGAGTGTGATCTCAGAGCCTGGAGAGAGGCAGTTGACCGCATGGCAAAGCCAAAGGATCGCAAGGTCAGAATCGCAATATGCGGCAAATATGTGAAGCTGCATGACGCCTATCTCTCGATCAATGAAGCTCTGTACCACGCCGCCAGCAGCAATGAGGCGGAGCTCGAGCTGCTGTTCGTTGATACAGAGGATGTTGAGAAGACCGGACCTGATAAGCTTCTTGCTGATGCTGATGGCATACTTGTCCCCGGCGGATTCGGAGCAAGGGGCATTGAAGGAATGATACAATGCGCACGCTATGCACGGGAGCATGATGTCCCATATTTAGGGATATGCCTTGGAATGCAGATTGCTGTGATTGAGGCTGCTAGATCCCTAGCAGGCCTTGAGAGCGCCAATTCAAGGGAATTCGATCCGGATGGAGATGAATGCGTAATCGATCTTATGGATGAGCAGCGCAATATCACGTCAAAGGGTGGAACAATGCGTCTCGGGGCATATCCTTGTGAGATACGACGGGGAACACTTCTCCATGGACTTTATGGGCAGGGCTCCATTCAGGAGAGGCATAGGCATCGCTATGAGGTATCTCCTGTATTCCGTGATAGAATTGCCAGCGCCCGGATAGTCTTCAGCGGAATGAGTCCTGATGGAAAGCTGGTTGAGGCAATGGAGAATCCCTCATGCCGCTTCTTTGCAGGTGTCCAGTTCCATCCTGAATTCAAGAGCCGTCCGAACAGAGTCCATCCATTATTCGATGGATTCATCAAAGCTGCTTTGCAGTAAGATTAGGCAGGCCTGTATCATTATACAGCCTGCCTTTGCTTCATTCTCCGCTTTTGCCATAGTTCGAAAGAACTCTGGCAGAAGGATCGGAGACATTGCATCCTGGCCAGCTGCTGTTAGGCATCCAGAAACCGGGAATCATTCTGTATTGCCTAGGATAGAAGCTTTCGAATATCTCTCTGTAGAGAAGGGACTCGGGCGTGAATGGCCTGCCGTTTTCCGGATACTTCCTGTATTCTGCTTCCAGATCCCTGCCTTGGTATTTCTCCTCAGCATATTTCTTAAGATCATCAACCATACTGTGGCCTACAGCATCACTGAAAGCGGCTTTCTCCCTCCAAAGGATATCATCAGGGAGCCAGCCCCCATTCTCGAAGGCCTTGCGAAGAAGATATTTCCCATGTCCGTAGCGGTTCATCTTCATCTCGGGATCAATTGAGAGAACATAGGATGCGAAGTCAAGATCTCCGAAAGGCACCCTTGCCTCAATGCTGTTATCAGCAATGCACCTGTCAGCTCTAAGCACATCGTATGCATAAAGCTCATGGACGCGTTTCTTGCTCTCCTTCTCGAATTCCTCGGGATTCGGGGCGAAATCCGTGTATTTGTATCCGAAGAGCTCATCGGATACCTCTCCTGTAAGAAGCACCCTTATATCCGTATGCTCATGTATGTATCTGCAGAGCAGGAACATGCCTATGCTTGCGCGTATGGTTGTTATGTCGTATGTTGCCAGAGCGTTTATGACTTCAGGAAGGATGTTTATCACATCTTCTTCAGTCATTGTTACGTTCGTATGGATCGAGTCAAGGAATTCTGCTGTCTGCTCTGCATATTTTGAATCTATCGGATCCTTGTCCATGCCGATGGAGAACGTGCGGATCGGCTTTCCGAGAGATCTTGAAGCAATGGAACATACAAGAGAGCTGTCCAGCCCCCCTGAGAGGAGGAATGCGACAGGTGTGTCGGAATCAAGCCGCTTCTCAACGGCTTTGATAAGCTTGGCTCTGATGTTCTCCGTTATCTCTTCCATTTTTCCATGGGTATACTCCTTCACTTCAGAGATATCCCTGTAGCAGATGAATTTCCCTCCTTTATAGTAGTGTCCTGGAGGAAATGGGATCACGTCGCTGCAGAATGGAGTGAGAAGGCATGCCTCGCTTGCAAAGGCTATCTTACCATCCTTGTCATAGCCATAGAAAAGAGGGCGGATGCCTATAGGATCCCTTGCTGCGATGAACCCTTCTCTTTTGTCATAGATGACAGTCGCATACTCAGCATCAAGGAGTTCAAACATCCTTTCCCCGTATTTCTCATAGAGATACAGGACTGTCTCACAGTCTGAATCTGAATGGAAGATATAACCTTCATTCTCGAGCTGTTTCCGGATATTCCGGAAACCATAGATTTCTCCGTTTGTTATGCTATACATTCCTTTATATTCAAAAGGCTGCATCCCTCTTTCATCGGTGCCCATTATCGAGAGTCTCTGGAATGCTAGGAACAGATTCCTTTCAGGAGATAATATCCTCTGTGAATCCGGTCCTCTTCTTACTGTCCGTTCAAGGATCGCCCTGATCTGCGGAAGCCCTATAGCACTTCCACTGTAAGCAAATACTGTGCACATAATCCACCTCAGACTGCAGCATAGAGCTGGCTGTATGTTTTTGATTTATCTGCCTCGATGGCGATGAAATCACCTTCAAGACAGCGCTCTTCCGGGATGGAGAACATCGATGCGAAGTCTTTGATTATCGGACGGAGCATCTCTTCCTTCTCTTTCTCATCCACATTGCGCTTGATCAGCTTGTCAGAGAGATTCAGAGGTGGTTTGTCCGTTCTTAGATAGATTGTCCCTGCATACATTCCATTGCCGCAGAAGTATCCTGTGATGTCTCTTTCTTCATCGCCGAGCCCGAGAACTATGATGATACCGCCTGCAAGGTATTCCCCAAGGAATGATCCAGCCCTTCCTCCTATGACAAGGATGCTTTTCTTGTCTTCATATGCTTTCATATGGACACCTGCTCTGTATCCTGCATCACCGAGCACATAGACACGTCCTCCGCGCATACCATATGCAAGAGCATCTCCAGCAGAGCCTTTTATGGCAAGAAGACCCGCGTTCATCGTATCCGCAGCAGCATCCTGTGCATTGCCTTCGACATAGATCGAGCCCCCATCAAGATAGGAAGCAAGGGCATTGCCAGGAATACCTTTGACATGGAGTATTCCGCTTTTCATGCCGCATCCTATATATCTATCACCGAGGCAGCCCGTTATTGTGATCTCCTCATTCTCATGTTTTCTTATCTCTTCAAGTCCGTCTTTTCTGATATCGAATGTCTTCATTTCATTCTCCTGCATATCTGATTCCTAGGATTTCCAGTTCCTTTGCGTTCAGGTCGATTCCACAGAGCGCCATCCGGTTGCCTCTGAGAGCTTCAATGCTGTTGATTCCCATTCCTCCCATGATCTCCTTTATTTCCCTGGTCCATGCATTCACAAGATTGATAAGCCTTTCAGCTCCTTTTTCCGGATCAAGCCTTTTTGTGAGCTCCGGATCCTGGGTTGCCAGTCCCCATGCGCATTTGCCCGTATGGCAGGATGCACATATATGGCAGCCAAGGGCACAGAGGGCTGCTGTTCCGATTGAGACAGCATCCGCTCCAAGCGCAATGGCTTTGACGGCATCAGAAGAGTTCCTTATCCCTCCGGATGCAATGACACTGACTCTGTCCCTTATTCTTTCTTCCCTGAGCCTTTGATCGACAGCTGCTATTGCCAGCTCAATCGGGATGCCTACATTGTCCCGGATCCTTTTGGGAGCAGCGCCTGTTCCTCCTCTGTATCCATCGATTGAGATGATATCTGCTCCGCTTCTGGCAATTCCGGAGGCGATTGGGGCAATATTATGTACAGCAGCGACCTTGACGATCACGGGTTTTCTATAGCCGGTAGCTTCTTTTATCGACATGACAAGCTGTGCAAGATCCTCGATGGAGTAGATATCGTGATGCGGAGCGGGGCTTATGGCATCAAGTCCTTCAGGAACCATTCTTGTCTTCGAGACATCGCCTATGATCTTCCGGCCTGTGAGGTGCCCTCCGATTCCGGGCTTTGCGCCCTGTCCTATCTTTATCTCAATAGCGGCAGCGGTGTTGAGATATGTCTCATGAACACCGAAGCGTCCTGAAGCTACCTGGACGATTGTATTCTCCTTATATGGATAAAGACTTTCATGGAGGCCTCCTTCTCCTGTATTCCAGTAAGTACCAAGCCTTTCTGCGGCTGCTGCAAGCGCTTTATGGACATTCAGGCTTATCGCTCCATAGCTCATGGCTGAGAACATCACCGGGGTCCTGAGCTCCAGGTGAGGTGGAAGATTGTCTGTGATACATCCATTCATATCCCTTGCTATCTTCTCCGGTCTCTGTCCTAGGAATACAGCAGTCTCCATAGGCTCCCGCAGCGGATCAATCGATGGATTCGTGACCTGACTGGCATTCAGAAGCATCTTGTCGAAGTAGATCGGAACATTCTTGCCGGAGGCTCCCATTGATGAAAGAAGCACACCGCCTGTCTCAGACTGCAGAAGAATTTCATTTATGTCATCTTCGGAAAAGACTGTGTTCCTTCTGAACCTGTTCTCATCTTCTATGATGGAGATTGCATTTACCGGACAGAAGGATACGCATCTCTGGCAGTCTGTACACTTCTCATGATGGAGGGCAATCACTTTATCTGTATCTGATGTGATTGCTCCGTATGAGCACTCCCTTACGCACCGCAGGCATGATATGCAGCTGTCATGCTTTTTGATTCTGTACCTGATCATCTTACCTCCTCATTGAGCGTGACAATCACTGCTTCTCCTCCGCGCGGAGCCCAGATCCTGTCAGGATTCTCTTCAATGACTCTTATCGCAGCTTCTTCAGAACTGAAATAAACGATGTTCTCTTTCTCTGCTGCAACAAGGCTTCTGAGCTTTAGCCTGTCATTCAGCGCCATAATTCCACCTCTGAATCCGACAAGTATGGAAAATGGTCCTGTGATCAGGAAGGATGAGAACATCTTCCTTAGGTAGGAGAGCCTTTGTCTTTCTTCCTCGTTCTTTGCCGCAATTGTTGTCCAGAACGGAGAGGCTATCACCTCGGAGCTTTCCTTCAGCGTAAGTCCCTGTTTCCTTGTCAGATAATCCAGTATGTATGTTATGACTTCGGTATCAGTCAGAAGATTGCAGGAGTATCCGTACATCTCAACAGCTCTGCGATTCGCATCATAGGATGAGATCTCTCCATTGTGGACGACTGTGAGGTCCAGCAGCGAGAACGGATGGGAGCCAGCCCACCATCCTGGCGTATTTGTCGGATAGCGTCCGTGTGCAGTCCATGAATAGCCTTCATACTCCTCAATCCGATAGAAATCAGCGACGTCCTCAGGGTATCCTACAGCTTTGAATACCCCCATATCCTTGCCGCAGGAGACGACATAGGCGCCATCTATTGAATCATTTATCGTGATTGTGGCCCTGGATGTGTATTCGTCCTCGTCAAGCTGGCTATCCTGCAGAAGATGCGGAAGCGGGGTGATGAAGTATCGCCATATAAGCGGTGCATCCGATATGCCAGGAGTCTGTCTTACTGGGATCTTCGAGAGATTTATTATATCGAAGCGCTTATCCAGGAATCTCTCGGTCTCCTCTCTGGAAGTCTGGGAGTCATAGAATATGTGCAGTGCAAAATAATCCTTGTATTGAGGATAGATGCCGTAAGCTGCGAATCCGCCTCCTAGTCCATTTGATCTGTTGTGCATTACTGCGATGCTTTTCTTTATCGCTTCTCCTGTGATGCGTTTCCCATCGCGGCAGAATATTCCGCTTATGGCACATCCTGAGCTGATTCTCACTTCGCCTTCTTTCTTCATTCGGCAACCCCCGGAAATGAAAAAAAGGACGCACTAAGATCTCTCTTAGAACGTCCTTGTTCCTTGGGGTACTTTTACGACATATGAATAATGCTTGTCAATTGCCTGAATGAATATACTGCGAATAAAAATGCAATCCAATGCATAAAACCACTTGACTATTCCGCTGGAGATTTCCTAATATTCAGTCAGGAACAGCAAAGGCGCTGCAGAGTATTATCTGTAGCGCTTTTTCCGTTTTTGGAGGAATTTATGGATATTGAGGATATCAGAGAACTGCTTGCGGAATATGAGATCAAGTTCATAAGGCTTGCCTTCTGTGACATCTCCGGGAGACAGAAGAACATCGCGATAATGGCTGATGAGCTTGAGCATGCGGTAAAACATGGTGTTTCATTCGATGCTTCGGCCATAAAGGGATTCCTCAATATAAACGAATCGGATCTGCTTCTTTTCCCTGACCTTGATACGTTCTCCATCCTTCCTTGGAGACCTGCGGAGAGAGCTGTGGCAAGGTTCTATTGCTATATTGCATATCCAGATAGAAGACCATTTGAGGGTGATGGCAGGTATCTGCTTTCCGAGATAGAGAAGAAAAGCGGAAGTGCTGGCTACTCATTCCTTGTGGGACCAGAGTGCGAGTTCTATCTTTTTGAGACGGACGAGAAAGGATACCCTACGCTTGCTACGCTGGATGATGCGGGATACTTTGACATGGCTCCTCTTGACAGAGGGGAGAATGTAAGGCGTGAAATATGCTTTGCCCTGGAAAACATGGGACTTAAGCCTGAGAGGAGCCATCATGAGCATGGGCCGGGGCAGAATGAGATAGATTTCCGCTGTTCCTCTCCGCTGAAGGCAGCTGATGATCTTATGACATTCAAGACTGCTGTTAAAGCGATTGCCCAGCAGCATGGGCTATTTGCTTCCTTCCTTCCGAAACCTCTTGAGAAAGAGAGTGGGAATGGCCTTCACATCAATCTTTCACTGTATGAGAACAATGAGAATCTTTTTGAGAAAAAGGATCCGAAAGCTATGTCTTTCATGTCAGGTATCCTGAGGAGGATGAAGGAGATAACAGCATTTGCAAATCCTCTTGTCTCCTCGTATGAGCGACTGGGGCAGTTTGAGGCGCCATCAACTGTCTCCTGGAGCCACCAGAACAGGTCCACGCTTATCAGAATACCATATGCCGAGGAGCATGATTGCCGAATGGAGGTCAGAAGCCCTGATCCTGCTGCCAACCCATACCTCCTTATTTCCCTTCTCCTGTCTGCTGGCTTTGAGGGCATTGCAGATAGGCTTGAAGCAGAACCTGAAGCAGCAGGTGATGTGCTCTCTTCCCCGCTTCCGGAAAGACTTCCAGCAAGTCTTTCCGAGGCGGTGGGAGAGGCTTCTGGAAGTTCTTTCATTTCCCGTGTGATTCCCGGAAGAATAGTGAAAGAGTATCTGGAGGATAGGACGATGGAAGCTGATGAGTATGAAAGAAACGGAAACGGCCACAGCTATCTGATCAGTCGGTATTTCCGGTTTATATAGGGCATCATATGGAAACGGTACTAGTGGTTGCCAAGCGGCCCAGATACGATGAGATAAGAACTCTGCTTTCTCCTGGCGGTTATGCATTCATCAGAGCAGAAAGCGAGAGAGAGGCTCGGATGAAGATCCTTGATATCCAGCTGTCTCTTGTCATCGTCGATGGGCTTCTTCCTGAAGGCACTGCGAAGGAGGTTTCGGTTTTCTCTTCCTCTCAGGATATTGATACGATCCTTATTGTTCCCGATGGGCTTTTATGGCATATGGCTGGAACGATGAGGAAATATGGTGTTTATGCAGCGGCGTTCAACCGGGATAGCGTATCATCTGTGCTCGGAGCGATCGGTGTGGCCCGTGAAAAGACAATGAAGGCTGAAGAGAAGAACAGAAAGCTTCTTGTACGGCTCAGAAACGAGAAGCTGCTGACAGAGGCCAAATGCCTTCTGGCCCTGAAATACGGAATGAGTGAGAACGATGCTCACTGCTATATAGAGAAAAAAGCTATGAATTGCAGAGTAAGCCTCTCTGATGCAGCAATGAGTATCGTCAGAGAGTTAGCATAGGAGGGTTGAATATGAACGTACCTGAAATGTTTGGTTCTATGGTCTTCAATGATTATGTAATGAGAGAAATGCTACCGAAAAAGGTATATCAATCATTGAAGAATACTATGGTTGAAGGTAAAGCCCTGGATGATGACGTTGCTGATATCGTAGCGGCAGCGATGAAGGAATGGGCTGTCGGAAAGGGTGCGACACACTTTACCCATTGGTTCCAGCCGATGACTGGGATAACGGCGGAAAAGCATGACAGCTTCCTTACGGTAGATAAGAACGGGTGTGTGATCATGGACTTCTCCGGGAAGGAGCTGACCAAAGGTGAGCCTGATGCGTCAAGTTTTCCATCCGGCGGCCTCAGAGCTACCTTCGAGGCACGCGGCTATACCGCATGGGATCCAACAAGCTATGCGTTCATCAAGGATGACACGCTGTGCATCCCCACTGCTTTCTGTTCCTATACAGGCCAGATCCTGGATAAGAAGACGCCTCTTCTGAGAAGTATGGATGCGATAAGCAGAGAAGCTGTAAGGACACTTGCGCTTTTGGGAAAGCATGTAAGAAGGGTCAATGCCACAATAGGTGCGGAGCAGGAGTATTTCCTTATTGATAAGAACGATTATTCCAAGAGGCTTGACCTCAGATTGACAGGCCGTACTCTGATCGGTGCACCGGCAGCGAAAGGCCAGGAGATGGAAGACCACTATTTTGGTTCAATCCGGCCAAGGGTGAAGGCTTTCATGGCAGATCTTGATGAGGAACTATGGAAACTAGGCATAACGTCAAAAACGGAGCATAACGAGGTTGCTCCATGCCAGCACGAGATGGCTCCGATATTCGACAACGCGAATAAGGCAACAGATTCAAACCAGCTTACGATGGAGATGATGAAGAAGGTCGCGGAAAAACATGGTTTTGCCTGTCTTCTTCATGAAAAACCTTTTGAAGGCATCAATGGATCAGGCAAGCACAACAACTGGGCGCTGAGCACGGATGAAGGGGAGAATCTCCTTGATCCTGGAAAGACCCCGAAGGACAATGCCCAGTTCCTCCTTTTTCTGACAGCTGTGATAAAGGCAGTCGATGAGTATCAGGATCTTCTGAGGATAAGCGTTGCAAGCGCAGGAAACGATCATCGTCTCGGAGCCAATGAAGCACCTCCTGCGATTGTGTCGATCTTTGTCGGAGATGAGCTTGGTGCTGTTATTGATTCGATAATCGATGGAACACCGTTTACGGATAGGGCTTCTTCCCATCTTGATATCGGTACAGGTGTCCTTCCTAAGCTTGCCCGTGACAACTCTGACAGGAACAGGACCAGTCCGTTCGCGTTTACGGGCAACAAGTTCGAGTTCCGCATGCCAGGTTCTTCATTCAACATCGCATGTACGAATGTAATGCTCAACACTGCAGTTGCCGATGCGCTGAAAGCTTTCTGCGATGAGCTTGAAGGGGCAGATGATTTCAATCCAGCCCTCAAAGCATTGATAAAAAGAGAGCTTGAGAAGCACAGAAGGATTCTCTTCAATGGAAACGGCTACAGCAAGGAGTGGGAGGAGGAAGCTGAGCGGCGTGGGCTGTCAAATTATAAAAGGACGCCGGATGCTCTTGTCCATTATTGCGATGAGAAGAATGTGGAGCTTTTCAGAAGGCATAAGGTATATACAAAGGAAGAGATGGAATCGAGGCTGGAGATATCCCTTGATGAGTATCAGAAGGCGATACATATCGAAGCTGCGACAATGATTGAAATGCTCAGACGGCAGATCATGCCTGCATCCCTCAGGTTCTCTTCATCACTTGCCTCGTCAGCAAAGACGAAGGAAAGCATAGGTATATCCGCTGATGCGGAGAGGGCTCTTTGCATGAAAGTGAGTTCATTGTGCAATGAGCTTATGCTCAGAACTGAGAATCTTGACAGATGTATCTCTGAAAGTCCGGAAGGTACAGAGGCTGCTGCTTTCTATGCTGCTGATAAGATCATTCCTGCGATGGAGGCTGCCAGAAAAGCCAGCGATAGTCTTGAAGCAATCTCAGATAAGGAATTCTGGCCTGTCCCAACGTATTCTGAGATCCTTTTCTATGTATGAAACCAAATGCTGCAGGCAGATATCGGTTCTGCTTGCAGCATGATCCATATCGATGCTTTGATGATGCGGGAGCAAGGCAGATTCCTGCGGCCCAGATCTTATGTTCATGAAAGTATCTATGCCCTATTGTCGAAGTGGGTTCCTGGTATCGAGGCTGATTATACAGTTCTCCTTTCCTCTTCATCGGACCTTCGCTTGCTTTTCCGTTATCAGGAGAGGCTGGAATAAGTAAAATATGCAGAAATCTCTGCCTGTAGCCCTCATATGGAGCGCTTTTCCTCTGTAATGTGCTAGAACTTAATATGGAGAGCGATATGCAGTGTCCTGAGTGCGGAAGAGAGATTGAAGACAGAAATGCCCACTGTCCTTATTGCGGGGTGGAGATACGGAACAGAAAACGCCGTACATTCCGGTCGCATCTGGTCATTATCGCATCATTGAATATCGCTTTGATACTGATCCTGTTTGCCGCTGTTTTCGCATTCTCCCGCATTGCTGACAGGGAGAATGCAGCTTTGGGAGCTGTGCAGCAGCATATTTACCGCGGAACGCCGATGGGGGAGATATTCCGTGCTCTTGATGGATGCAGCTGGCATCTCAGCGGAGACAGAATCGTGAGCGTGAGCGGTACACTATCCCAGAATGGCTATTCTGCCGATGTGAAGGTCGATTTCGGAGTGGATACCGATGCTGATGTCTATGTACGTGCGCTTTTCGTAAACGGAGCTCTGCAGCCTGTATCGTCAGTCAGATCGATGCTTGACCGGCTTTATGATATGTCCAGAGTGCAGACTTAGCTGATATCAATCCAGGAATCCGGATATGCTGCAATCCATCACACCGTTATGGAGGCGGAACTGTCCTAGGGATCGGATATAACTGCTGTTTTGCGTTGTGAATTGATGTCTGTCTATCGCCAGAGAGTGTGCATTCCTGCTAAAATATAGAAGAAATGAAGGGACTCTGCGTCTATATCAAAGCCGGTAAAGGGCACTATATTCCCGCTAAGGCTGTGCATGAGCAGCTTGAGGCGATCGGAATCCAGTCCGAACTTGTGGATTTCTTCACATACCTTGATATCGAGTGGATGGAGAAGCTTAATCAGGGGATGTGGAGACTGATGCTTAAGATACCTTTTCTGGAGGAGCATCTCTTCAGATCGCTCGACCGGTCCGGCTGGGGGATAAAGCTTGTCGAGAAGACAATAGATAGGCTCAGACGGCATAAGCTTGCCACTATGATTTCTGAGTCCCGCCCGGATTTCATATTCGCAACACATCCATATCCAGGGACAGTGCTGTCTACAATGCTGCACGATATGGGAGAGGATATCCCTGTGTATTTCTATTCCACGGATGTGTTCTCCGCTCCAGCTGTATCAATATGCCCATATCTGAGGAAATTCCTTATACCAACGAAGGAAGGAGTGGAAAGAGTGATATCGATGGGACAGCCGCCCCAATCGGTGATGCTCTGCCCATTTCCGCTGCAGCAGTCGGTTGCGGGACGGTCCCGCCTGTCAAAGACTGAGGCAAGAAGGAGGATTGATCTGAGGGAGGATGTCTTCACTCTGCAGTTGAATCTTGGAGGGGAAGGACTGGGGTCCCTTGATCTTCTTGAAGGCATTCTCCGGGAGGATCTTCCTGTGCAGGTTGTCATCATCGGCGGAATCAGAAAGGGCATGGAGAGACGTATAAAGAGGCTGACAGAACAGTACAGAGGGCAGAATGCATCTGTAGTAATACGCGGATTCGTGGATAATGTAAGCGATTATCTGGCTGCATCGGATGTCATCGCGGGAAGAGCTGGGATAAATACGATTGTTGAAGCGATATATGCTCATCGGCCCTTCCTGATCACTGAGCTTGTGTATATTGTCATTGCATCGGCCGAGTATATAGAGAAGCATGGTGTCGGCTGGGATGCCGCAGGAGATAGGGGAAAACCGATAATGATAGTCAAAGAGCTGCTGTCCGATCCTTCCAGACTGGATTCGATAGCAGCGGCATTTGATTCAGTTCCCATTGAATATAGTGCTCTTCATCTTGCCTCAATGGTTGCAGATGATGCAAAGGCGTATGCAAAGGAGAAAATATGGTGCCTATGAAGATCAGGCTGTTTGCTGTCCTGTTTCTGATTATTGTGATTCCCTCTGTGCCTGCTGCTCAGGCGCCTGACTATTCTTCCAGTTCCTCATGGGCTTACTTCGGAGAGAACGCGGAAAGGGATGCGGATCTGTTTCTGATCTGTCCTACTGTCGATATGGGGAGGGCGGGGAATTCAAATATGAGTCTGGATGATGAGAAGACCAAGGCGTCCTTTGTCGGGGCTCTGAACATGGAACGGGGCATCTATGATGATGCAGCAAGACTATATGCTCCCTTCTACAGGCAGATGGCATTCCCTCTCTACGAAGGCACAGAGGAGGCCATGCAGCCATATATTGCAATAGCTTATGAAGATATTCGGAGTGCATTCCTATACTATATGGAGAATATCAATGAGGGCAGGCCTCTGATCCTCGCAGGCTTTTCGCAGGGTGCACAGCTTGCCATTATGCTTCTCGAGGAGTTCTTCGATGAAGAGGAGTACAGCAGCAGGCTTGTTGCTGCATACTGCATCGGCTGGAGGATTACAGAAGAGGATCTTGCAGAATATCCTCATTTAAGGATGGCAGAAGGCGAGACAGATACCGGGGTGATAGTCTCTTTCAACACCGAATCTCCTGATACGCAGGACTCGATGATTGTCCCGGAAGGAGTCAGGACGATAGGAATCAACCCTCTTAACTGGAGCACCGGGCCGGAGATTGCTGATAAATCCCTGAATCAAGGGGCATGCTTTACGGATTATTCCGGGAATATAGTCAGGGAGATCAAGGGCCTTACCGGAGCATATCTTGATGAGGAAAGAGGTACGCTCAAAGCTCCTGATGTGAATCCAGGGGATTACTATAATAAGCTTTTCCCCGATGGCGTCTATCATCTGATGGATTACCAGTTCTTCTACAGGAATCTGCAGGAGAATGTTTCTGCAAGGACCGCTGCGTGGTTTGATGCCATGGATGCAGACGGCATTGCAGTCTGACAGCTGTACCATCTTGTGATTCTTTCTGATATAATCATTCAGGCGGAGGATGCATTTGGATATATTGAAGCAGCTTAAGGATGTGGTCATATCGGTATTGCCAATAGCGGTATTCGCTTCGGTGCTATCGCTCTCTGCTGGCGTGATGGATGGAGAGGAATTCGTCCGTTTTCTGGTATCCTGCGTGCTTGTGATAGCTGGCCTGACAGTATTCCTTACTGGTACTGATGTAGGTCTTCTGCCAATGGGAACGAGAATCGGTACCACTTTAACGAAAAGCCGCTCTCTTCCAGTATTGCTTGGCGTTGCCGTTATCCTGGGCTTCATCATCACCGTACCTGAGCCTGATGTGCAGGTGCTTGCATCCCAGGTCCATCAGATCAGCCAGGATGTTCCTGTTCCTGTATTCCTATGTTCAATCGCCATAGGAGTCGGTATATTCCTGGCATTGTCGCTTGCAAGAACAATCCTGTTACTGCCGATGAAGCTCATACTTTTCATCAGCTACCTTGTCTTATTCATCTGTGCATTCTTCTGCGATGGTTTTTTTGTATCTGTTGCATTTGATTCCGGAGGTGCAACAACAGGTCCTCTCTCTGTTCCATTCATAATGGCTATCGGCATGGGTGTGGCATCTCTGAGAAAGCATTCAGAGGAATCAGAATTCGGCTATGTCGCGCTTTCTTCGATAGGTCCTGTGCTTGCTGTGCTTATTCTCGGGATGGTTTTCGGAACAGGAGGCAGTATCCCTGATACAGCGGAGGCTGCTCCTCAGATTGATATATTCACCCTTCTGGGCGAGAAATTCCAGAGTGTCGGCATGTCGCTCTTTCCTCTCCTGATAGTATGCATCTTCATGCAGGTCTTCTTCATAAAGATGCCTCATACTCAGGCAATAAGGGTCTTTGTGGGCATCTTCTATTCATTCATAGGACTGGTTGTTTTCTTTACAGGGGTCGAATATTCGTTTTCGGATGTTGCCACGGAGCTTGGGATAGCGCTTGCAGGGCGGCCATGGCTCCTTTATTCCTCAGGATTCGTCTTCGGTCTATGCGTTGTGCTTGCAGAGCCTGCTGTCATAGTCCTTACAGATCAGGTCGAGGAGATAAGCGGAGGGCATATCCGGAAACCTGTAATGCTTGCAACGCTCTGTCTTGGGGTAGGGCTTGCCGTGGTGCTTGCCTTGATCAGAACTGTATATTCTCTCCCGATCCTGATGTTCCTCGTTCCAGGTTATGTTCTCATCATGATCTCCATGGTCTGGACTCCTGGGCTCTTTTCCGCCATTGCCTTTGATTCAGGAGGAGTGGCGACAGGCCCGATGAGCTCGACATTCCTGCTTCCTCTTGCAATAGGAGCAGCATCGGGATCTGCATCCGCATCCCTTGCATCATCCTTCGGAATGATTGCGATGATCGCAATGATGCCGATACTTCTTATCGAGATTCTTGGAATAGTTTACAAGGCGCGGCTGAAAAGGGCCGAAGGGGGTGGAAAATGAAATGGCAGACGATGATTGCGGTTGTTGGCCGTGGCCAGGGGGATAAAGTCATGGCAGCTGCCAGGAAAGCAGGAGCGCCAGGAGGAACCATATGCAGTGCACGTGGGACCGCATCCAGCTCTCTTTTAGCCACCCTGGGTCTGGGAGATACAAGAAAGGATGTCCTTGTGAGTGTTATAAACAGAGGGGATCCTGAAGCCATACTCTCTGCAGTGCATGAGGTGAAGGCGAAGGGCATTGTGATGATGACTGATGCTCTGGTTGAGAATAGCGAGGAGGATGGAATGGATTACAGCTGGGTTCTTATCGAAGTGATATGCGAGGAAGGCTACGGCGAAGATATAATGGTTGCAGCCCGTAAGGCAGGCGCAAAGGGTGGTACTGTCATCAATGCTCATGGGACAAGCACCGAAGATGATGTCAGGTTCTTCGGCTATCCGCTTGTTCCGGAAAAGGAAATCCTGATGATCGTCATGGATCGTGATAAAGCAGATGATGTCATCGAGGCAATAAGCTCATTGGAGATACTGAAGAAGAAAGGCATGGGCATAATCTTCAGCATTCCTGTAAGATCCTTCATGAATCTTGGATGAGACTCATCCGCTCTGGCGGCTGATGAGTTCCCAGGTAAGATTCATTGATCTGATTTCCTTTCCGCTGAGCATCTGTATCAGGAGTTCTGCTGCGGCGATCCCGCTTCGTGGAGCTTTATGCCCCAGGGATGTTATCGGGACAGATCCTATCTGGCTGTAGAAGCTGTTATCAAAGCTGACAACCGCTATATCCCCGGGGACTTTCCTGCCGTTTTTCAGCAGAAGCTGTATTGCCGTGTATGCAATCTCATCGTTGTAGCAGACAAGCGCCGTCGCATTCCCGAGTCTTTCATCTATGAACCTGCTCAGTCTTGTTTCCCTGCCATGCTCTCCTGAGAGAATGCTCTTTCTGTCTTCTGTATCATACCAGCAGAATCTGCTGTCATTTATCCTGATCTGCGAATCTGTCATTGCGGATACGATGCCGTGATAACGCTCTGGCCCTTGTGCATCATCGCTCTTGAATATCCCAGCTATATCATAGTGCCCTTTATTTATAAGGTACCGGGCAAGCTGGTATCCTCCGCGGAAATTGTCATCGAGGACCGCGGGGAATCCCGGAAGATTGCTGTATTTCCCATGAAGGAACAGTACAGGGACACCGCGCTTATGCAATTGCATGAACAATGCTGTGTTGGGTGTAGGGTATGAGGTACGTGACCCTTCTATAAGAACCGCGTCGATCTCCTTTCCAAGTATTTCCGTCAGGATCTCGTTTTCCCGGCCAACGCTGTTCTCAGTAGCGTATACAATGGTTGAATAGCCGTTGTCGGAGAAGATACGCTGGGCATCATGGAGTATTGAGGGGAAGATATAGTCATCAATGAATGTAGTCACGACAGCGATATGGCTTGAATCCTTCGTATCCTTCATTAGCTTGATATATGATCCGCTTCCCTGACGCCTCTCGATCACTCCATCATTCTCAAGCTCCTTCAATGCGCTCCTGACCGTCTGCCTGCTTACTGAATATGCAGAGGCAATCTCCATCTCAGTCGGAAGTTTGTTTCCTCCATTGTCGTAGATCTTCTTGGCATCTCTTATGAGCATGGCAGCAAGCTGTCTGTATTTTGATGGCATATGTATCTCCTTATCTTTTAGGATATCATCGTTATCTGAATTTGTATTCAATTAGTTTGAAAATCAGATATTTGTATTCAAATCTGATAATACCAGTCATATGATTTGACTAATATGGCTGTTTTATTCCTTTAATGCAGCGTTGGAATTGTATTGAAAATACTATTATGTCTGAAGTTGTATTCAAATTTTGAGCTTTTTTGACTTGGATCTGAGAAATTCATTGACAGATGGAAATTCCCATGTTCCAATCATTTTAGATATCGGCAATGCCGATAACACAAAAGAGAGGTATAGAATTATGAAAAAGGTTTTGCTTACGCTCCTAGTCCTTATTCTGTCCGTATCAGCTGTTTTCGCACAGGGTGCAGCAGAGGCTTCCGGTGCAGATGATGGCGGTCTTATCAGAGTTGGTATCATCAACAACGATCCTAACGAATCGGGATACCGCACAGCTAATGATGCTGACCTCAAGAGAGTGTTCAATGAAGAGAATGGATATGATGCATCCTTCTCCTACAGCCTCAGAAATGATGAGCAGATTGCTGCCGCTCAGCTTTTCATCCAGGATGGAGTTGATTACCTCCTTCTTTCAGCAGCAGGAACAGCTGGCTGGGATTCAGTTCTCCAGGATGCATATGATGCTGGTATTTACGTAATCCTTTTCGACCGCACAGTCGATGCAGATCCAAGTCTCTATGTTGCAGAAGTTGTTTCCGATACGAATCTCCAGGGGCAGACCGCAGTTGACTGGCTTGCTTCCCAGAATCTTGATGAGTACAACATCATCCATATCCAGGGCGTAATGGGCTCTTCAGCACAGATCGGAAGAACAACAGCTCTCGATGAGATGGTTGCAAACAATGATAACTGGAATCTTGTAACACAGCAGACTGCTGAGTGGAATGCAGAGACTGCGCAGCAGATCACTCAGGCTGTCATCGATTCCGGAGAGCCATTCAACGTAATCTATGCAGAGAACGATGATATGGCAAGAGGTGCTGTGGCGGCGCTTGACAGAGCCAACATCTCCCATGGAGTCGATGGCGATGTCATCATCATGGGATTCGACTGCAATAAGTGGGCTCTTGAGGAACTCCTCGCTGGCAGATGGAACTATGATGGACAGGCTAATCCGTTCCAGGCTGATACAATCGATGGAATCATCAGGAATCTTGAGAATGGTGTAGAGCCTGAGAGCAAGACAATCTACCTTGTTGAGCAGGGATTCGACGCCACAACCATTACCCAGGAAGACGTCGATAAGTACGGAATCTGATCTGATCTATCTGAATCATGGGAATGCAAGACACGAAGAGGAGCACCTGTGTGATCCCACGTGCCTTGCTGTGTTTCTGGCAAAAGGAAGGTAAGGAATGGAAAAGAATTCTGTTCTTGAAATGAGAGGAATCTATAAGAGCTTTTATAGTGTAAAGGCACTTCAGAATGTGGATTTCACTCTCCGTGAAGGCGAGATTCATGCGCTGATGGGTGAAAATGGTGCTGGAAAGTCCACTCTTATAAAGGTTCTTACAGGTGTTTATGCCAAGGATGACGGACAGGTTTTCCTTAAAGGGCACGAGGGACCGATCAATATCAAGTCCCCGGAGGAGGCTCAGAAGGCTGGTATAAGCACTGTTTATCAGGAGATCACGCTCTGCCCGAATCTCACGGTTGCAGAGAACATGTATATAGGCCGGAGCAAGGGAGTAATAACAAATTGGCGGAAGATGAATGCTTCGGCAAATAGGATACTTGAATCCCTGGGCATACCGGCAAAGGCAGAGCAGCAGCTTGGTTCGTGTTCGATTGCCGTACAGCAGATGGTTGCGATTGCCAGGGCCGTGGATATGGAATGCAAGGTTCTCATCCTCGATGAGCCTACATCCTCTCTTGATGAATCAGAGGTCGCAAAGCTTTTCCGCCTCATGCTGGATCTCAAGTCCCGCGGTGTTGGCATTATCTTTGTCACACACTTTCTGGATCAGGTATATGAGGTGTGCGACAGGATTACTGTTCTGCGTGATGGACAGCTTGTCGGTGAGTATGCGATTGAGAATCTGCCGCGTGTGGAGCTTGTCTCAAAGATGCTTGGAAAGGAACTGGATGACCTTTCTGAGATCAAGAGCGGTGATGAAGAGCAGAAGATCAGCAGTGATGTTGTCTATGATGCAGAAGGACTATCAAGCATCGCTGCCAGAAGCCCTTTCAATTTCTCTATACATAAAGGAGAGGTGAATGGCTTCACTGGTCTTCTCGGATCTGGCCGCAGCGAATGCGTCAGAGCAATATTCGGAGCTGATAAGGTAACGGGTGGGACTGAGCATGTCAATGGCAAAGGGGTTCATATCTCAAAACCCCGCGATGCAATGAAGCATGGTATCGGATATCTGCCGGAGGACCGTAAGCGTGATGGTATCGTGGGAGATCTCTCCGTGCGTGATAATATCATCCTGGCGCTCCAGGTTCTTGAAGGCTTTTTCGGGCCAATTTCCAGAGCAAAGGCCGAGAAGTTCGCAGATGAGTATATCAAGCTGCTTGATATCAAGACAGCATCGACTGATACGCCTATAAAGTCCCTTTCCGGCGGTAATCAGCAGAAGGTCATCCTGGCAAGGTGGCTTCTGACGAATCCTCAGTATCTCATCCTTGATGAACCGACAAGGGGAATCGATATCGGAACGAAGATCGAGATACAGAAGCTTGTTCTGAAGCTTGCAGGGGAAGGAAAGAGCGTAACATTCATCTCATCTGAGATCGATGAGATGCTCCGTACATGCTCCCGTCTTATCGTCATGAGGGATGGAAAGCAGGTAGGAGAGCTTTCAGGAGGAGATCTGACTCAGACCAAGGTTATGAGCACTATTGCAGGAGGTACGAAATGACAATGGCTAAAACAGGCGAGGCTGGACTGCAGAAGGCCAAGGGTATTTTCAGTCGTCAGATCTTCATTCCCATCGCGGCGCTTCTTGCTCTGGTTCTCTTCAATCTTATTACCGATCCGTCATTCTTTGCGATCAATTACTCACTCAACAGCGCTGGGGATCCTGTTTTATCTGGTTATCTGATCACAATACTCGACAATGCCTCAGAACTTGCGATCCTTGCAATCGGCATGACGCTGGTGACTGCTGCATCGGGAGGGCAGGATATAAGCGTGGGTGCTGCAATCGCCATAAGCGGAAGTGTTGTGCTTCGGGTCCTCTGTGGTGATAACCCCCGTCCAGAAGAGATGCAGGCATCGATTCTTACAGCATTCCTTATCAGCTGTGTTGTATCAATGCTCTTCGGAGCGTTCAATGGAGCGCTTGTCGCGTATTTCAATATCCAGCCAATGATCGCGACCCTGATTCTCTATACGGCAGGGCGTTCCATTGCTGCATGGATCAATAATAACCGTCTACCGATCATCAGCGATCCCTCATTCGGCTACTTCGGATCATTCCTTCCCGGCATTCCGATACCGACACCGATCTTTATCGCGATAATCTGTATGATCATTATAGCTCTGGTGCTTAAATTCACTACACTGGGACTATATACGCAGGCTGTCGGCATAAATCCGAACTCTGCGAAGCTCAATGGAATCAATCCCGCGTTCATCAAGTTCGTCACCTATGTGATCATGGGTCTTTGCGTTGCTGTCGCAGGATTCATAAAGGTCACGCGTTTCTCTACGATCAACTACTCGGTAGTCGCCCTTGATATAGAGATGGATGCGATTCTTGCTGTAGCTCTTGGAGGAAACGCGCTCTCCGGAGGCAAGTTCAGCATGGCGTCATCGATTCTTGGTGCATATGTCATCCAGTTCCTGACTACAACGCTTTTCAAGTTCAACGTCTCTTCAAGCGCTCTTCCTGCATACAAGGCCGTTGTCGTTATCATCCTTGTTGTCCTGAGCGCTCCGACTGTGAGGGAGAAGCTTGGCAAGCTCTGGAAGAACATGCAGCATGCAAGACTTGGAAAGGAGGCCGCCTGATGAAAATAGCAGTTGATAAGAAGAGCAGAAGACTTGCTCCGATGTCAGACACGAACCTTCTCCTTACGATTACCATCGTTGTATTCTTTGCAATGTATCTTGCAGCTATGCTCTTTATAGGAAGAGGCTTCCTGAGGGTCCAGACCTTCTTCAATATACTCAATGAGAATGCAGCTCTCATAATCCTCTCCTGTGGAATGAGCATTGTGATGATAGCAGGTGGAATCGATATATCTGTCGGAAAGCTCACCGCTCTTATATGCATGAGTGCCGCTGTCAATCTTGATTACAATGGTGGAAGCGTAATGACCGCAGTTCTTCTGTCATTGGCTATCGGACTTGCATTCGGTATTGTGCAGGGAGCTCTTGTAGCCTTCCTCGATATACAGCCATTCATCGTCACGCTTGCAGGAATGTTCTTCGCGAAGGGAATGACGACGATTGTCAACTCGACGCAGTTCAATGTCCAGAATGAGGCATTCGTAGCTTTGAAGAATACAAGGATCTATATACCGTTCCTTGGCTCCGTCAACAGACGCGGCGTGTTTGTTCCTGCTTATGTTGAGATAGGTGTTGTCATTGCAATCGTTACTGTAATCGTTCTTTTCATAATGCTCCGCTGGACTAAGCTTGGACGCAGTCTCTATGCAGTGGGTGGAAATCCCCAGAGTGCGAATATGCTTGGCATCAATGTGAAGAAGACAAGGTTCCTTTCCCATCTTCTCTGCGGACTCCTTGCTGGAATCGGAGGCTTCGTATACTTCCTTCATGTAGGATCCGGAGCTCCATCCCATGCAACAGGTGCCGAGATGAATGCAATTGCTTCATCGATCATCGGAGGTACAATGCTTACAGGTGGTGTGGGGAACATAATCGGCACATTCTTCGGAGTGCTGTCGCTGAGTACCATCAAGAATATTGTTTCGCTGCTTGGCCTTGATGATGCCTGGTGGACGAACATAACTGTCGCTTTGATGATCTGCATATTCCTTGTTGTGCAGTCGGTGGTCCTGCTGAGGAAGAACAAGCGCAGCTGATCTTTATCTATCTCCGGAGGTCTGACCCGCCTCCGGCTTCACAGTCCTGAAGGAGGCAGAATGCTGAAGATAACAGCCCTTATGGAAAACAGATCATCTGCCAACAGGGCTCTGGTAAACGAACATGGACTCAGCCTCATCATAGAGAAGAATGGCCATAGAATCCTTTTCGACTGCGGCCAGAGCCATCATTTTATCGATAATGCCCACAGGCTTGGGATATCATTGTCAGATCTTGATGCTGTTGTATTGAGCCATGGGCATTATGATCATGCAGCAGGATTCTGCGATTTAGCAGAATCAGGGGTCAGGGTTCCTGTTCTCTATACCGGAAGGGATTTCTTTGATAGGAAGTATTCAAGAAAAGGCATGAGGTTTTCAGATCTCTCCCCGGGGTGGAATGAGGATTTTGCTCTTTCCCATTGTGTAAGCCTGAAGACCATTGACAGCTATATGGAGATACTTCCCGGTGTTGCAGCAGTCTCTGATTTTGAACGCATCCATGAGGAGGAAACGATTCCGGAACGCTTTGTGCGCGAGAGAGCAGGGAAAATCATCCACGATGATTTCCATGATGAGATAGTGCTTTGCATCGATACAGATGAAGGTGTTGTCGTTATCACGGGCTGTTCCCATCCGGGTATCATGAACATATTCGACACTGTGCATGAGCGTCTTGGCCGGAATATTGTCGGGATAATCGGGGGAATGCACCTTTCAGAAGCTGATGAAAAGCGTTCTGAAAGGACCTTCTCCTATCTCCGGGAATCTGGGGTTGATTTCATAGCGCCATGCCATTGCATTGGAGAACGGGCTGCAGAGCTGGCTTCTGAGGTGTTCGGCGAGAAGTGCGCAGGACTATCTGTCGGAGAAAGCCTGTTCCTCTGAATCTAGAACATGAATCCTTCGAATACAGGATGCCCTGTATAGTCAGAGGCTTCGGCTTTTCCCTCCAGTACATCAAGTACTGAATAGGCCATAGCCTCCTGTTCCACCTCTCCCGGATAAACTGCAATAGGGGCGATGAATGAGCAGCGTTGCTCTATTCCATCTATGATATCCCTGAATCTTACAAGACCTCCCGTAAGGATTATCGCATCGACATTTCCTTCAAGCACTGTAGCCATCTCCCCGATAGCCTTGGCAATCTGGTATATCATCGCATTCCATATAAGAGAGGCTTTCCTGTCACCTTCTTCTACCAGTTTGTGTATCTGATCTGAATTCGAAGTGCCGAAATGGCTTACAAAGCCACCGGAACGGGAACAGAGTTCCTCTGTCTTCTTCTCTCCATTTTCCTTGACATACCTTGCCAGCTCAAGAGCGGGAACCGAGCCTATGCGGGTAGGGGTGAATGCGCCCTCTCCGCCAGCTCCTTCTGTTCCATCGACCATCTTCCCATATCTATGTGCATTGACAGTTATTCCTCCATCTATATGGCATACGATGAAGCGGCATTCATCATAGCGCTTTCCGAGTTTTCCAGCGTGTATCTTCGCAACCCCTTTCTGGTTCAGCACATGGCTCTGTGCTCTTCTGTATACTCCGCTTATTCCGGTCACTCTTGCGATATCATCAAGCTCGTCGACATTCGTAGGGTCGACTGTGAACATGGGTTTTCCGTACTCAGTCCCAAGCTGGTATGCCATCATAACACCAAGCTTGGCAGGATGATCGCTTCCGCCTTTGTCATCGCGGGTGTCTTCATACAGCTTCCTGTCAATACGCATTACGCCTTCTTTCTGGGAGTATGCACAGCCACCGCGGCCTATGAATACGTCTATTTCATTTATGTCGATTCCATTCTCTCTGAGGAAATCCATGACGACCTTCATCCTCATCGGCAACTGATCCGATACCGTACTGTATGAGAGAAGTTCGGGAGCATCATGGAATATGCTATCTGTAAAGAGGTTCTTCCTATTATCGAATACGCTGATCTTTGTTGATGTTGATCCGGGGTTGATGACAAGCATCCTGAATATTCTGTCCATGCATGTATTCTACTTCATATTCGAAAAACAATGAATTTCAGCAACTGGGCTTTTTTTCTGTTGACGCCATCTTTATCTTCATGTACCGTCAAAGCATGGAAAGAGCAAAGAGACATCATCATAGCTTATCTGAGTCATGATAGCCATGATGGGTTTCCCTATTGAAGAAGGCCTCCCATTTGGCGGAGGTCTTTTTATTTGCTTATCCAAGGAGGAGCGTGTGGACACCAGGCTTAGCATTGCAGTGCAGAAGAACGGAAGGCTTTCGGAAAAGAGCCTTGAGCTGATCAAGTCTTGCGGCATAGATTTCTATGCTGACAGCCGGGTGCTGAAAGCATCCGCATCGGGATTCCCTCTGGATTTCCTTTTTGTCCGTGATGATGATATTCCCCAGTATGTTGCTGATGGCGTTGCTGATATCGGAATAGTCGGCAGGAATGAGTATGATGAGTCGGGAGCTGAGCTTTCTGTTGTACGTGATCTCAAGTTTGCTTCATGCAGGCTTTCGATTGCTGTTCCGAAAGGTTTTCAGTATACAGGCCTTGGCTCACTGGAAGGTAAACGCATAGCAACATCATATCCCAGGATCCTTTCACGTGTCCTTAAGGAAAATGGTGTGAATGCAGAGCCGGTTGTCGTTTCAGGATCCGTTGAGATAACAGTGGATATAGGGATAGCCGATGCTATCGCTGATCTCGTATCTACAGGTACGACTCTTAAGATGAACGGACTGGAAGAGGCTGAGTGCATCTATCGTTCTTCTGCGATTATGGTTGCATCTCCTGATATGGCTGATGAAAAGAAGGCAGTGCTTTCAAGGCTCCTTGAACGGATTGATGCTGTGATGCTTGCCAGACACAAGAAATACATCCTTTTCAATCTTCCTTCCGATAAGCTTGAAGAGGCCGCAAGGATCATCGGTGGAATGAAGAGCCCTACAGTGACTCCATTGATGGATGAGGGCTGGGTATCTGTCCAGTCTGCGGTCGATGAGGATAGATTCTGGGCTGTCTTTGAAGAGCTTAAGGCTCTTGGGGCAGAGGGAATTCTGGTGATGAATATCGAGAAGATGACGGAGTAGGCATGTATATAAGATTTGAGGATTATGATGAAACGCTTCTGAGACGCCCCTCGGCGGGGAATGCTTCTGTCTCGGAGGCTGTTGAGGCGATAATAAACGATGTCAGGACGCGGGGTGATGCGGCACTCTTTGATTATGCAAGACGCTTTGATGGATCGGATCTTGATTCGCTTTTTGTATCTCCTGCAGAGATTGAGGAGTCTGAGTCCCTTGTTTCTCCAGCCCTGAAAGCTGCTCTCATCAATGCACGTGATAATATCGAGGCCTTCCATAAAGCAGAGATGCCTGAGGGAGAGAGCCTGGAGACTGCGCCAGGTGTAAGATGCTGGCGGAGAATCGTTCCGGTTCCCAGAGTCGGATTATATATTCCCGGAGGGACTGCTCCGCTTTTCTCGACAGTCCTGATGCTTGCAATCCCGGCCCGTATTGCCGGATGCCGCGATATCATGCTTTCCACCCCTGCAAAAAACGGATCTGTCAATCCTGCGATTCTCTATGCTGCAAAGATATCCGGGGTGGAGAAGATACTGAAAGTCGGAGGCGCCCAGGCCATTGCTGCTTTTGCATATGGTACGGAGAGCATTGAGAAACGCGATAAGATATTCGGACCAGGAAACAGTTATGTCACTGAAGCAAAGAGGATTGTATCTGCAGTGACAGCGATAGATATGCCTGCAGGACCGTCGGAAGTGATGGTGGTCATAGACAGGACATCTGATCCGGCATTCGCTGCAGCAGACCTTCTTTCCCAGGCGGAGCATGGCAAGGATAGCCAGGCAATGCTTGTGATCCGTGCTGCTGACAGGAAGGAGGCTGAATCCATCCACAGCGCAGTCGAAAATGCAATCGGACAGGAACTGGGGATAATCGGAAGGCATGAATACATGCTTCCCTCTCTTTCCCATTCCTATGCATTCCCAGCATATTCCGATGAAGAAGCGGCTGCAATCATCAATGAATATGCACCTGAGCATCTGATAATCTCCACAAAGGATCCGGACATGCTTCTCCCGATGGTTGAGAATGCCGGTTCTGTATTCCTTGGCAGCTATACTCCTGAAGCCGCAGGTGACTATGCTTCCGGTACGAATCATACGCTCCCGACATCAGGATGGGCCCGTTCTGTATCAGGTGTTTCGGTGGATTCATTCATAAAGAAGATCACAGTGCAGGAAATAACGAAGGAAGGTCTTTCAGAGCTTGGCAGAACGATAGAATGCCTTGCGGCCAATGAAGGACTTGATGCTCATGGCTATGCTGTGAAAGTGAGGACTGGAATATGATTGAAGGACTTCTGAATCCATGGATCAGGAATCTTGTTCCGTATAGCTCTGCCCGGAGTGAATTCTCTGGCTCTGCGGAGATCTTCCTTGATGCAAATGAAAGCTGGGAAGGGGAAAGCCCCGATATAAACCGTTATCCTGATCCTTTCTGCCGTACTCTTAGAAAGGAAATCGAGAGTGTGATGGGCTTCAGGTCAGATATGACTGCCATAGGGAATGGATCTGATGAGATTATCGATCTTCTCATACGCATGTTCGCCTGTCCGGGAAAGGACTGTATCATGGTTGAACGTCCCACCTATGGTACATATTCCGTATTCGCATCCATATCAGGAGTTGACGTGATCGATGTTCCTCTTACCGCATCGCTTGATCTCGATATCGATGCAATGCTGATGGCCATCCGGAACAGTAAGCCGAAGATCGTGTTCATATGCTCTCCGAATAACCCTACAGGAAGGGTCTATCCTCTTTCATCGATCCGGAAGATCGCTGACGCGAATCCTGGAATCACTGTTGTGGATGAAGCGTATGCAGATTTCGCGGATGGATTTCAGTCCGCTGTATCTGCTATAGAGGATAACCCGCGTCTTGTTGTTCTCAGGACTCTGTCAAAGGCCTTTGGAGCAGCAGGTGCCAGGCTTGGAATCCTCATCTCATGCCCAGAGATCCAGAAGGTTTTCATGAAGGCAAAGCCGCCTTACAATGTCCCGCTTCCTTCCCAGCAGGCTGGATTGAATGCTGTGAGGAACATAGAGCATGTGAGACGGAGAGTTGCTGAAACCAGAAAGAGACGGAAGGATCTTTCATCATTCCTTTCTTCTCTTCCATATACTATCGAAGTCTTCCCGTCTGAGGCGAATTTCGTTCTTTTCCGTGTCCCGGATGCTGAAGCGCTTTATGGTTATCTTCTTGGAAAGGGGATAGTGGTGCGCAATAGATCGTCCGAGCCGATGCTGGAGAATACAATCCGCATTACCATAGGTTCCGAGGATGAGATGACTAAGCTCAAGGAGGCCCTCTGTGAATGGAGCTGCTGAAAGAAAGAAGGTGCTTTTCATAGATCGCGATGGTGTTATCGTGAAGGAAACACAGGTCGATTCATTTGAGAAGATTGAATATATTCCCCATGTATTCGAGGCAATGAGAAGGATATCAGAAAGAGGCGATTACTTATTGGTGATGGTATCGAACCAGGATGGGGTTGGTACTCCGCTGTTTCCTTATGAGGATTATATAGGGCCGGCGGAGAGGATCTTCGATACGCTTCGGGGAGAGGGGATTGTATTTGATGATATACACATAGATTTCTCGCTTCCTGAGGAGAACTCGCCGATGCGTAAGCCCGGGACAGGTATGATCGATAGCTACAGATCCGATGAATACGATATGTCAAAGTCCTTTGTCATCGGAGACAGAATCACTGATATGATGCTTGCGAGGAATATGGGATGCCGTGGCTTTCTCCTCAATGATCCAGGTGTGGAGGTTCCTGAGGATCTTGCATCAACTGTTGTAATGCATACCTCCAGCTGGCTGGATATAGCGGCCTATCTTCTTGATGATAAAAGCCTTGCACATAGAAAAGCAGAGATATCCAGAAAGACTCTTGAGACAAGTATTGATATATCAATTGATGTTGATGGTACCGGAATCGGAAAGATTATCTCTGGTATTGGTTTTTTTGATCATATGCTGGATCAGGTTGTAAGACATGCGCGCTTCGATGTCTCAGGAAGAGTGAAAGGCGATCTTGAGGTGGATTATCATCATACAGTTGAGGATACAGCTCTTGCCATGGGCTGCGGGGTGCTGAGAGCTCTTGGCGATAAGAGGGGCATTGAGCGCTATGGAAGCGAGATCGTGATGATGGATGATACCGTAGCAACTGCTGCCATCGATTTCTCCGGGCGGCCAGAGTTCATCTTCGATGTGGATTTCTCCCTTCCGATGATCGGGGATTTCCCTTCAGAGCTTGTCAGGCATTTCTTCCGGTCTTTCGCGGCGGAGGCAAAGTGCAATCTCTATCTCTCCGCAAGAAAGGGGGGAGATAGCCACCATACTGCGGAGGCACTCTTCAAAGCTTTTGCCAGAGCAATGAGGAAAGCTGTGAAGCGTATTCCTGGAGAGATGCGGGTGCAGAGCACAAAGGGGGTGCTATGATCGCTGTCATACGCTATAGCGCTGGAAATGTTCTCTCTGTGATGAATGCATTGGCCAGGATCGGAAAGGATACGGTCCTTACGGATGATCCAGGGGTCATCTCCCGGGCGGACCATGTGATCTTCCCAGGTGTCGGGGAGGCATCAAGCGCAATGAAGTATCTTAGAGATCACGGGCTTGATGATGTCATCAGGAATCTTGAACAGCCGTTCCTTGGCATCTGCCTGGGAATGCAGCTCATGTGTTCTTCTTCCGATGAGGGGAGTGCGGAGTGCCTTGGCATATTCCCTGAGCATGTCTCGCTTTTCCCGCCAGGAAGGGGCTTCAAGATCCCTCATATGGGGTGGAATACGATAGATAATCTTTCCGGGCCGCTTTTCAGAAATGTCCAATCTGATGAGTATGTCTATTTCGTTCACTCATACTATGTGCCCCTGTCAGAGTATGCATCGGCTGTGACGGAGTATGATGGCATTTCCTTCTCGTCGGCTCTCTCAAAGGATAATTTCCATGGCGTACAGTTCCATCCTGAGAAAAGCGGCAAGACAGGTGAGAGGATACTTAGAAGCTTTCTGGAGGCAGTATGAGGATCATACCAGCTATAGATTTAATGGATGGATGCGTTGTCAGGCTCTCCGAGGGGGATTTCTCAACACGCAGGAGCTATAGCTCCGATCCTGTATCGGCTGCGAAGGCTTTCGAGGATGGAGGGCTTTCGCGCCTCCATGTTGTGGATCTCGATGCGGCCAGAGGCAGGGGAAGCAATATCGATACGCTCAGGCGCATTGCCTCAGCTACATCCCTGTCGATTGATTTCGGTGGCGGTGTGCGTTCCTACGATGATCTCAGACGGGCTTTCGATGCCGGTGCTGAATATGTGAATGCTGGCTCTGCAGCAGCAAAGGATCCAGATGAGGTCCTGAGGTGGAACAGCCTCTATCCAGGAAGGATCATACTCTCTGCCGATGTTAGGAACGGGATGGTTGCTGTATCAGGATGGATGGAGGATACGGACAGAAAGATAATCCCATTCATACAGAGCTTCCTCGAAGGCGGCATAACGATAGCCACTGTCACTGATATATCGAGGGATGGGATGCTGTCCGGGCCTTCATATGAGCTTTACAGAACAATCCTGAAGGCCTTGCCGGGACTGTCGCTGATAGCTTCGGGCGGCATAGCTGGAGCTTCGGATCTTAAAGGACTTGCTGCAGATGGCCTTTATGGTGCGATTGTAGGGAAGGCTTACTATGAGGGAAGGATCACGATCGGGGAGATGAGGGAGGCAGAATGCTTGCAAAGAGGATAATACCATGCCTTGATGTCAAGGACGGAAGGACTGTGAAAGGTGTCAATTTTGTTTCCCTCAGGGACGCGGGATCCGCATTGGAGCTTGCCGCCCTCTATTCTGATAACGGGGCAGATGAGCTTGTGTTCCTCGATATAACCGCGACGGTTGAAGGAAGGGGTACGCTGATTTCGCTGGTGCGCGACGTATCCAGGACGATATCCATCCCGTTCACCGTGGGCGGAGGCATACGCTCTGTAGAGGATGTCGATGCGATACTCGGCGCCGGTGCGGATAAGATCTCCGTCAATTCCGCTGCAATAAGGAACCCAGGGGTCATAGATACACTCTCCGGTCTTTTTGGAAGCCAGTGCGTAGTTCTTGCTCTCGATGCAAGGGCAAACAGCGCGATGCCTTCAGGCTTCGAGGCAGTGATCGATGGCGGCCGTACTCCCACAGGGCTCGATGCGCTTTCCTGGAGCAGGGAGGCTGAGGACAGGGGAGCTGGTGAGGTCCTTCTTACATCAATGGACAAAGATGGAACCAAGGATGGCTTCGATATTCCGCTGACAAGGCTCCTGAGCACCTCTCTCGGCATCCCTGTGATAGCATCAGGAGGCGCAGGGAGAATGGAGGACTTCAGGGATGTATTCGAGGAAGGGATGGCGGATGCGGCACTTGCTGCCTCTGTGTTCCATTTTCAGGAAATACCCATTCCAGGTCTCAAGGAATACCTCAGAGGACAGAAAATCGCTATACGGTGAAAGGAGGTAAATATGGTTATTGATTTCGATAAGGGCGGCGGGCTTGTTCCTGCCATAGTCCAGGATGCAGTCACCGGCAAGGTACTGATGCTCGGATACATGAACAGGGAGGCTTACGAGCTGACGGAGAAGACAGGACTCGTGACATTCTTCTCACGCTCCAGGAATAAGCTGTGGACAAAGGGGGAGACGAGCGGGAATCATCTGAATCTGAGGAGCATTTCAGCAGATTGCGATGGAGATACGCTTCTTGTCAAAGCAATCCCTTCAGGTCCTGTATGCCACACGGGAAGCGATACATGCTTTGGGGAGATCAATAATCCTCTTGAAGTCTCCTCTGTGGATTTCCTTCCATATCTGGAGAACGTAATACGGGACAGAAAGGACCATCCTCAGGAGGGATCATATACAAACAGGCTCTTTTCCAAGGGAATCAACAAGATTGCGCAGAAAGTCGGAGAAGAAGCTGTTGAGCTCATCATTGAGTCAAAAGACAATGACCGGGATCTCTTTCTGGAGGAATCTGCGGATCTCATGTACCACTATCTTGTATTGCTGGTGGAGAAGGGCTGTTCTCTGTCAGATGTGGCTGAGGTTCTCAAGACAAGGCATTCAAGGTAAAAGAAACGGGCCTCACAGCGAGGCCCATAATCCAGTCAGACTGTCTTTCAGTCAAGAGCATGTCCTGCAGAACCAAGAACATCGATATTCTTGTGCATATACATCTTCTTGAGCTCTTCCCTTGCTGGTCCAAGATACTTTCTCGGATCGAATTCAGCAGGCTTCTCTGCCAGGACCTTCCTGATCATTGCTGTCATTGCCAGACGGCCATCGGAGTCAACATTGATCTTGCAGACTGCTGATGCTGCAGCCTTTCTGAGCTGCTCCTCTGGGATTCCTACGCTGTCAGCAAGCTTTCCGCCATACTGGTTGATCATCTTCACATATTCCTGAGGCACTGATGATGATCCATGGAGAACGATAGGGAATCCTGGGATTCTCTTCTCAATCTCCTCGAGAATGTCGAAGCGGAGCGGTGGCGGAACAAGAATGCCCTCTGCATTCCTTGTGCACTGTGCTGCCGTGAACTTGTATGCACCGTGGCTTGTTCCGATTGAGATGGCAAGAGAGTCAACGCCTGTGCGCTTTGCAAAATCCTCGACTTCCTCTGGCTTTGTATAGTGTGTCACAGCTGAAGAGACCTCATCCTCGATTCCTGCGAGAACACCAAGCTCTCCTTCAACAGTAACATCATACTGATGAGCATATTCGACGACCTTCTTTGTAAGAGCGATATTCTCTTCATATGGGAAGTGCGATCCATCAATCATCACAGAAGAGAATCCATTGTCGATGCAGGCCTTAGCTGTTTCGAATGAATCGCCGTGATCAAGATGGAGTGTGATAGGAATTGCGCAGCCAAGCTCTGCCGCATACTCTGTAGCACCACGTGCCATGTTGCGGAGCAGGTTGATGTTGGCATAATCTCTTGCACCTTTGGAAACCTGGAGAATAACAGGGCTCTTTGTCTCAACACAAGCCATGATAATAGCCTGGAGCTGCTCCATGTTATTGAAATTATAAGCAGGAATAGCATAGTGACCTGCCATTGCCTTCTTGAACATATCCCTGGTGTTCACCAGGCCTAGATCTTTATAGCTGACCATTCTGATCCGCCTCCTTCTACAATCTTTGATTCAATATTATCAGAATGGATGGGTTATGTCATTGTCAATCGATATGTTTTTACTGTTTATTTGACACATTACCGGAATTATCCATGAATAATCTGATGCTGTTCACAACATCATCGCGATAGGGTATTATCAGGCTGTGAAGAAGCGGGTTCTGGCAATTTCTCTGATTATCATGGTTATACTTGGTATAGCCGTTGCATTCTTCTTTACCAGGCCTGGTGTAGCCATAATAGAGCCGATATATCCTCAGGGCTATGAGATCAATTCTCCTGCATATCTTTCCTTTGGCTATAGAAGAGTCAGTAATCCGTTATCTGCATCTGCCATCATAGTCCTCCCCGGCGCTGAGCTTCCTGCGGGATTGGATGGAACTGTGATCGGTGGTCCGGGATCGGATCTTCCTATCGATGAGACCCGGATGTGGCAGGCGGCATTGTCGGATGGCGTCGAATGCATTCTCTATGAATCCTCGGATATGGTCGCAGCGGAAATAGCCGATGGGATTATCGCATCGGATGATAATGCCTATAAGGTGGTATATGATGGCCGGATATCCGTAGAGAATATTGAGAAGATTCTCGAGTCGGTCTCAGGCTGCGATAAGCTTCTGATGCTTACTCCTTCATCATCTATAAGGCTTATCCGCAATGGAAGTATCGATGCTGATGTTGTCATGGATTACAGGGATGCGGCAGCGATTGAGATGCCGGACGTCGATGAGGCTGTTGCTATAGACTGGACCAGTACCATCGAGTCTGTTCTGTCAGGACACCCTGAGCTTTCTTATGCTCTCATCACGCTTTAGGAATGAGTGAAGATTCCTGAGTACCGCAGCTTTCAGCTCCTCTTTATCCTGATGGCGCAATGATGCGAGGAAATCCAGGGTTATCTCTGTGTATTCCGGTCTGTTAGGTCTTCCCCTGTATGGAATAGGGGCAAGATATGGTGCATCTGTCTCGATAAGTATCCTGTCATCAGGCACAATCATTGCCGCCTGCCGTATACCATCATTTCCTTTGTATGTCAGATTCCCAGAGAATGATATGTATAATCCCTTATCAAGAGCAGACCGGGCCATGGATGCATCGGAGGAAAAGCAGTGCATGACAGCTTCTGCTCTGAAATCCGCTGAAGAAAGCGCTTCGGATATTTCTCTGTCAGCATCCCTGGAGTGTATGATCAGTGGTTTCTTCAGCTCTGACGCCAGCTCCGCTTCTGCCATGAATAGCTCCATCTGAAGCTCCGGCGTACCGTATTTCCAGTGGTTGTCTATTCCGCATTCGCCGATTGCATCTACAGGATACTCCAGGATTTCCCTCCTGATCCTGCTGATTTCATCATCCACTGAAATGAATGATTCTTCATCCAGGACCCAGGGACCAGATCCTGCGGATATGAAGATATTCCTGTCCGGAGGAAGCATTGCTGTCATCTTCTCAGCATCCCCGGACTCTGTTGCTACTGCAATGCCTGTAATTTCCACGGGAATATCCGCAATACCTCTTCTGGCCATTGCCAGCGGGTGGAAATGGCTATCGATGATCATATCATCTTCTCCATGTAGACAACTGTCTGCAGCTTGCTGAATTTCTCTCCGCAGTCAGTAAGCTTGCCGCATATCCTGTATCCCATCTTCTGATGGAACTCCATGCTGCCTTCCCCTGGATATGTCACTAGGGCATAGAGATTATGGATTCCGAGGGCTCTGAGCTGTCTTTCAAGCTCATTGTACAGGGCTCTTCCGGTTCCCTGCCTTGTCTCTTTCCTGTCCAGATATATTGTGACTTCCCTGCTGCGGTAGTATGCAGGTCTTTCTGAAAGAGGGTGGGCGTATGCATAGCCGATGATCCGGCCATCGCTTTCAGCAACGATATATGGATTGGGCCTGAATGATATCATACGCCGCCTGATCTCATCTGCATCAGGCGGTATGATCTCGAATGATATCGCTGTATTCAGGACGTAATATGAGTATATTTCCGCAATACTCTCAGCGTCCTTTTCAACAGCATTCCTGATTGTCATCAGAGCCGCTCCAGCATTTCAAGAATGTCGCTTGCTGAAGGAGGGCATCCTTTGACTGAGTGCTCAGCACCGGAACAGCAGATTCCGGATCCTATCTCCATTGTCTTGCCTTTCCAGCCCTGTCCGCATGCGACTTTCCTGTTCCCGAGTTTCCTCATTCCTCCATTCTCTTCCAGCCGTTTGAGAGCATGTATCAGCGATGCATAGCAGGCAGAGCATGCCATATCAGGGGCGGTGTGGGATGCCAGGCGGGATACAGCTCCGGTAGGCCTTATGCTTCCGGCTTCCGGTTTGTTCAGCTCTGTTATCTTCGCTTTTCCTATATCCATCGAACCGCGGCCATAGCTTTCTGCAATCGGTATGTACTCAATCTCTTCAGGAGAGAAGCCCATAAGCGATGCGCCATAAGCATCCAGGAGAACAGGATCGGTTCCGATCATCATCCTGTCAGTCTCTACAGGGTTCCCGCCTTCTTCGAAGTCCAGATCTCCCGAGATGCTGTCAATGATATGAAGAGATGGCTTGACAAGCATATTCAGCGCTGCGATCGGCTGCATGAGTCCCCATCTGTGGAAGTCCCTCTTCGATCTGTCGGAAAGACAGCCCTTCATATTCTTCAGACAGCATGTCATAAGCGTCTGGCAGTGGCCCTTGAGCACTGGAAGATTTATCAGGAAGTCTGCAGAGAGCATCGTCTCCGATACATCCATCGAGAGGCCGTCGTATGATAGCTTCCTGAATCTGTCCTTCTTGGTATCCACGAGCTTTATCCCGTACTTGTCGCGGAGCTTGTAGTATCCGTTGAGCCTGAAGGCATCCTCTGTGTTCGATCCGACCCATGAGCCCTCGGCGACAGTGATATTGCCAAAGCCATGATCCTGCAGATACTCAATCAGCGCAGAGATTATCCCCATGTGCGTCGTGGCACCGCTTTCAGGCTTTGCCGGGACAACGAGATTCGGCTTGATCACAATCGATGCAGCCTTGTCCCCGATCATATTCTCAAGCGGTATTGACTCGATGAGCTTCGTAGTCATTGCCGCAGCATCCTTACCGTAGATTATCCTTATCTCATTGCTTTCCATACATGATATCCTATCAATTTATCGGAACAAGTGCTATCGTACATCACAAATGGGGAAGAGAATAATCGCAGTACTGGCAGCATCAATGCTATGCTTGCCTGTTTGTGCTGCTGGTTTTGAGATAGAAGGCATGATCGGATACAGAGAGACCACGAGCCTCTCGTTTCCGGCATCATCGTCCATCAAGATTACATATGACGGTTTTTCATTTTTGTTCAGAGGTCAGGGAATAAGCCAGGTTGAAGGGATCGTCTCATATGATGCGAAGGTGGGAAATACGATTTCCAATATATTCTCAGCCCATACTTCATATATTCCTCCCGAAGGAGGGTGGAGTGATTTCTCATATGTTTTCTCCCAGCATTTCAGATGGGATTTCTTTTCCCTCAGGTATGGAGCAGGGATTTCCGCAGGGATGGCATACTCGCCTTATGCTAGTGATGTGACGTGGTCATTCTCACCGGTTCTCGCACTGAGCGGTACTTTCTTTATGGATCCGGCATCCATAACGCTTTATTTCACGATGCAGGATGAGTGGGAGAGGGACTGGAAAGCCCTGCCAGTCTTCGGGCTCCGCCTATCATGGGACATAGATGGATCATCAATTATATTTGCCGATGGATATATAAAGTGGGCAGAATATCTTATGGATCCTGTTGCAATGATCTCAGGCTATGGGGTACGGCTTGGATATATATACAGAGGTGATATATGAGAAAAGCTCTTATCATCTTCTCCGTCCTTCTTGCTTTTTCATGCACTGTTCCCGGTTCCATAACAGAGGGAATCGTTTCAAATCCATTCATCAAGGCAATAGATCTCTCAGCTCCAGGTATGCTTGTCACCGGAGTGCAGAATGGAGCCCTTATAGGTCATCCTTATGGTACGGAAAGAGATCCGGACCGGCTTCTGTTTCCGTTTGTCACTGATGTCCATACCGATAGAAAGGATTCCGGTGTCACGGAGTTCAAGGATGAGTTCATCGGTTTCCTGAAGGAAAATGATTTTCCATTCGTCGTCTGTCTTGGGGATCTTTCCGATACAGGGGACTATACTGAGGATGGGACCTGGGAATTCATCAGCAATGCAGGAAGGCATGCAAACGGGAATTTCATCTATACCATCGGCAATCATGAACGCCATATCCATGATGCCGGTTTCTGGGATGACTATTCGCGTATTCTTGTTCCTGAGGGATATTCACCACGTATGGCAAGGTATGAATATGGTCCGTTATCGATATACAAGCTGGATGATTCCACTAGAATTTACGGGAAGGCCCAGCTTGAGTATCTCGAGGCTGCCCTTGCAGAGGATGACAGTCCTTATAAGATATTCATTGCTCATATAAACAATACAACAGGAGGCTATCCTGATCAGTCGATGATCATAACAGGTCTTGCTGATATAGCAGAGCGCAACAGAATATACAGGCTGATGGATCAGTATGGGGTTTCACTGCTGCTTACAGGGCATCACCATAGAGGCAATATAGCATACAGACTGGGAGAAGGATCCTCGGAATTCAACGCCGCAGCGCTCCATAGACGGGTTACTCCTGTAATTGAACTTGAAAGCATGGGATACTGGTATACTGCAGAGATAATCCCTGAAATCAGCACGATAAGGATTACCCCATACTATGCAGAGACCGGAGAGGCCATGGCTAACTTTGATTTTCCTCTTTCCGGACAGTTGCCTTGACAGAATCACGGTATTATATTTCTCTAGCATGAAGGAGAGAGCATGATAAGCGAGCGTCTGATTGGCATCCTTGCGGATTCATTCTGGAATATTCTGATTCCAGGTCTTACAATGACGATTCCGCTTACAGTGATCTCATTTGCCATAGCAATGGTGATAGCCGTTCTGACAGCCCTTGTCCAGTTTGCAGGCATCAGGGGGCTCAGGGAAGCCGCGAGGTTCTATGTATGGGTTGTCAGAGGAACACCGCTTCTGGTCCAGCTTTTCGTAGTATTCTATGGATTGCCCAATATCGGAATACTTATCGATCCTTTCCCCGCAGCTGTCATCGTATTCTCAATCAATGAGGGGGCCTATTCCGCTGAGACTATAAGGGCTGCACTTGAAGCTGTTCCGAAAGGCCAGATGGAAGCAGGGGAGTGTGTAGGGATGACATATCTGCAGATAATACGGCGCATAGTCCTTCCTCAGGCGCTGCGTATAGCATTCCCTCCTCTTTCGAACTCTCTGATAGCAATGGTGAAGGATACTTCGCTTGCGGCCAATATAACTGTTACGGAGATGTTCATGGCAACCCAGCGCATAGTGGCAAGAACCTATGAGCCGCTTGCTCTGTATATAGAAGTGGGACTTATCTATCTTCTCTTCTGCACCGTTCTCACCAGACTTCAGCGCATTGGAGAGAAAAGGCTGGGTTCTTATGGCAGATAAGCTTCTATCCATCAAGGGACTATCAAAGACATTCGGGAGCGGCAGGATACTGGATGGAATAGATCTTGATGTCGCGAAAGGTGATGTCATAGCTATTCTCGGCCCCAGCGGTGCCGGAAAGACGACAATGCTCAGATGCATAAGCTTTCTCGAGAGAGCTGATGCCGGCGAGATGGTATTCGATGGAAGGTCATATGCGCTGGACTGTTCTTCACGGAAGGACATTCTTGAGTTCCGCAGGAAGACCGGGTTCGTTTTCCAGAACTATAATCTGTTTTCCAACCGTACAGCGCTTGGCAACATAACAGAAGGCCTCATCATTGCGAGGAAGATGCCTAAGGATCAGGCTGAGGCCAGGGGAATGGAGCTTCTGGAGAAGGTAGGCTTAAAGGATAAGTACAGAAGCTATCCTTCAGAGCTCTCAGGAGGACAGCAGCAGCGGGTTGCCATTGCAAGGGCCATGGCTTCTGATCCGCTGATGATATTCTTCGATGAGCCTACATCCGCGCTCGATCCAGAACTGACAGGAGAGGTCCTGTCTGTCATGAGGCAGCTTGCGGAGGAGGGAATGACAATGCTTGTTGTCACCCATGAGCTCGGATTCGCGGAAAGTGTATCTGACCGGGTCATTTTCATGGAGAATGGTATTATCATTGAGGATGCTCCATCGGGCAAGTTCTTCTCAGAGCCTGAGAAAGCGAGATCGAGGGAGTTTCTTGCGACTTTTATGGAGAGACAGTAAATGAGAAAAGCATATGGATATATTCTTGTTATCCTCCTGATCTTTCTTTCTGTTTCGTGCAGCAGAGAAGGGGATGAGGAGAAAGATCTTCTTGATACGATAAAGGACAAGGGTGAGATAACGATTGCGATGGAAGGCACATGGGCTCCATGGACATTCCATGATGAGGATGATGTTCTCACCGGGTATGATACAGAGGTTGGAAAGCTTATCGCAGAGGGCCTTGGTGTTGAGCCTGTTTTCGTTGAAGGAGAGTGGGATGGCCTTCTTGCCGGTATTGATGCCGGCCGCTATGACATCATGATAAACGGTGTGGATGTGACTTTAGAGAGAGCTGAGAAGTATGACTTCTCCATTCCTTATGCATATAATCGCACAGCTGTCATAGTCCGTGGAGATGATGACAGGATAACCTGTATGGAGGATCTTCTGGGAATGCATACTGCCAATACGATCTCAAGCACTTATGCGGAGCTTGCTGAGTCGTATGGTGCTGAGGTTACGGGAGTTGATGATCTTAATCAGACATTCGAACTGCTGAAATCAGGCAGAATCGATGCCACTCTCAATGCGGAAGTCACATATTATGATTATATGAAGGCTCATCCTGAGTCAGGTTTCCGCATTGCTGTGCTTGCCGATGATCCGACAGAGGTTGCCATACCTATGAGAAAGGGCAGTGAGACTGAGACGCTGAGAACTGCGATCAATGGGATTCTGGAGGATATTTCAGCTTCCGGAAAGCTTTCAGCGCTTTCGCTGGAATTCTTCGGCACCGATATTTCGCAGGGAGAGTGATGGAAGCTTTTGCTTTGCATCTCTATCTGGTAATATATCCAATGGCAGGAATACTATGCTTCGTATCGCAATATGTGATGATCAGGATGAATCTCTGAGGATTCTGGACAGAGCAGTAAGAAGATATTTTGAAGCTGCTCCGGAAATAGTGCCGGAAATTTCCATTTACGACGGACCGGATAGCTTCATGAATGCTCTCAATACGTCGGCAGGGTGGGACATCGTTCTCCTGGATGTATGCATGCCAGGCCTTAGCGGAATGGATATTGCCCGCAAGATAAGGCTCCGGCATGACCGGACTGAAATCATATTCATCTCTTTTTCATCGGAATATGCTGTTGAGGCATTTGCGCTGAATGCTGTCCATTACGTTCTCAAGCCCTTTTCAGAGGATGATTTCAAAGAGGCAATGGACAGAGCTGTAAAGCCTTTCACCGGGAATCCCAGACGTTCAGTCATGCTTCAGCTTGAGAATGGAATAGCCCATATTGTGGATATCGATGACATACTCTACATAGAGAGTGTTGCCTACCGTCGTGTTGTCCACACTTATTCTGCTATCTATGAGGAGACCAGGAAATCTCTCTCAAAACTCCAGGAAGAGCTTTCCGCGCTTTCTCCGGGGCAGTTCATCCAGCCTTATCGCGGCTATATCGTCAATCTCAATGCGATCCGGACAATCGCTATTGATCGTATAATCATGCAGAATAGTGATCCCATTCTGATAAAAAGAGGGGATTTCAGGCACCTGCGTGATATATTCTTCAAATGGTCTTTCCGGAACAGGGATTTCCCTGGCCAGAATCTGCCGATGTGAATTCATAGTGCTTTCCACTCAGCACTGCCCGTATGATCAGAACCTCGGGATGTTCTTCATCCCGGAAGCAAGTCTCCCTCAACGCATCAGCCATGAAACCATGCTGGAAGAATGGATATAGCAGATCCTGAAGTGAGCGGTGGTAATACATATGTTCTGCAGGCTGGTCTTCCAGGGCTTTTCCTTTGTAGCTATGACTGGTCATATACCTGTCTGTGAGCGTCATAAAACAAGGATGCTGGGTTGCAAAGACGAATATCCCGCCTGGTGTAAGCATCCTGCTGAGCGCTTTTGCAAGCGGGGAGAGATTCTCTATATCCATAAGTGCCATTGTGGATACCGCCTTGGTGAACTTGTTTTCTCCTAAAGCTGTCATCTCGTATTCATTGGTTGCATCGCATGTGATGAAACGAACGTTGCTGTCTTTCCATCTTTCTCTGGCAGCCGATATCATTTTCCCAGAAAAGTCGAAGGCTGTTACCTCTGCTCCTTTTCTGGACAGAAATACGGAAAAGGCTCCATTGCCGCATGCCACATCGAGAATTGGCTCACCGGCTGTCTTACCCAGAAGCTCCATCACAGCAGGCCGTACTGTTCTTCTGTGGTATTCGTTGAGATCATCTCCCATTGCATTGTCCCAGAAAGATGCATTTCTATCCCAGGCTGTACGGTCTGAATGATTTTTCATGGATCAGATGATAGCACAGTCTCAATAGACTGTATCTGATATACAAATGCATATGAGGATATTCATATGGCAGCAGAATTGCGCTGGAGTTTCGGCTTTTATTATATAATTCTGTTGCAATATGCGTTAAAACTCAGAAATTATTGCGCAAATTTAATAAATTATATATTTCAAGTTATAAAACTATTGAAATCTTCAATTTTTGTAGTACCATTTGGAAAAGCAAGGAGGTTCTCTGTATGATTAAAGATACAGATCTTATTGAATTCTGTCAGGAAGCCATAAGAATACCAAGCATGTCCGGCCAGGAAGAGAAGGTCGCGAAGATGCTTCAGGCAAAGATGCTGGAATTCGGCTTTGATGAAGCAGAGATCGTTGAGTACGGAAGTGTTCTTGGATGCATCCATGGCAAGCGTAAAGGCCCCCGTATCCTTATGGATGGCCATATTGATACAGTCGATGTCATCGACAGGGATAAGTGGAGCCATGATCCGTTCTCTGCGGACATCGTTGATGGGAAGATTTACGGCAGGGGAACTTCCGATATGAAAGGAAGCGATACGGCGATGATCACAGCCGCTGCAAGGTATGCGGAAGAGACCAATCGTGATTTCGCCGGTGATATATACGTTTCCTGCACAGTCCACGAAGAGTGCTTCGAAGGAGTTTCATCGCGTGCGATCTCAAAGCTTGCAAAGCCTGATTTCGTCATCATAGGAGAAGCAACTTCCACAACTGTGAAGATCGGACAGCGCGGACGGGCAGAGGTTGTTGTCGAGACAGAGGGCGTAAGCTGCCATTCATCCAATCCCGATAAGGGAAAGAATGCAGTCTATCATATGATGACGGTCATTGAGGAAATCAGGAAGATCGTTCCCAATGAGCATCCGATTCTAGGAAAAGGCATTCTCGAGCTTACAGATATAAAGAGCTTCCCATACCCCGGAGCTTCTGTTGTTCCATCGCTCTGCCGTGCAACATTCGACAGACGTACTCTCGTCGGAGAGGATGAGGCTGTGATTCTCGGTCAGGTCAATGATGCAATCGCAAGGGCAAAGGCGAAGAATCCTGATATCAAGGCAAGGTGCTATCTTGCAGAGGGCGAGGAGAAATGCTGGACAGGAGAGACTATCAAGGCGAAGAGGTATTTCCCCGCATGGCTTACTGATGAGAAGAGCGACTTTGTACAGAAGGCACTTAAGGGCCTTAAGGAAGCTGGAATCGAAGCCCCGATCTCTCACTTCTCATTCTGCACCAATGGAAGCCATTTCGCAGGAGAGGCTGGAATTCCATGCATCGGATACGGTCCATCACTTGAGGAGCTTGCCCATGTGAGAGATGAATACATCGAGACAGAGCAGCTTATCAAGGCGGCCAAAGGTTTCCAGTGTATACTGAGAGAGCTTACGAAGTAAGGAGCGAGATAGCTTACTAAAAGGGAGAGAAATATGGAAAGCATACTCAGCGCAATCGCATCATTCCTGTGGGGAGCCCCTGTTCTGATTCTTATCGGAGCTGTAGGTGTCATGTTCGCAATCAGGACGAGATTCTTCCAGTTCAGGAATTTCGGCCACATCATGAAGAACACTGCCGGACAGATGTTCAAGAAGGGTGGTGGATCTTCTGGAAATGAGGGTACGCTCACACCGCTTCAGGCTGTATCGTCAGCTCTTGCTGGCTGTGTTGGAACAGCTAATATCGCTGGTGTTGCCACAGCCATGGTCATCGGCGGACCTGGAGCTGTATTCTGGATGTGGGTCATCGCACTTCTTGGAATGCTTACAAAGTGCGTAGAGGTAACTCTTGGTCAGTATTACAGAATCAAAGGTGAGGACGGAGTCTACTATGGCGGTCCTATGTACTACATTGAGCGTGGTATGGGAAAGCAGTGGAAGCCTCTTGCGATCATCTTCTCCATCACAATCATCCTCGGAGGTCTTGGAACTGCGGCATTCGCACAGCCTTATACAATGTCCACTGCAATACATACGACATTCGGAATCCCAACATGGGTTGTCACTGTAGCAGCTGCAGTCATCTGCGGTGCTGTTCTTATCGGCGGTGTCAAATCAGTCGGAAGCTTCTGTGAGAAGATCACTCCTACGATGTGTCTTATCTATGCAGTCGGAGCTCTTGGAGTAATCATATTCAATTTCCAGAACATCCCATGGGCAATTTCAAGCATATTCAAGTATGCATTCGCACCGATGCCGGCAGTCGGCGGCCTTGCAGGCTCTACTATGATGCTTGCTCTCAGACAGGGTGCTGCCAGAGGAACATTCTCAAATGAGGCAGGATGCGGTTCATCGCCGATTACACATGCAACAGCTATCACCGATCATCCTTTCAAGGAAGGTCTCTATGGATGCTTTGAGGTATTTGTGGATACGATCGTTGTCTGCTCTCTGACATCGCTTTCGATCCTCGTTGCTGGCCCTGAGATCTATCAGTCTGGTCTCCAGGCAGAGTCCCTGACAATTGCAGCATTCTCAACAGTATACAAGGGCTTCGGTGGCATCATGGTCACAATCCCTCTTGCTCTCTTCGCTTTCTCTACGATGGTAGGATGGGAGATAAACTATGAGTCCGCATTCTTCTATATCTTCCCGAAAGGAAAGAATTCAAAGGGATTCAAGCTTTTCATAAGGCTTCTCTGGCTCGTTCCTGGATTCCTTGCACTCGGACATACTCCGCAGTTCATCTGGACTATCGTTGATATTGTATCAGGCTTCTGGTGCATTCCTAACTGTATAGCTCTTCTTGCTCTTTCCGGAGTATTCATGAAGATATACAAGGATTACAACGATAAGTATATCAATAAGACAAAGCCAGTCTCTGAGCCTCTTGAGATGCCTCAGTGATTCTGTGAAAGTCATTTTCTCCGATCCGCCGCAGCTGTGGCGGATCATTTAGTCTTTGTCTGATGCTTTTCTGCAAGGGCTCCGGAATCAGCTATGGATGAGCTGATTTGCTTTGCAGTATTCATTTATCGCCATTATCGCAGCGCCGAAGCTGGACGATTCCGCACCGAGTCTTCCCAGCTTGAAATTCTCGAATTTCTTCAGCGGATAATATGCAAAGAACTTGTATTTCTCCAGAACCATATCGTATAGCCCCGGCATCTCATCGAATAAAGATCCTCGGAGTATTATGCATTGGGGATTCTGCATGCAGATGATATTCCTGGCAAGGGCGGCAATATAGTTGCTGGTTCTGTCCAGGAGGCGGACTGCCCACATGCATTCATTTGAGAATGCAGTCCAGATATCTCTAAGAGAGGTGATATCAGGGGCTGTTTTCTGTGCTTCCCGTATGATATTGTCCTCTGCCAGTACTGTTGACGCACAGCCTCGCATTCCGCATGAGCACATCCTGCCATCGGAATATTCTATTATCGTATGCCCGATCTCTCCGGATACATTCATGAACCCTCTCTGTATGCAGTTGTATTCCATTGTCGCACTGGCAACGCCTCTGGCGAAGCTGAGGAGGCTTATGAAATTGTAGTTTTCTCCTTTCAGTGCGAAATACTCCCCCAGAAGATCGCATTTCACATCATTGTCTATATAGATCGGAACATTGAAGATTTTCTCTGCTATTCTTCCAGCTTCGACTTTCTCCCAGCCGAGAATATCGCAATAATCGATTATCTTCCTCTCCGGATCGATTGTGCCGATGCAGCTTATTCCCAGGGCCTGGAATCGGTAATGAGTCCTGGAAAGCAGGTTCTCTGCAGCTGTCAGTCTTCCTTTCAGGGATTCACCGGGTGATGAATCAATCCTGGCTGTGTAGAGAAGATTGCCGCCGAAATCGATGATGCTCACAGCAATATAGATATCAGATATCTCTATTCCAGCGAAATTCATCACATCGTTGTTTACGATAAGCTTGGTTGCTCTGCGGCCTGCATTTTCTGCAGTGATCTCATCCGCCTCAACGACAAGATTGTTCTGTATCAGTTTCGATATGATCCTGGTTGTGCTTGCGGGGCTTATACCAAGCTGTCTGCTGATATTTATTCTGGATATATCAGGGGAATGCCTGATCAGATCCAGTATTGTAGATATCTCCTGTGTCAAAACTTTGCTGCATCTATTCATATCTGTTGCGTATTGAGCTTATGATTTTTTAATTTTTTCTGTTAGTCAACCCCTTTTGGGGCTTTATTTATTTTCTATATGAAAACAAAGGCTGTGTATACGGGATATTATTAAATATAATTATTTATATCTTATAAAAATATATAGAAATATATTAATTTGTAATATTTTGTTGACAATACTTAGACAGCAAATCTAGACTTAAATTAACAGGAAATAATGTAGGTTGATACCTTCATTGTTTTCATATGTAAAATTAAAAAGAGAGGATTTATGGAAGTCAGGATTTCTAACTCAGACGCATTCTTCTTCGAGGAAACAAAAGCAGAAAGAATAGAGTTCGGAGCTCAGGATTATGAGCAGAGACTGGATTTGCTTGTAAGGAAAATCAACGAAGAGAATCTTGATGCTGCCATCATCTATGGCGACAGGGAGCACTTTGCCAATATTGAGTATTTCTCAAGTTATGATTGCCGTTTCGAGGAAGCTCTTCTCATCGTCGGTAAAGATGGAGGACGGACAATCATTGTCGGAAATGAGGGCTGGGGATATAGCTTCCAGATTCCATACAGAATCAATCGGCTCCTGTATCAGAATTTCAGCCTTCAGGGACAGCCCCGCAATAAAAGCTGCAGCCTTATATCTGTTATGGAAGATGCTGGCCTCAGGTCCGGAATGAAGGTCGGACTGATAGGGTATAAGTACTTCTATGGGGAATATTTTGATGACCCAGAGCACACATATGATATCCCTGCTTATATCGTCGATACCATTTCTTCGCTGCTCGGAAGCGATTCGATGAAGAATGTGACAGAGTGGCTTACAGGATTCGGGGGAATCAGGCTGAAGCTCAGGACTGCCAAGGAGATAGCATGGGCTGAATACAATGCCGTCAAATGCTCCCGCGTCCTTTTGAATATTCTCAAAGGCCTGAGGGAGGGACTCGGTGAATCTGAGGCTGTAAGGAATGGAGCTTTTGACTTTACTCCTCAGTGTATGTTCGGATTGGCGAATTTCGGACCGGAGCATGTGGCAATCGGCCTGAGGAGCTCAAATGACAGGAAGCTGAATGTCGGAGAGGTCATCGGAGTATGTTATGGCATACGTGGCAGCTTATGCTCCAGAAATGGAGTGGCTGCATATGATGAGGCATCATATTCCGATGAGCTGAGGCCTCATCTTGAGGATTTCTATAAACCTTACTGGTCAGCAGTCGCAACCTGGCTTGAATCTGTTAAGGAAGGCGCCTTTGCCGGAGAGGTCTATGAAAAGGCAATGAGCATTCTCGGAGATGAGAAATTCCATGTCACTCTTAATCCTGGCCATAATATCGGGACAGACGAATGGGTCAATTCACCGTTCTTCCCAGGTTCTGATGTGATACTTGAATCTGGTACTTATCTTCAGAGCGACATGATCGGATCGGATTCTGCGCCTGTCATGAGCGCTATCTGCGAGGATACGATCATAATCGCAGGAAAAGAGCTCCGTGACAGCCTGAAGAGAGAATATCCTGATGTCTACTCAAGGATAATAAGAAGACAGCAGAAACTCAGAGAGCTGGTTGGGATCTCATTCGATGAGAGCGTGCTGCCGCTTTGCAATATCACTGGGGTTTATTTCCCATTCATGCTCAATCTTGGAAAGATTTTCACAAAATAAAAAAGAGGAGGACAATCGGAATGAGGAAATTCGTTATTTTTGCTTTGATTGTTTGTATGACGGTGTCTGGGCTTTTCGCAACAGGCGCAGCCGAGACCGCTGATGATGGAAAGATCCTTATTGGAGTTTCCCTTGCATCCCAGGCTCAGTATCGCTTTAAGTTTGATCAGGCGATCATGGAGGAGAAAGCAAAGGAACTTGGAGCTGAGATCATTTTCCAGTATGCCGATTACAATGCGACAAAGCAGGCAAATCAGGTGGAGAATCTCATCTCTCAGGGAATAGATGTTCTTATTCTGAATGTTGTTTCAGGAAACATGGTTAACCTTGTTAACAATGTCAGGAACCAGGGAATTCCTGTTATCACATTCGATAATACAGTTGAAGGGGCATATGTTGATCTGAATGTTGATAGGGATAACGTGAAGGTCGGACGCCTCCAGCTCGAGGCTGCCATTGACTATATGGGTCCTGAAGGCGGTAATGTGGTTCTCGTCAAAGGTGATCCGGGCAGCGCTGTTGCTCAGAGAATCAGCCAGGGATATATGCAGGTCGCAGCAGAGCATCCTGAAGTGAATATCGTTGCGGACCAGTTCCATGAAGCATGGTCTCCTGACAAGGCTCTCAAGACAGTTGAGAATGCTTTGAGCGCAAATCATGATGATATCCAGGCATTCGTCTGCTCAGCAGACTCCGTTGCCATGGGAATTGTTCCGGCTCTCAGAGCTGCAAAGCTTGATGGCAAGTCCTTCCTCTGCGGAATGGATGTTGAGGTGTCCGCCGCGAAGCTTATCAATGAAGGTGTCATGAACATGAGTATCTGGACGGATATCGTTTCCGGTGATCAGAGAATGATAGAGCAGGCAGTGAAGCTTGCCCAGGGAGAGGAGATCGTTCCTGACGAAATCCAGAATATCGGAGGAATAGATGTTCCTGTTCTGCTTGTAGATGTTATTCCTGTCACAAAGGATAACCTCCGCCAGTGGTTTGATGAGATTATGCCGAAAGGATGGGCGACAGAAGAAGATATTTTCGGCTGATAGACACGATTGCGTATATTCGATTGTGAATGGCAGGGACCGCCGCTTTGATGCTTGCGGCGGTCTTTTGCAAGGAGGTTATGGCAATGGCAGATTCTGTCATTAGAATGGAAGGATTGACTAAAAGATTCCCTGGAGTCCTTGCTGTTGATAATGCGTCTTTATCAATTGATAGGGGAACTGTGCATGCAATAGTCGGCGGCAATGGTGCAGGAAAGTCTACTCTGATCAAGATGCTGTCGGGCTTTTATCCATATGGGGATTATGAAGGTGAGTTCTTCCTCGAAGGTGAACGATGTGAATTCAAGAATGTTCTAGATGCCGAGGCAAAGGGAATTGCTATGGTTCCCCAGGATCTGAACATGGTCAACGATATGAGTGTTGCTGATAATCTTTTCATAGCAAAGCAACCGATCAGAAATGGATTTATCGATGATTTCAGGCTTTTATCGGAATCACAGAGGATAATTGATGATTTTGGTCTGAATGTCAGTCCGAAAACACGTGTGAAGGATATTGGAATTGCCCAGAAGCAGCTTATAGTGATCGCCAGGGCAATGCACAATAATGTGAAGGCTATTATCCTGGACGAGCCTACAGCTACTCTTTCAAATGATGAAAGCGAGCTTCTTTTCAGAAAAGTACGTGAAATGAGGGACAACGGGATAGCTGTGATCTATATTTCCCATCGTCTGGAAGAGGTGGCGGCTCTTTCTGATAAGATAACTGTCATGCGCGATGGCTGCATCATAGAAACGGATGATGCGGGCAATATGGATGATCATCGCATCGTTTCTCTTATGGTCGGAAAGGATATTGATGATTACTATCCTGCAAAGACCCATAAGCCGGGGAATGTTCTGATGTCCGTCAGGAATATCTCGGTATACAGCAAGAAAAATCCAGAGCAGAAGATAGTTGATGATGTCTCTTTTGATCTCAAAGCAGGGGAGATCCTTGCAGTATATGGGCTTGTCGGATCAGGACGTACAGAGATGGTACAAGGTCTGACAGGATCCTGGGAGGGCAATGTCGAATATAGCTGCAGTATAGAAGGAAAGGAAATAGTAAACAGGAATTCCGCATCCTCACTCGATAACGGCATAGCTCTTCTTCCTGAGGATAGGAAGCGTGAGGGCGTTATCGGAATACAGACGATTTCCACTAATATCTCTGCATCCTCGATGTCCCGTTTTTCCAGGTTCGGATTCATAAAAAGCTTCGAGGAAAGAAAGAATTCCGCAGAGCGTATGAAAGAGCTTTCAGTGAAAGCGAACAATATGGATGTTCTTGTGAATACTCTCAGCGGAGGTAATCAGCAGAAGGTTATTCTTTCCAGATTGATAACCACCCATAAGAAGATTTTCATTCTGGATGAAGCGACACAAGGAATCGATGTTGAGGCAAAAAGCCAGATCTATTCAATTCTGGACAAGCTGGCATCTGAAGGTATCGCTATACTTTTCATTTCCTCTGATATCGCAGAGGTAATGGGAATCGCAGATCGCATCATGGTAATCAGGCAGGGGAAACTAGTATCCATTCTTGAGAATACTCCGGATCTGGATAAAGAGCGTGTCCTCTGGTTGGCAACAGTTGGAGGAGAAAAATGAGAGGGTTAACAGCAGACAGCACTCAGCTGAAGAAGATATGGAAGACAGTTGCGGTAATTGTCGCTCTGGTCGCAATGGTTATCGTGTTCAATGCAATGACCAACAATGTATTCGCATCGATGAGGAATCTGACTTTGCTGATGAAGCAGGGCTCTGTTCTGATGATTGTCTCCTGCGGATTGATGCTCTTGCTTATTGAGAGGAATTTCGATCTCAGCGGAGGTGCAGCTGTCTATTTTGTAAGTGTCTTTGTCTCGCAGCTTGTTGTGACATATGGCCTGAATATGTGGATGTCTATCGGCCTTGCGATTGTCTTTGGCCTTATTCTAGGATGTCTGAATGGCTTTTTCGTCGGATATATAGGAATACCGGCTTTCATCGGTACTCTTGCTTCCCAGCTTATGTTCAAAGGGCTTGGGTATACCTGGACTGATGCTGCGACAATCGGACCGATTCCATCGGAGTTCGCATGGCTCAGCGAGGGTTATCTCTCACCTATGCAGAGTGCTATCATCCTTATCGGAGCAGCAGCTGTAGCCATAATCTATTCCATCCTCGACTACAGGAAGATGGAACTCTGGTATGGCGGTAAGAAGCGCCTGATAACAAGGTGTCTTCTGATTGTCATCCTGGCTTTGGCCCTGATCTGGGTCTTCACCGGATACTATGGAATCCCGATGTGTGTTTTCTTCGCTGCTGTCATGGTGCTGATCACCAGCGTGATTGCGAATAAAACAGTGCTTGGCCGTCAGATTTATATCATAGGTGGCAATCCAGAGGCTGCTGCTGTTTCCGGTATCAGCATAAAGAAGCGCGTGTTCCAGTCATACCTCTTCATGGGACTTGTATATGGAGTTGCAGGTGTCGTCATCACAGCCCGTCTGGGTGGATCAACGGCCACTACCGGCAACCAGCTGGAACTCGATGCTGTTGCTGCCGCCTGTATCGGTGGAACAAGCATGGCTGGAGGTGTCGGAAAGATTTCCGGCGTTGTTGTTGGTGTTCTTATTCTTTCATGTATTGATAATGTCATGTCTTTGATGAATGTCTCCTCGTATCTGCAGATGTTTGTAAAGGGACTTATTCTGCTTCTTGCAGTCTGCATGGATGTCTATTCGAACAAAACAAGATTCAAGTTCAGGAAGCCTAAAAAGCAGGAGGTTGCAAAATGAAAATAGCAGTTGGTCTGTTTTATCTGGAATGTGATACATTCAATTATGATCTTGTGACGGCAGATCAGTTCACTTATGTAGAAGGAAATCAGGTGCTTGATTATATCAATGTCGGTGATTATCTGAGGTCTGAGGGAATTGAGATTGTTCCTACCATAATGGCATCAGCTCTTCCCGCAGGACGCCTCAGGAAAGCTGATTTCCTGTTCTTCGAGAACCGGATAATAGATATCCTTGAGAAGAACAGGGATGTTGATGGGGTATTCCTGCACCTTCATGGCTCAATGGAGGTTGAGGGAATCGGATCGGGAGATCTGCATCTTCTTAAAGCCATCCGCCATGTCCTTGGATTTGATATCCCTGTCGGAATTGTCCTTGATGCACATGCGAACAATGACCCAAGTATCGCTGAATATGCGAATATCATCAGAGGGTATCATACAATACCGCATATCGATCAGCCTGAAGCTGAGCTGGAAATCGTGAAGGATGTGGTGGAGCTTGCAAGAGAGGGGGAGAATGTGACTCCATGCATCAGCATCATCCCTGCAATCGTATCAGGTGAGAAGGGGCTGACATCCACATATCCTCTGAAGGATCTGATGCAGATCGTGAATGAGTATGAGGCAATGGATGAGATAATGAGCGCAAGCATCTTCATGGGTGAGCCATGGGGCGATAGTCCTAATTCCCATATGTCTGTTGTTGTCGTACCTTCACGGCAGAAGTATTCCGCATTTGCGAGAAAAGCATGCAATGACCTATGGAAAAAGGTCTTTGCCCATGTCAGGGACTTTTCATTCGAAGTGCCGGTGCTGAAGCCTGATGAGGTAATAAAGCAGGCAGTGGACAAGGATGTCAGACCTGTCTTCATATCCGATGCCGGTGATAATACGACAGGCGGAGCTATGGGACATGGAACGGAGATGCTGCGCAGTATTCTGGCCTCTGATCTGAAAGGAAAGAAAGTACTTATCACACCTATTCTCGACCCTGTAGCATTTGAAACATGCTATAAGCTCAATGATGGTGATTATGTTGAGCTTTCTGTCGGTACCGATAGGGATGAGATGTCCAAGGCTGTGAAAATTAAGGGTAGGATAAAGTCCCATGGAGAGCTGCTTGGGTATCTGAACTGTCTGGACGTCGCGACAGGATACTGTGTCACTCTTGAACTATCAGAGAATATCGATCTGATGCTGTCAGGCATTCCTACATCACTGATAACATACAATCATTTTGTCAGGGCAAATGTGCGTATGGAGGATTATGACATAATCATACTCAAGCAAGGATATCTGTTCGCCCAGCTCCGGCCGTATGCGAAAGCTGCATTCATGGCATTGTCCAAAGGCGCTACATATCTGATGGTTGAGGATCTTGAGTACAAACGTCTTGCACGCCCGATCTATCCATTTGATCCGGTTGTCTTCCCTGAAAAGGAATGATCCGCTCCATAATCTCTTAACTGGAATTGCGGCCTCTGCAGGAAAGCTCAGGCCGCGATTCTTTTCCACACCGGACTGATCATCTCCGATTGCTACTGTTCACTTCTTCTGGATTTCCTATTATCCTTACTATTATCTGGAGGAAATCATGGCAAACAGAATAATGCTCAATGAGACTTCCTATCATGGAAGCGGAGCTATAAAGGAAATCGCTAATGAGATCAAGGCAAGAGGCTTTGCGAAGGCTTTCGTGTGCTCTGATCCCGATCTCGTGAAGTTCGGTGTGACAAAGAAGGTTACTGATGTCCTTGATAGTGCATCGATACCGTATACGCTTTATTCGGACATAAAGGCGAACCCTACAATTGAGAATGTCCAGAATGGAGTTAAGGCTTTCAAGGAGTCCGGAGCTCAGTGCATTGTAGCTATCGGCGGTGGAAGCAGCATGGATACGGCGAAGGCAATCGGCATAATCATCGCCAATCCTGAGTTCGAGGATGTGAGAAGCCTTGAGGGTACTGCACCTACAAAGAATCCATGCACACCTATCATCGCAGTCCCGACGACAGCAGGAACAGCTGCAGAGGTTACAATCAATTACGTGATCACAGATGTTGAAAGAAAGAGGAAATTCGTCTGTGTCGATCCGCATGACATGCCAGTTGTCGCAGTCGTAGACCCTGATATGATGGCTACAATGCCGAAGGGACTTACAGCTTCAACAGGAATGGACGCTCTGACACATGCTATCGAGGGCTACACGACAAAGGGAGCGTGGGAGATGACGGATATGTTCCATCTCAAGGCTATCGAGATCATTTCAAGAAGCCTCCGCGATGCAGTTGCTGGAAAGAGCGAAGGCAGAACGGATATGGCTCTTGGACAGTATATAGCTGGAATGGGATTCTCGAACGTTGGCCTCGGTATTGCCCATTCGATGGCTCATACTCTCGGTGCTGTATATGATACACCCCATGGAGTAGCATGTGCGATGATGCTTCCTATCGTCATGGAGTACAACGCAGACTCGACAGGGGAGAAGTACAGAGAGATTGCAAAGGCTATGGGTGTCAAGGATGTGGATTCCATGTCCCAGAGCGAGTATCGCAAAGCCGCAATCGATGCTGTCAGACAGCTTTCTGTCGATGTAGGCATTCCTACTAAGCTTGAGGCTGTCAAGGAAGAGGATCTTCAGTTCCTTGCAGAGAGCGCTGCTGCAGATGCATGTGCTCCTGGCAATCCGAAGGATGCTTCAGTTGAGGATTTCAAGACTCTTTTCAGAAAGATAATGAAATAAGTAGAATGCGCAGGGTCGAAAGCTCTGCGCTAATATTTTACCATTTGTTTGTTATAATAATAACATTATGTTATAATATAGACATAAATGTTATATTCTGCTATATTCTGACCATGAAAATCGCATTGGTCGGATATGGACGTATGGGAAAGATGGTTCACTCGCTTATAAATGAGGCTGGTGAACATGAGGTAGCACTTATAGTTGATCCACTTGGGAACGTGGGGAAGCTTGAATCATCCATGCTTGCTGGAATCGACGTTGCTGTTGATTTCTCTTCTTCTGAAGCTGTTCCTGAGAACATCAGGTGCTATGCTGCAGCCGGGTGCCCTGCTGTGATCGGAACCACAGGCTGGGATCATTCCCTGCTGGATGGAGCTGAAGGTGATGTGAGGATCATCCATTCCGGGAATTTCTCCATAGGGGTTCTGGTTTTTCTTCGCATTGTTTCCGGAGCTTCAAAGCTTATCGATGCATTTGATCAGTATGATGCAGCTGTTGTGGAGACCCACCACAGCGCCAAAGCCGATCATCCATCAGGAACAGCCTTGATGATAGCATCGAATATAATCGGGAATCTTGGCCGCAAGAAGCAGATAGGTATAGGATGCCCTGATGGACGGATTGCAGATGATGTTCTTGAGATCTCATCTGTCCGTGTCGGTTCTGCTCCAGGAACTCATACCGTTATTTTCGACAGTGATGCCGATACGATTGAGCTTAAGCATACTGCAAGATCCAGATCTGGCTTTGCGGCAGGGGCGATAAAGGCGGCAGAGTGGATTATAGGACAGGAGAATGGCATCTATACAATGGATGATTTCATGGCAGATATTCTAGGAGGGAGATGATTATGGAATACAGGGGAGTATATACAGCACTTATAACGCCATTCATGGAAATCGGCAATGTGGATTACCATGCATTGGAAAGGATTATAGAATTCCAGATAGAGAGCGGAATCGATGGCCTTGTTCCATGCGGAACAACTGGAGAGAGCCCGACTCTTTCCCATGAAGAGCATGACAGAGTCATCTCAAAGACTGTGCAGTATGCATCTGGACGTGTTCCAGTCATCGCCGGAACTGGATCGAATGCAACATCCGAGGCAATACGCCTTTCGCAGCATGCGGAGGATGCAGGAGTGGATGCTGTTCTTCTTGTCAATCCATATTACAACAAGCCGACGCAGAAAGGTCTCTATCTGCATTTCAAGGCTATTGCATCATCTGTCCATCTTCCATGCATACTATACAATATCAAAGGAAGAACAGGGATAAACCTTGAGACAGAGACTTTAAGGAGGCTTGAGGAAGAATGCCCGAATATCGTGGCTGTGAAGGAAGCATCCGGAGATCTGGCGCAGATGGAGGATGTAATCCGGACGAAGAAGGAGGGCTTCTCGGTCCTTTCCGGTGATGATAACCTTGCGCTTGATCTCATAAGGCGCGGTGGCGATGGCGTTATATCCGTTGCGTCGAACTTGTTCCCGCTTCAGATGGTAAGAATGGTGCACTCAGCACTCGGTGGGGATTTCGCAGAGGCCGAAAAGCTCAACAGCTGGTTTGCTCCTTTCTTCAAAGCATGCTTCTGTGAGACGAATCCTATACCTATCAAGACAGCTATGGCCCATCTGGGACTCTGTTCCTCGATTTTCCGGCTCCCGTTATGCGAGATGGAGAGCCAGGAGAAGAAGAGTGATCTCTTTAGGATAGTAGATGGAATGCAGGCGGATGTGAAGGAGGGCAGAGTCTGATGGCAAGATGCAGTGAATATTTCATGAGATTATCCAGCGGGTATCTTTTCCCTGAGGTTGCAAGACGCACGAAGGCATGGCAGGAGAGGAATCCTGATCGATCGGTTCTCAGGCTTGGAATCGGAAATACGACAGAGGCGCTTCCTCCCTCTATCATTGCCGCAATGCACCATAAACTCGATCTTCTTTCAGATAGGGCAACATATACAGGCTATGGAGATGAGCAAGGTGATGTGCCTCTTAGAGAAGCTATCTGCCGCCGCTATAGTGAGCTTGGTATTGCTATCGGTATGAATGAGGTCTTTGTATCTGATGGCGCCAAAAGCGATGCTGCGAATATCCAGTCAATATTCAGCACTGACAGCATAATCGCAGTTCAGGATCCTTCATATCCTGTATATGTCGATTCGAATGTCGCATCAGGGCATACGGGCTTATACAATGCAGACGCTGCGGGATACAGCGGCATAGTATATATGCCAGCATATGCTGATTCGCATTTCGTTGCATCACCGCCAGAGGAGCATGCTGATCTTATATACCTTTGCTTCCCGAACAACCCTACTGGCGCAGTTGCGACTAAGGAGCAGCTCAGACAGTTTGTGGATTATGCGCTTAGGCACCATTCCGTGATCATATTCGATGCAGCATATTCGGATTACATAAGAACGCCTGATATTCCTCATTCCATATATGAAATCGAGGGTGCAGAGCGCTGTGCGATAGAGCTCAATTCATTCTCAAAGTATGCTGGATTCACAGGCGTAAGACTTGGTTGGAGCATTGTTCCGGAAGCCCTCGAAGCAGAAGATGCGCCCAGAGGCACTCTCAACAGACTCTGGAACAGAAGGCAGTGCACATTCTTCAACGGCGCTTCCTGTATCGCACAAGCAGGTGGCATAGCAGCGCTTTCCCCTGAAGGCAGGAAAGAGTGCGATGAGCTTGTCAGCTATTATCTTGGAAATGCCCGCATCATCAAGGAAGGGCTTGAGAGAAAGGGGCTTACATGCTTTGGTGGAGTTGATAGCCCCTATGTATGGGCAGCCTGCCCTGATAATCTCTCAAGCTGGGAGTTCTTCGATCTTCTTCTTGATAAAGCTTCTGTCGTTGTCACTCCTGGCTCAGGATTCGGATCTGCAGGAGAGGGCTATGTCCGTGTCTCTGCATACGGCCATAGAGAGGATGTGGTGAAAGCTGTGAAGAGCATCGAGGAGAATATATGAGCGTAAAATCATTTCCGATATCCGATGAGGCCATAAATGCATTTGCTGAGAAGGTGGGAACTCCTTTCCATATCTATGACGAAAGCAGGATCATTGAAACTGCAGAACGGATAAAGAAGGCATTCTCATGGAATGATGGATTCACCAATTACTTTGCGGTGAAGGCATTGCCCAATGTGAATATCGTGAGAATGCTGGGATCTCTCGGTTTCGGGGCAGACTGCTCATCGCTTCCTGAGCTTATCATCGCAGAGAAAGCAGGCATAACCGGAGAGCGGATAATGTTCTCTTCCAATGATACTCCGGATGAGGAATTCAGAAAGGCATATGAGCTTGGGGCAATCATCAATCTCGATGATATTACGCATATAGATGCCGCCGAGAGAGCAATCGGTGCTTTCCCGGAAATCATTTCATTCCGGTATAATCCCGGGCCTGAGCGTACAGGCAATGCAATCATAGGAAATCCGGTAGAAGCGAAATATGGCGTTACACACTCCCAGATTGCTGACTGCTACAGGCTTGCGGCGGAAAAGGGTGCCAGACGCTTTGTCCTCCATACGATGGTTGCATCAAATGAGCTTGATGGGTCATATATCGTCGAGACTGCAAGAATGCTTTTCTCCCTTGTACGTGAGATACGTGAAAAAACGGGAATCATGATTGAGCGCGTCGATCTCGGAGGCGGGGTAGGGATACCATATAGGCCGGAGGACAATGAAGTAAGCTTTGAGCAGCTGGGAGCAGAGATACATAAGCTTTATGATGAGATGATCGATTACCCTCTTGCTGTCTCTTTCGAGATGGGCCGTGCTGTCACGGGACCTTCGGGATATCTTGTATCGCGTGTCCGCCATGTCTGCCATAAATACAAGGATTATGCCGGTCTTGATGCAACGATGGCTGATCTCATGCGCCCTGCAATGTATGGAGCCTATCATCATATCACAGTGCCTGGAAAAGAGGATCTTCCCCATGATCATATGTATGATGTGACCGGATCGCTTTGTGAGAATAATGATAAGTTCGCAATCGACAGAATGCTTCCCGAGCTCAGATGCGGGGATCTTGTGATCATCCATGATACAGGTGCCCACGGACACTCGATGGGGTTCAATTACAATGGCAAGCTCCGGCATGCTGAATATCTTCTAAGAAAGGATGGGAGCATCGTTAGAATCAGAAGGGCGGAGACTGTTGACGATTATCTCAGGACGCAGCTCGATGAGCCAGAGGCAGTGATCTGATTTCCATTGCCTGTGGTATCATGATGGCATGGAAAAAAGAGAATATATCTGCCCGAAGTGCGGATGCAGGAGATTTGAGAGCGATATAATCCAGACTGCAGGTGGCAATTTCGCGAAGGTCTTCGATATACAGAACAAGCGCTTTACGGCAATCTCATGCTGTCAGTGCGGTTATACCGAGTTCTATAAGGAGCAGTCCTCCGCAGGATGGAATATCATAGATTTTCTTATGAGGTGATATATGATCAGGGATCTTGTTCTGAAGAACAGAAGCTACAGGGGCTATGACCGCAGCATAAGGCTGCCGGAAGAGGATCTGATGGAACTCGTTGATCTAGCGAGGCTTTCTCCTTCCAGTATGAACAGGCAGGCATTGAAATTCCATATCGCATCAGACGAGGATGAGGTTATGGGGATCCAGGCTCTTACAGGATGGGCAAGAAGGCTTCCAGAGCTCAATCTGCCATATCCTGGGACCGAGCCTACGTCATTCATTGTCATCTGCATCGATGCTGCGTTAGGAAAAAGGGATGCCTTCCTGCGTGATGTGGGGATATGCGCAGAGGCAATGCTTCTGGGTGCTGTTGAAAAAGGCTTTGGAGGGTGCATGCTTGGTACTTTCAGAAAGGGAGAGCTTACAGAGCTTCTGAACCTGCCTGAGAACATAGAGCCGGAACTTGTTGTCGCTTTCGGCAAGCCAGCAGAGAAGGTTGTGCTTACAGATGTCGGGGATGATGGGGACACAGGCTACTACCGGGATGCAGAAGGCAGGACCCACTATGTTCCGAAAAGAAGGCTTGAGGATATTCTGATCTGATCTACCCCTTGAGGGCTTTCATCCTAAGCCGCACATAGTCTGAATACCATTTTCCATCCCTGTATAGACTCTCCCTGAGATTGTCCACAGCTTCCTGGATAATGGTATTCTCTTTTTCTTTGTCCTCTACTATGGAAAACGGAGTCCGGATGAACATCCGTATCCAGTCTTCCAGTCCATTATCTCCCTTAAGCTCTGTGGGACGTTCAAATAGAGCAGCATATGTGACTGTCATACCAGCATTTTCCAGCATTGCAGCGTATTCACCGATGGTTGGGAAGTAGAATGGCATTCTGTATGCGTACCCATGTTTTCTGAAAACATTGCTGAGAGCACTGTGGATCAGGCTGTTGTTACCATATCCTCCCATTTCAAAGACAAGCTGGCCTCTTTTCTTAAGAGACCGTGAGACAGATGACAGCATTTTCTCCTGTCTGTCCCTGTCAATCCAGTGGAATACAGCATTCGAGAATACTATATCGACAGGATCCGGAACGGAGAAGGATACTGCATCGGATTGAATGAAAGAAATATCAGGATAGAGCTCTCTTGCAATATGGAGCTGCTCTTCAGATGAATCGATCCCGATAACCGAGAGGCCTTTATCCAGAAGGGCTTTCGTAAGAGCTCCATTGCCGCAGCCAAGGTCTATTGCGCTTGATGCTCCATTGAAATCGATGAGATCGATCACCCCTTGTCCATACTGATGCACAAAAGAGAAGTCCTTGGTATATTTATCCGCATTCCATTTGATGTTCATCTGATAGTTCCTTCCGGATCATCACGCTGAATTGATCAAGGGGCATCTGATGCCCCTATCGTGCCTACTTGCCAGAAAGAGCCATCATCTTATCTATTCTTCTCTGATGGCGTCCGCCTTCGAATGCGGCATCGATGAATGCATCAAGGATCTTCTCTGGCTCTTCCGCATAATCGACACGCCCACCGAAAGCTATGAACTGGGGATTGTTGTGCCGTCTTGTCATCTCTGCAGAATAAGCTGTCTGGGGCAGCGCGCATCTGATGCCATCCATCTTATTCGCGGCTATGGAGATTCCAATGCCGGTTCCGCAGAGAAGAACACCGAAATCATAGCCACCCTTACGGAATTCCTTTACAGCCTCTTCTGCCTTATCAGGATAATCGACGCTTTCCTCTTTATCTGTTCCTAGATATACAACCTCGATACCTCTTCCTTCAAGGTGCTTCTTAAGCCTTGCTGCCAGCTCAACCGCACCATGATCATTTGCCATGACCGCTTTTGACATCTTCAAAACTCCTTTGTCTCATTATATCATTTAAGGCATGGAAATCTACATTACAGGACATCGGAATCCCGATATGGACTCGGTGTGCTCAGCCTGGGCATACTCCGTTCTCAAGAACAGGCTGGATGATGGAAACGTATATAAGCCGATAATGCTTGGGGCTGCAAACAGCAATACAAAGCAGTTCTTTGCAGCGAATTCTCTTGAAATGCCGGAGTTCATGCATGATGCAAGACCCAGAGTCGGGGAAGTGAAGAAGTCCCCGACTTATTCAATGGCATCATCCGATCCGGTATATCTTCTAATGGATCTCTATTCCCGGATGCGTCCGACAGTCGTTCCTGTGATTGATGATGGGGAATACAAGTGTCTTCTTTCATCCGATGACATAAACAATTTCTTTCTCAGGGAGAGCAGCCATGGCGAGAGAATGAGCTATACGCTCTCAGAGGAGAATATAGGAAGAGTAATCAAAGGGACATTCCTCAAGCATGGGAGCGGAGAGAATGTGAAAGCTCCTTACATGGTCGGAGCGATGGAGTATGGGGTCTTTCTTTCCCGGCTTGATAAATGCCAGACGAAGCCGGTTCTTATCATCGGGGACAGGAGAAAGCATCTTGAAGCCGCGATATCCCGGTCGCTTCCTGGTATTGTCCTTACAGGAATAGAGCGCCTTGATGAGTTTGATTTCGATTTCTCATCATTCAGCGGATTCGTATATGTCTCTGCAATGGATACAGCTGAGACGTTGCGTCTGATGCGGCTTTCAACTCCGCTTTCCGATATCATGCTGAGGGATGATGTGAAGCTTGATTCCGAGATGCTCTTTGATGATGCGAAGAAGACACTGCAGGAGAGTGAATACAGAGGCTTATCAGTATATACCGATGGAAAATGGTCGGGGTTTGTCACAAGGCGGTGCTTTCTTGATAAACCAAGAAAGAGATTCATACTTGTCGATCACAATGAGATAGAGCAGTCCGTTCCTGGTATCGAGGAGGGGGAGATCGTTGAGATTCTTGATCATCACAGGCTTGCTGCTCCCCGGATGAGGACTCCGATATACATCTGCTCAGAACCCCTCGGTTCGACTTGCACTATCGTTTATGAACAGTTCAGGAAGTGGGGCGTGGATATCGATGCCGTGACAGCAAAAGTCCTTCTTGCAGGCCTTATCTCAGATACTGTCATGCTCAAGAGCCCGACGACGACTGATTATGACAGGCATGTCTCTGATAAGCTTTCGGCTATCGCAGGTGTTGATATCGGAGAATTCTCTGAGGAGCTCTTCTCCAGTGATATCTCACTTGCTGAGAAAGATGCGGAAAGCATCATACGTTCCGATATGAAGACATACAAAGAAGGAAAGGTCAGGTTCGCAATCGGCCAGGTAGAGGTTACGAATATCCAGGAAGCCGATGGAATAAAGGATAAGTATATAGCAGCTCTGGAAGCTGTAAGAGCACGAGGCGGGCTTGACTGGTGCATGCTGCTTATTACCGATGTCATCCGTGGCTCATCGGTTCTTCTTACCACTGATTGCTCTCTTGTCCAGAAGCTTGCGTATGAGAAGATCTCCGATGGAATGCTCAGCCTGCCTGGGGTACTTTCACGCAAGAAGCAGCTTCTTCCTGAGATTCTCAGAGTTGTATCCGGGGAGTGATCAGACTCCCTGGATTCTTATGATCGATGGTATCTGTCTGATAGCCAGTGTCGTCTTCTTCATCGCATCATCGCTGTCAGCGCTTATCGTGAATGTCCCCACAAGCCCTTCAGGCGCAACATCGAGCGCCCCCTGTATGAGGTGCCCGCCATGCTTCCTTACAGCTTTATCGATCTCACCGAAAAGCTCTGAGTTGAATTTGGCCACAACCGAGAAACGCCTTACCAGCTCCTGATTATCCCACTCAACAGGCACGATGCGCTCATCAGCCTCGCTCATATTCTTCAGGTTGGGGCAGTCAGCTCTGTGGATGACATAGCCCCTTCCTCTGGTTATGTATGCAACGATCTTATCTCCATGGACAGGATTGCAGCACTTTGCAAAGTCAAAAAGGATGTTGCTGTTATCACCGATGACAACAGAGCCCTTCTTGTCGCTGGATGTGAATTTCAGGCCCTGCATCAATGGAATGATTGACCTGGTGCTCTCCATCGGAGTCTGAGGCTTCTTCTTTTCCGGAGCTGTCTCCTGGGCTATCGGAATATTGGATGATGCATTCTTATTCAGCCATGCTCTTATCTTCTTCTTTGCAGATGTGGTCTGGGCATAATCAAGCCATTGCTGGTTGGGGTGGGCATTCGGGCTTGTCATGATTTCCACGATCTGTGTATTCCCAAGAGGCTTATTGAGAGGGATTATCGAGCCATCAGCCCTTGCACCAGAACAGTGGTTTCCGATCTCCGTATGGACTTTGTATGCGAAATCGAGGGCAGTGGATCCTACCGGCAGCTCTATGACATGTCCTTGCGGGGTGAATACTACGATTGAATCCTTCAGAAGCTCATTCTTGATCTCATCCATGAAATCCTCTGATTCCTGGATCTCCTTCGACCAGGACCGGATCTTCTTGATGATCTTCTGGTAATTGATGGAATCAACGGCTTTCCATGTTCCAGATTCCGAACCTGAGGCTGCTTTATATGCCCAGTGCGCTGCGACACCTTCCTCTGCGGTCTTATGCATCTCCTGCGTTCTGATCTGTATCTCAAGATGTCTGTTCTGCGGACCGAGGACTGTTGTGTGGAGAGACTGGTAGTTATTCGCCTTCGGCATCGCGATATAGTCCTTGAAGCGGCCCTCGATAGGAATCCATGTCGAATGGATGATGCCAAGGATCGTATAGCACTCAACTGTTGTCTGGCAGATCACCCTTATTCCGAGGATATCGTAGATTTCATCGATCTCCTTCTTCCTCTTCTTTATCTTCTGGTATATGGAATAGGCATGCTTGACGCGGCCTGTGATCTCTATATCGGTTATGCCGGCTTTACGGCATGCTTCTGCAATTGCTCTCGATACCTGTTTTATATATGCGGTGTATTCGCTCTTCTTCTCAAGAAGATAGCTGTTGATGTAATCATAGGATTCCGGCTTGAGAGCCTTGAGCGACAGATCCTCTAGCTCGCTCTTTATCGTCTGCATGCCAAGGCTATCAGCAATCGGAGCGAATATATCGAGACAGTCCTGGGCAAAAGCCCGGCGACGCTCCGGAGAAAGTCCGGAGATCGTCCTCATGTTATGGAGCTTATCGGCTAGTTTTATGAGTATTACCCTGAGATCGCGGGACATTGCGAAGAACATCTTCTTGATAGTCTCCGCTTCCTGTATTGATTTCTCATCTGTGATCCGTGAAATCTTGGTGACAGCCTGTACCATCTCCCCGACTTCACGGCCGAAGATAGTGGAGATTTCTTCCTCTGTTGTGTCAGTATCCTCAATCGTATCATGGAGAAGACCGGCTGCAACTGTATCTGCATCCATTCCGATCTGCATGAGTATCTCGGCGACGGCAATGGGGTGTGTCAGGTAGGGCTGGTTCGTCTTTCTTCGCTGGTCTCCGTGCTTCTTTGCCGCAAAGACTGCTGCCGCGGAGATCTTTGCCTTATCCTCCTCGGAGTACCTGATGATCTTTTTTACGAATTTATCGACAAGCTCTTTATTTGGAATTTCTTCTGCCATAGACTACCCGTTCCCTGCCTGCAAGGTCCTTTCTCGATGCTATATCCGAAAAACCTGCTGTTGCGAGAAGTCTACCACATATCTCTGTCTGCCGATAGTCGCACTCAAGCACAAGGCAGCCATTGGGCGATAAATATTCAGGTGATTTCTCTATGATTTCCCTGATTATGTCCAGCCCGTCTTCTCCGCCTCCTATGAAAGCGCCAATAGGTTCTGCCTTCACATCCTTATCTGTCTCTTCATACCAGTTATCCGTAAGGTATGGGGGATTTGATACGATGATATCAAAATGAGAGCCAGTCCATGGATCAAAGAGATTGCCGGTTCTTGCATCGGCTTCCATCCCTGTATTCTTCCTGTAGTTCTCTCTGGCAATGGCTATGGCGTCTGCTGAGATATCCGATAGCGCTACAGCTCTTGAAAGCGTATGGGCAATTGCTGTGCCGACTGCTCCGCTTCCGGTGCATAGATCAAGTATTGCAGGATCTGGAAAGCCTGCTGCGAGCTCAATTGCGGTATCAACAAGCGTCTCCGTATCCGGACGTGGGATCAATACGGATCCAGATACTCTGAATGGCAGGCCATAGAACTCTTTCTCGCCCATGATATACGCCATAGGTGTCCCATTGAGCCTTTTTTCTGCAAGGTCATGGATTCTTGCCTCAGAATCAGAAGAAAGCTCAATGCCTTCTTCTGTAATCTGATGTATATCATCTAGACCTGTTGCAAGACGGAGGATTATCCTTGTATCTGTACTGTCAAGCTTTTCAAGGAGCATCCTCCTTGCTTCATCTACTCTCACGCTTCCTCAAGCGCCTTCTCGCCAGCTGCAAGCTTAAGTGCATCGATCACTTCTCCAAGCTCTCCTTCCATTATCAGGTCAAGCTTGTAGAGAGTCAGGTTGATTCTGTGGTCGGTAAGCCTGTTCTGAGGGAAATTGTAGGTTCTGATACGCTCTGAGCGGTCTCCTGATCCTACCATGTTCTTCCTCGCGTCTGCTCTTTCCCGCCTTTTTCTTGACTCCTCTGCCTCATAAAGCCTTGAACGGAGGACACGCATGGCCTTCGCTCTGTTCTTTATCTGGGATTTCTCATCCTGGCATATTACCACGATGCCAGAAGGAATATGAGTGATTCTCACAGCAGAGTCCGTTGTATTGACGCACTGGCCACCAGGGCCACCTGCTCTCATGACATCGATTCTGAGATCTTCCTGCTTTATCTCGATATCTGTCTCCTCAGCTTCAGGGAGGACAGCGACAGTCACTGCAGATGTATGTATTCTTCCTCCCGACTCAGTCTCAGGTACACGCTGTACTCTGTGTACGCCTGATTCGAACCGCAGGGAGCCATAGACGTCCTTTCCTGATATTGAGACGACAATCTCTTTGTATCCGCCGATGCCTGTCTCATTGAGATTCATTATCTCCATCTTCCAGTGCATCTTCTCGGCATAGCGGGTGTACATGCGGAAGATGTCCGCAGCGAAGAGCGCAGCTTCCTCTCCTCCTGTTCCTGCACGGATCTCCATGATTATGTTCTTCCCCTCAAGAGGATCTGGCGGGATGAGAAGCATTCTGCATTCCTTCTCTGCCTTCGCATGCTTTTCCTCGAGCTCTGCGATCTCTTCCTTTGCCATCTCCACCAGCTCCGGGTCTGATTCGCTCTTGATCATCTCCTTCGAGCCTTCAATCTCCTCTTCAAGCTTCAGGATCTCCTCCATCTTCTCAATCACAGGAGCAAGATGGGATCTTTCCTGCATAAGGGCTTTGTATTGCTTCATATCAGAGAGGACAGCATCGGTTGCAAGCTTTGCATCAAGCTCTTCAAGCTGCTTTTTGTATTCGGGGAGTTTTTCTGTCATATGGGTAGTATATCAATACAGGGATTTTCTTTCCATCGGGGAGGATCCATGCCCAGAATTGGGGCATGACATCGTATCCTGATGTCATGCAATCACTTCATCGTAAAGGCTTTTCCCATATTCCTTGAGCTTCAGCAGTATCTCTTTTTCCTTGCCTGTTGTATCCAGTGACTGCAGCAGCTCATCAACTGTCCGCATGTAGTGCTCGTATGAGAGAGCGCCCTCGACAGGGGGATTTATCAGTCGTAGAGCAGAGAAGTTCTTCCAGCTTGCCCTGTCTTTCTCGGACAAAGCCTCAGGCCAGTTCCTTGCCACCTGCCTCCATAAGAGCTTGTGGTATTTATCGTTGTCGAAGAGATGCTCTCCTTTCCTCAGCTTGTCTGCAGGTTTCATTGCCCTGATGCTTTCCATCACGCCTTTATCATGGTCAGAGGGAAAGCTCTGATAGATCGTAAGATCTGGATCGGTATCCTGGTCCTGTCTTTCTTCCTTTGCACCCAGTATCGATTTCTTTGAGAGAGAAGGAGCGACAATGGCTTTGGAAGCTTTTCTCCTGATCTCCTCTTTTGTGAATCCAAGCCTCTTCTCGCTCTCGATGTCGAGAACGCTCAGCGGTGCGATGAATGGACAGCGGTTGACCATCAGCCTTACGATACCTGTTTCCTGATAGCCTCCTTCAGCACTTTCCGGGATCTCGCGCGTCAGATCGAAGCAGTACAAAGCCGATGACTTCTCAGCTTCATAGAAAAGAGGGAGCAGAGGATGTGTGTTGCCTCTTTCCGAGACGAACATCGGCTGGGTATTCAGGAATGGCTGATGGGAAAGGACGTTGATCTCCTTTGTTATGTCATTCTTCGTCCTGTGTCCGATTGCCCATGCATAGAGATTCGGCTGTTTTTCCTTTATGAGCTTAGCAATGGCAATCGTTGCCCTGACATCGACAAGCGCATCATGGGCACCAACCTGCTCAATCCCATTCTCTTCTGTGAGGTCTGTAAGCTTGAATGATGGGGCACCGGTTTCCTCATTGAGCTTGGAGAAAACAAGTCCTTCAGGCCTGAGATCCCTTGTTGCCCTCACTAGATTTATGATATCCCACCTTGAGCATCCGTTCCTGTATTCCCTCTCATATGGGTCATAAAGATTCCTGTAGAGCGTATTGCGTATAACCTCATCATCGAACCCGATTGAGTTGAACCCCGCAGCGATTGTGCCTGGCATCATGAACTCAGCCCGGAGTTTTTTTATGAATTCAGCTTCGCATATTCCCTTCTCATTCACCTCCTGCGGTGTTATGCCTGTTATGAGGCAGGATGAGGGAGTGGGAAGATAATCCGATGAAAGCTTTGCATAGAGCACAATCGGCTCTCCGATAGGATTGAGATCCATATCGGTACGGATAGCCGCAGCCTGAGCAATCCTGTCATAACGCGGATTCAGGCCGAATGTCTCAAGGTCATACCACAGAATCGTTCTCATCCGATCTCCTGTCAATGGCAGCAGTGATGCCCATCATCGTGATGATGGCCGCAGCTCTCTCCGTGCTCGTGATCATGGTGGTGGCAGGTAGCGTCAGGATCATAGCTGAGAGTTCCAGCGATAAATGCTTCTACAGCACTGTCTGCATCTCCCTCTGCGCCCGGATAGACTTTGATTCCCATAGCATCAAGGGCATTCCTTGCACCCATTCCCATTCCGCCTGCGATAAGAGCATCAACACCTTTCTCCCTGAGGAAAGGAGCGAGGGCGCTGTGCCCGCCAGTCTCTGCAGATGATACCACTTCGCTTGCAGTGATCTTACCATCTTCAACTGTATAGAGCTTGAATGCTTCTGTCCTTCCGAAATGACAGAAGATCGTTCCATCTTCCTTATTGTATGTTACAGCAATAACCATATTGTTCTCCTATATTAATGAATATACCATTCCGCACCTTCCGGGGAAAGGTCTCTGTTGTCTTTTACCCATCTGAGCTATTATCAGGTGTTAACATCAATGCAATATCGAGTTTACAGTGGTGGTGGAGTATCATAAAACATGCAGGATTCAAAGAAGGAAATAATATCTTGGGCATTATATGACTGGGCGAACAGCTCATTTGCGACAACTGTCATGGCGGCATTCTTCCCCATATTCTTCTCCCAGTACTGGTCATATGGCGCCCAGAGCACGGCAAGTACATTCTACCTCGGGCTTGGCAATTCATTCGCCTCTGTCATCCTTGCGGTGATCGCCCCGATAATCGGAGCCATTGCAGATAAAGGAAGCTACCGTAAGAAGCTTCTGATCCTTTTCGCATTCCTGGGTGCTGCAATGACATTCTCCCTTGCTTTTGTCCAGATGGGAATGTGGCCGGTAGCGATCCTTCTCTATATTTTCGCGAATGTAGGATTCTCCGGATCTACCACGCTTTATGATTCGCTCCTTCCATCGATAGCCTCAGAAAGGAAGATCGATGCTGTTTCCTCACTCGGTTATGCCCTAGGGTATATCGGGGGTGGATTGTTATTCCTAGTGAATGTCATCATGTATCTTTTCCCATCTGCATTCGGCCTTGCCGATGGTGTTGAGGCTGTGAAGGCTTCATACATAATGGTCGGCATATGGTGGGTAGTATTCACCATTCCTCTTGCAGTCTTCGTCAAGGAGCCTCAGGGCGAGGCCATCACGCTGGGCCGCGCTGTCAGAGAGGGATTTTCAGATATAGCCAGCACACTCTCCGCGCTTGGCAGTCTCAAGAACACAGCAATGTTCCTTATCGCATACTGGTGCTATATAGATGGGGTGGATACGATCATCAGGATGGCAACGGACTATGGTACTGCACTGGGCTTTTCCTCATCCAGCCTGATCGTTGCCCTGCTTATAACTCAGTTCGTCGCATTCCCCTCAGCGATCCTGTATGGAATGTTCGGTAAGAAATGCGGTGTGAGAAGGGCTTTGCTTACAGCAATCGGCGCATATATAGTCATTGCTGTTCTTGGATTCTTTATGACGGAGGAGATCCATTTCTATCTTCTTGCTGTCTGCATAGGTCTTTTCCAGGGAGGAATACAGGCCCTGTCCAGATCTTACTTCTCACGGCTGATTCCTGAAGGGCACTCGTCACAGTTCTATGGATTCTTCAATATGCTCGGCAAGTTCGCTGCGATCATCGGTCCGGTTCTTGTAGGCATTATGTCTGTGATAACAGGCGAGCAGAGGTATGGAATACTCTCCCTTATTATCCTGTTTGTCATTGGGTTCGTTCTTCTCAGGCGGGTTGATGAAGAGAAAGCAAAGATTGAAGCTGAGGCTTTCCTTAAGAATAATCGTTAGTTTTACTGGTGAGAGTCAGAATAATCGTATAAGAAATACAGGGCATGCTGCCATGCCCTGCTGCTTATTTGCAGTATTGGTCATTCCAGAGTTCCTGGAGAGGAGGAATGGCTCCTTTCATTCCCGGTTCAAGAAGGCTCCAGATCACACCGCATTTCGGGCGCGGGATTTCGTGTCTTGTCTCAATGACTCTGGTTGGTGTGACAATATAATCAAAAGCGGTATCATAGGGCTGGACATCCACTTTTATGTCCACTACCTGACAGTCATGGCCGACTGTGACAATAGCAGTGCTGTCATCTGCTGCTCCTATTGTAGAGAACATAGCCCACTCAAGATCGAAGTATCCATGCCCTTTTCCGAATCTGACTCCGCTCAGATTTATTGCAGAGGCTCCCGTAACCATCAGATCGATATGCCCGATCTGTTCCTTCACTTCCTTGAGCGTTAGATGCTTCCAGAATCTCTGGACGCCGTCAAGTGTTGATGCAAGTTCCTCTTTCCCTTCTGGAATCATTCCCGGTGCAATGAGGAAAACGCCCCTTGTTATGCCATAGTTCGTCATCAGAACAGTCTTCTTATCCTTGAAGGCAATCTCCCTGAGATGTTCGAGATTGTTATCAGGTGTAATGAAGATGACATTTGCTTTCTTATAGAAATCTTCCTTAACGAAAAGCTCCGCAGCTTTGTCGCTGCCTTCATAATCAGCGATGAATTCCCCGAAGTCCCAGCTGAATCTTGAATCGGGGCGGGCAACTTTCCTTAGTTCTTCCCAGATCATCACACGTGCGTGTTTTGCGTCCATTCCTTCCATAGTACTCTCCTTGCTGTCAAAGCTCATTGTTCTTCCTGTCTTTCATGAAAGCCCAGACCTGAAATGCAAACACTCCGAAAAGGGCTGCAACCGATATGTATATTATTGCTTCAAAGAATAGTCGTGAGTACATTCTCAGCCTCCTTATATTTTCTTTATGTCTGTCTTGAGCCTAGTGAAATCATAGCGGCTTCTTGATAGCAGATGGCTTAGCAGAATGATGGCCCCAGATACAAGAATCGCTGTCAGGAAGCTTCTGAAGCTGTTGCCTTGTATGAACATAGGCAGGCCTGCGATTATTCCTGCGATGGTTGCGACTCCTGCCGCAATCCCGGTTACCTTGCTGCTGTACAGTCCTGATATAACAGGAATGACAGCGCTTGAAGCCAGGAGGTCTGCCAGAAGAAGCAGGAAGAGTATGGATGGGGCAAGGTATGCAACAGCCATTCCTGCTATACCAAGAAGCAATGCCCCGATTTTAGCTGTCTTTACAGATTTAGCAGAGTCAAGGCCGGGCATCAGCGGCTTTATGATATCTATTGAGAAGATAGATGAGAATCCGCTGAGCGCATCTCCTCCTGTTGAGGATGCCCCTAGCATGATCACAATCAGGAAGATTGTTGTAACCCATTTAGGTACTGTCTCATCAATGAATATGGCTCCTGCTATCGATGTATGTGGCACTTCGGATCCTGTTCCTACGACTGCAAGACCGAATACTGCAGCGATGATTGTCATCGGAAGAATCATCAGAGCTGCATAGAGAAGGGATCTGCTTACGGTCTTATGGTCCTTTGCGACATAGATTCTCTGCCATAGTGTCTGATTCAGAAGCTCTGCCGCGCAGACTGCTATGATTATCATCACTGCGAATTCAAGTCCGGGAATATTGAGTATCTCCAGGAATTCAGGCTTTGCCGCAAGGACTGAATCATAGATTTTATCAGCTCCACCATAATGGACGAGCGCGAATATTGCAGGGATGATCAGAAATGGAGTAATCAGTATTGATTGCAGTCCATTTGAGAAGAGGGCTGCATTGACACCTCCGCTTGTTGCGAAATAAACAGTCGGTATACCTACTACAAGCACACTGACAAGCATCGGGACTCCACCGATATATTTGAATGCGAGCGCGGCCCCTGTCAGATTGGATACGAACAGGATGAACATATAGATTGTCGTTGTTATGACAGTCACGAGATTCATGAAACGTCCATATCTCAGTTCTGTATACTCTCCGATTGTGTGTCCGTTCGGTATCTTCTCGCGTATGGCTTTTGATACCGGTATGAAGACTATGTATGCAAGCGATATCGCGAGAGCATATCCGATCATAGCTGTGAATCCGCTCTGGTATGCTGCTTCTGCTGGAGAGAAAAGCAATCCTGTTCCTACTGCATATGCTATGAATGTCGCAACCATCAGCGCTGTTGGTATATTGCGCCCTGATGTAAAGTAATCTTCATCGGATTTTGTCTTTTTCTTGCTATACCTTGTTGAGAGAATTGCTATGATGACACCGACTGCAAGGTTAAGCAGGATAAGAACGACTGCGTAGCTCATCAGTGATCCTCCTTATGTTTGATATTACATCAATCATTAATGCTATATCGGGAGGTGTCAACTTAATATTCCACATCTTCAGCAGGGCTTTTTATGCTGGTTTTCCGCCATATTTCCCATTAATCAACAATATTGCTTTTCCCGGTGCTGTGTTTGCCCTTTTGATCACATTTCTGAAGGATTTTCCTCTTGGTGAATTTTCTTGAATCAGACCTGCAGGATTGCTAAAATCCTTAATATGCCACGGAAGCTTGTTAAAGTATTATCAGTTGTCATGACTGCTTTATCGCTTTTTCCGCTCCTCGGAGCTGATATCGCAGCAGAAGGAGCATATGCTGCAACAGCGGCGGCTTTCGCTTCATATTCTTCGCCAGAGCATCTGGCTTTGCAGGGGGTGAGCTATTCAGAGGGAAGGGATATATTCCCTACGCTGATCTCCTTTTCCCGGTCAGATATCTCCACATATCCTATGTCGTTCCAGTTCTTTTCTTCGGGAACAGAGGCAGAGGCTTTCTATAAGTTGCTGGTACCTGAGTATATAATGGAGCGGCTCAGTGCTGTTCCTGTAGGTGAAGGGGACCTTATTGTTGATGGCACAGTCCGTTTCACATGGCTTTCAGAGGAGGGCCCTGAGCATTATGCCATGCTGACGGATTTCACTGGTGCACGCGTATCAGTTTCAGTGTCTTTGGTTGTGACTGGAAGGTTAGCGGGGGACGGGGTTGTCCTTGAAGGCGATGTCATCCTTACTGGCGGCAGGGGCCGTACTGTATCAGTTGCCCCTGGAAGCACTATAATGATTGATGGTGAAACAATCGGGGTGGATCCTACTGTTTTCACGATTGCGGTTTTCGGAGGAAATAATGGACAAATGCAGCGCATTTCTTGAGCGTCATATGATCGCAGCATCGGAAATCGATGATGATAAGATCCTCGGGTTCTTTATGGGAGAGATGGATAAAGGGCTTGAAGGGAAGGAAAGCTCTTTGCAGATGATACCAACGTATATCGGTACAGATGCAGTGATTGAAGAGGGTAAGAGCGTTATTGTCCTTGATGCGGGCGGCACGAATTTCCGTACATGTCTTGTCACATTCCGGCAGGGAAAACCTGAGATAACCGATTTCCGGAAGGTTCCTATGCCTGGTTCTGACCGGGAGGTATCTGCAGCTGAGTTCTTCTCAATCCTTGCAGATAATACAGAGCGTCTTATTGATAAAAGCGATAGAATCGGTTTCTGTTTCTCATATGCGGCATCCATAACAGAGGATCATGATGGGATTCCTCTTATATTCTCCAAAGAGATAAAGGCTCCGGAAGTCATAGGCAAGAGACTGGGAAAGGAGCTTCTTGCAGAGCTTGGCAGGAGAGGACACGATGTCTCTGGAAAGAAGGTGTCTGTCGTGAATGATACAGTTGCGACCCTTCTTGCTGCCAAAGCAGCCTATCCTGATAATGCTTCGTCGTATATCGGATTCATACTTGGAACCGGTACCAATACAGCCTACGCAGAGGAGAATGGGAACATATCGAAGATAGGCGGAGAAGGGAAGTGCCGCCAGATTGTAAATGTCGAATCAGGTTGTCTTGCTCTTTCTCTGGGTGATATAGACAGAGAGTTCATCGCTTCAACAAAGGATCCTTCCTCATATTGGTTCGAGAAGATGATATCCGGTGCCTATCTCGGGCTTTTCTCTGCTGCAGTCATCGAGAAAGCAATCAATGAGGGAGTTCTGTCACAGGAATTCGCAGAGCGTTACCACCGCATTGAGAAGCTCAATACAACAAGGATGAGCCATTATCTTGAGATGTGCCACAATATGGATTACGACCTTGTAAGATGCGTCGATGGACTGGAAGAAGATGCAACTGCGTTGTACAGGATTCTCAAGGCAATCATCGAGAGAGCAGGTAAGCTTACTGCGATGAATCTTGCAGCTGCTGTAATCCGTTCCGGTGGTGGCATTGAGCCAAGATTCCCTGCGGTGATAAATGCTGATGGTACGACATTCTACAAGACAGAGTTCCTTGAATTCTATACAAGGCTTTACCTTGATCTGATTCTTGAGAAGAAGCACGGGAGGTATTTCCGCATCGTGAATTGTGATTCCTCTCCCGTTCTCGGAGCTGCGATAGCAGGTCTTTCTGTCTGATGGCTATTCTTGCTATTCATGATCTTTCATGCTATTCAAAGTCCTCCCTTACAGTGGTGATACCTGTAATGGAGGCTTTGGGCGTTGAGACTGCAGTGCTTCCCGTGTCTGTCCTCTCAACGCAGACCGATGGCTTTGATGATATCGTTGCTGTTGATAATACAGATGGCATGGAACGCATTCTCAATGCATATGAACGTCAGGGGATTTCATTTGATGGCGTCTACACAGGATATCTTGGGGATAGCAGGCGTATTGATATAGCGTTGAAAGCTATCGCATCGTCAGGACACCTTGTGATCGTCGATCCCGTTATGGGAGATAATGGTGAATTATATCCTTCGCTTTCAGAAGATCTCCCTCACTGTATGCTCTCTCTTGTGAGGAAAGCAGATATAATCACTCCTAATCTTACAGAGGCAATGATGCTTACCGGTCTGGATGATGGGATAAGGAAGCTTGGACAGAGGGATATAAAGGATCTTATTGATGTTCTGCGTTCCTACGGTCCAAGGCGGGGTGTGATCACCTCTATCCCTCTCGTTGCAGGCGGGCTTGGTAATGCAGCCTGGGATGAAAATGAGATAAGACTTTTCAGCTATGATGATCTGGGGACTTCCTTTCCAGGAGCAGGGGATCTATTCGCATCGGTTCTTTTTGCCCTGATAATCCGGGGGGATAGCTTTTTCGGTTCTGCTCTCCATGCTCAGGAGATTGCTTCCTTTGCCGTGGCCTCGAGTCTGAGGGCAGGAAGGGACAGAAAGCTCGGGATAGAGCTCTATCCGGCTCTCCGTGAGATAGCGAGGAGAATGCTTTGAGGATTCTTGTTGTTGTCTCAGATAAAGCAGAGTGCGCGGTATTCGATGACCGGTTCATAAAAGTCATTTCCGGGGTGGGGCCTGTATTCGCAGCAGCTGCTGCTGCCAGTGCGATCAACCGGTTCAAGCCAGATGCTGTGGTGTCTGCAGGAAGCGCAGGAAGCCTTGGAAAGCTCAGTATAGGTGAGTGTGTCTCCTTCGGTTCGGTTGTCTATGCTGATATGGATCTGAGCGCTTATCATCTTCGTCCCGGTACTTCGCTTGCTCCTGACAGAAGAACGTTTTCCTCAATCCGTCTTGCATCTGCATCTGAGCATATCCTTGCAACATCCGCATCTTTTGCCTCTGCAGAAGAAAGGTATCTTCCATTCAATGCTTCTGCTGCCGACATGGAGGCTTATGGCGTTGCGTACTCAGCGTATCTGGAATCGATTCCATGCCTTGCAGTCAAAGCCATCACTGATATTGTCGGAGAGAAGCCGGAGATCGGAGAGTATCGGAAGAAGCTGAAGGAGATCAGGGCAAAGCTTCCTGAGATGGTCCTGGAATGCATCGCTGCTCTCTGATTGCGACTGAATCATGGACATCTTCCTTTATCATTTCCTCAATGAATGAGCGTATTTTCTCTTCTTCCATCCCATATGCTTCGCGTGCTGCTTTCTGAAGCTGCCCAACAGAAGGATCTGCAGTCGCATCCAGTCTGATTCTCTCTGTAAGCACCGGTGCCCATATTCTTGTGTATCTTACTCCAGGAATGGAAGAGAGCACTGTATCTGCTGTGTAGATCTGAGCATCATCGGAGATTCTTGTATACTCTTTTGCCCAGGCTGCAATACCTCCAAGAGAGCCTGATGGCTCTGCTCTGTACTGCATCTTGCATGTCGAAAGGCTTAATATCCTGTATTCGTCAGCATCCGGATAAAGGTTCCTTGCTTCTTCATACCCGATGAGTGCAGGATTGTTTGCTCCAAGTCCTCCATCGGCCAGAATATGCTCAGCTCCCGTATCACTCTCTTTGATGCGGGCTGGTGGAAAGTACATGGGAGCTGCTGTTGTGGCTCTCAGGGCATCTTTCATAAGAATTCCATGGCTATCCCAGCTTCTCAGGACATAAAGGCCGCCTTGATCGAGCGAGAAACTGACTGCTGCTGTGGGAATGAATGTCTCTGAAAGCATCCTTTTCCCTATCATTCTTTCCAGGAATGCTTCGATGGACTCTTCTCCGTATTTATCCTGGAATACCGGGTATAGAATGCTTTTTATGGTATTCTTCTGAGGGAAGATCTCGTTTCTGTGGCTGATATACAGATCCTCAAGCGACATAGGATCCGAGCCCCGCTCAATCAGGCCCTTTTCAGTGAAAACCGGTTTTCTGCGGAATAATCCGCGCTCTTCTTTCTTAAAGACCCTGAATGGTTTCCCTTCTTCTCTTTTCAAAGCAGTATTCTCCGGATCGGCAGTGAGCGCAAATGCCAGAAGTGCGCCAGTGCTTGTCCCTATTGCCAGATCAAAGAATGAGTAAAGAGGTCTGCTGTTTCCGCTTTCCTTGAGTATCCTGTCCATCTGCCCAAGGATATATCCAGGGATTATACCCCGCATTCCACCTCCATCTATGGAGAGAATATAGCGTACATCCTTTCTCTTCTCTTCCTTCCTGAACAATCCCATAGCCAAAAGATAATCATTTCCAAGAAAAAGGGAAAAGGGTATATTCATCGTATCATGGATGAATACAGAAGCTGCAGATTATGTCCTAATGACTGCCGTATCGATAGAAGAAATGCTGAAGGCATATGCCGTCAGCATGATACTGTGAAGATTGCCTGGGCTGGTCTTCACCGGGGGGAAGAACCTCCTGTATCAGGAGAGAAGGGCTCGGGAATGATCTTCTTCACAGGATGTCCTCTTCATTGCCAGTACTGCCAGAACCGGCAGATATCAGGCAGCGATGGAGAGAACTATGGAGTGGAAGTCACAGAAGAGGAACTTGCAATGATAATGCTCTCTCTTGCGCATATAGGAGCGCATAGCCTCAACCTTGTAACTGGTACGCATTTCATTCCTTCGATAATATCTGCTCTGGATATTGCAAGGGCAGATGGATTTACTCTCCCCGTTGTCTGGAATAGTTCCGGCTATGAGAGCATCCATGGGCTTGAATTGATTGACCCATATATCGATCTGTATCTTCTTGACTGCAAGACTCTTTCCCAGAAGACTGCGAAGAATTTCTGCCGTACTTCTTGCTATGCCGATGCGATAATCCCAGTGATGGATTGGATAAAGAAGCATCATCCATGCACAGATATTGGCAATCTCAAAGGAACTCTTCTCCGTCATCTCGTATTTCCGGGGGAGCTTGAGAGCACTTATGAGTTCCTTCGTGTCTTTGCCGCAGATTATAAGGATTCCTTCTTTTTGTCCCTTATGACGCAATTCGTTCCACCGCTTGGAGATGTGGATTTCCCACATCTCAGTGAGGATGAATATGATAGTCTCGTTTACTTAATGGAAGATCTTGGTATTGATAATGGATTCATGCAGGATCAGAGCGATGATGACATATTGTGGATACCGGATTTCAGAAAAGATGTCCCGTTCCCTCAGCCCTTTGCAGACCCCGATCCTGTCTTTTTATCGATCAAGCACCGATCGTAGTTCCTTTGAATGGCTGCCCTTCCAGAATTGCGATTGTGTTTTCTATATTGTGTCCTTCTGCGCAGATCACCTGTATCCCGGCTTCTTCGGCAAGCCTGGATGCGACGGGGTCGAATGGTGTGTTCTTCCCAGGAACCCACTCGTCTCCGACTATCTTCCTGAAATCCTTCCAGGAGATTGAATCAATCGGCTTTGCATCCGGATTCTTCCTCGGATCATCTGTATATACTTTCTCTATGTTCGAAAGATTGATCACCTTCCCAGCATTGAATCGTCTTGCAAGATATACTGCATCTGTATCTGTTGAGAAGCCTGGCTTCCAGCCTCCTGCAATGAGGACACGCCCTGTGAACTGGAGGTCTTCGTCTGTCGGATCTGTCACAATGTCATCTGGAGCAAGTGCTGAGAAAGCTGCTTTGACAAGCGTTGCATTGAGATGTGTTGTGCGGATGCCGATCCAGTCGAGAATATCGGGATCTGCATTATCAAGCGTTTTCTTTGCCGCTTCCTGATACATCCTTGCGGTTGCGCCGCCTCCGATTACGAAAATCAGTCTGTCCTCGCTGTGGCGTGAAAGATATTCTGCCATGCTGTCTCTGAAGAGAGAAAGGAAATCCGGATCTGGTTTTTCCGGAACTATTATCGATCCACCTGCTGATATTACAGTGATTGCCATTGATTCCTCCGCGAATATTTTAGCACTTGATTGGCAGAAAAGCCTACCTAGCGCGTATAGATATAAAGGAGGATTCATATGAATCATTTGAACAGTACCTTGCTAGAAGGCATTTTAGTGGCGGATCCGAAACGGATTGATCTTACGGAAGCTCCAAATGGCTGCCGTCTTGTGAAGTTTGACCTGGCCTCAGATCGCTATTATATGGACAGAGACGGAAAGAAGGCTGTAGAGACCCTCTTTATTTCTGTCCAGTGCTGGGGGAATCTCGGAGACAGATGCATTGACCTGATGTCAAAGGGAATGACCGCCAGGATAGTCGGCAGACTCCGCTTATGCAAGTGGCAATCCGCAGAGGGCGGAAGCCGTAAATCAATTGAACTCGTTGCAGAGCATGTGGAGTTCCGGCGTCCACGGTCCAAAGGTCGGCCTGATCCTGCACTCGAGATTCTTGAAGGCAGCGAAGAGGATAGGGAACGGCTTGGTGAGCCTGAAGTTCTTTATGCATTCTGATTGCAAGGCAGGAGTGCATTGCCTCCTGCCGCATATGAAGATAAAGGTTTAATAAAGCTTTAAGGTATATGAGAGAACACCATAAAGCCATGCGGCAATGCCTGAGAACTATTATGAATGCTGGACCAGTCCTTTTCTGCCGATGCCAGCATTCAGGATATTCATTTTCTGAAGACTTCATCCTTTGTCGGTATCGATGCCATGGCTCCTTTGCGTGATACGGCAATACCTGAGGCTCTGCTGGCAATAATCAGAGCATCTTCTGGTTCTGCCCCAGACTCAAGCGATGCAAGCATATATCCACAGAATGTATCGCCCGCTCCTGTTGTATCAACGACAGGATAATCTATTATTGGAGAATAAAATAATCCTTTTTCGGAAGAAATATAATATGCACCATTCTTACCTGCAGTTAGTATGAAAACAGCAGTTGGAAATTTGCTTATAAGCTTATGAGCCAAGAGCCTGAATTCGTAATCAGAGCAGGGGATTGTATCCATCCCAGCCATCAGTCGTCCTTCAATCTCGTTGACGAAGAAGATATCAACAAGATCAAGAGGGTAATCTGAGATCCTTTCGTCGAAGGGGGACGGATTCATGCATATTCTCATTCCATTTGCCTTGGCCATTCTTATTATTTCAGCAATGGAATTGATTTCATTCTGCAGTATGATCATGTCTCCTTGCTGGAAATCCTCGAGAATACCATTCAGTTCTGCCAAGTCTAGCTCCATGTTCCCTCCAGCATCGAGGATTATGCTGTTCTGCCCAGATCGATCTACTTGTATTATCGCCTGCCCTGTATGCGATACCTGGGAAATGATGCATTTTGATATATTGACACCATACTCCTCTAGCTGATCCAGTATCCACTTCCCGTCAGATCCAAGTTTGCCTGCAAAGTACACAGATAGACCGGCTTTGCCGAGGGCTGCTGCCTGGTTTGCCCCTTTCCCCCCTGCGGAATCTGCTATTCCATAGCTTGGGATTGTTTCTCCCGGACTAACAATGTGATCGACACTGAATGTCCTGTCTATGTTTACAGAACCAAGTACAAGATACCTCATAGATCAGGTCCTTATTTATATAATGGTCCATATGCTGCACAGGCTCTGTAATCAGATCCCTCCAGATCCATCCCAAAAGCTTTCCAGGAGGCAGGCCTGAATATATCTGACTTATCGACATTATGCATGCATACAGGGATCCTCAGCATGGAACAAAGTGTTATGACTTCCTTCCCGACATGGCCATAACCGATTGCTCCATGGTTTGCTCCCCAGGAATTCATGACAGAATATGCGTCAGAAAAGCATATGGATCCATTTGTCTTAGGTGCAAACCATGTGCATGGCCATGTGTAATCGGTCCGCTTCCATATCTGGTCAGCAATTTCATCAGGAAGAACTATTGAGTATCCTTCTGCGATCTGAACAACCGGCCCAATACCTTTGACTATGTTTATCCTTATCATTGTCAGAGGCATCTCTTCTTTGGTGATGAACCTTGAGGAATAACCTCCACCGCGGAAATAACCAAGATCCGCAGGGGCCCATTCTGTAGCTTCCAGACAATTCTCTATATCCTCTTCCGTCATTTCCCAGAAAGGCTTGAAAACAGGATTGCCTTCAGAATCACGGACATTCCCTGAAGCATCAAGACAACAGGCTCCAGAGTTTATCAGATGTATGAATCCTCTTGACTCAGCGGCTTTGCCGTTAAGATCGATACCGTACTCATTCTTTATCGCTTCTGATGTCCAGCATGTTCTTACATCAGCAAACATGACGGCCCGGGATGTGAGGAGCTTAAGGAAAAGCATGCTTACAGCATTGAGAGTATCATTCTCAGTAGCTAGAATCATCGGTTCCCTTTTTCCATTCCAGTCAAATGATGAATTCAGAATCGCTTCCGGAAAGTCTGTATTGGGGTAGTGGTCAGTCCATTGCCTTTGTCCCTGGAACCCTGCGGCGATTGCATTATGCCCTAAGCTTTCTTCGTATAATCCATTTTCTTCCAGAACCGGATTCCCTTGCATGAGATCTTTTATTATCAAGGCGCATTTGACAGTGAATTGCCAGTCAGAATCCTTTTCTGATCGTGTCCTCTGGGCATTATCTGGATTCTTGTCAAACCCTTCTTTGCAGTATTTCCTTACCCAATTGATTGCTTTCTCGAATTCGTTATGATCATATATGCCTTTATCTATACGCCGGATGATCTCCACTTCATCTATCGATTCCACTCTCATCCCAAGATATTCTTCAAAGAAGTCCGGATCTATCATTGATCCTGATATCCCCATGCACTGGGAACCGATCTGCAGATACGATTTAGCTCTCATGCTTACAACAGCAACTGCAGCTCTGGCGAATAACAGGATTTTCTCTTCCACATCTGAGGTGATGAGCGCGTCAGCTTTCTGGACATTTCTCCCATAAATCCCAAAGGCTGGCAGACCTTTTCTGGCATAAGCAGCTAAAACAGATGCAAGATAAACAGCTCCAGGACGCTCTGTGGCATTCAGTCCCCATACTGCTTTTATGGTAGATGGATCAGTATCCATTGTTTCAGAACCATAGCACCAGCAAGGTGTCACGCTTATTGTAATCGATACGCCTTCCTGCCGGAATTCCTCTGCGCAAGCTGCAGCTTCGGATACCCTGCCAATGGAATGGGATGCGATAATGACCTTTACAGGATTTCCGTCAGTTGTATAGATGTTCTCCTCGATTAGTTTCTTTACCGCATCTGCCATCATCCTAGTCTGTCTTTCCAATGAGCCCCGGACATCGAGCAGGCCTTCCCGGGCATCAATTATAGGTCTTATGCCTATAACAGGTACTGAATTTATGCTTTTCCTCATCTTCCCTCCTTTTTCCTGGAATTCAGGATTTTCCATAAAGAATACGATCGATACTGCGGATTTCATCGATTGAGCCGCCAGCGGTAAGAAGCTTCTCCATTTTCTGTTCTGCGTTGATTGATGAAATGAGTCTGCTCATTACCTCTTGTGCATCATTGAAGGGGATTACGCAGATGCCATTATCATCGGCAACGATTATGTCCCCTGGCAGTACAAGAACTGACGCTATTGCAACCGGGCCATTGATTTCCGAAGCAAAAATCCTGTATTTACCGCTTATGCAGGTGGATCCTCCGCTCCATACGGCGAACTCATCACTTCTGATTGAGGGGATATCCCGGACAGCTCCCCAGACGATTGCTCCGGCTATTCCCGCAGCCTTATAGCTTTTTGCAGCCATGCCTCCGAAAGATGATGTATTGAAATCACCCCCGCTGTCGATGACGAGGATGCTTCCCGGATAGGCAAGATAGCAGATGTCTTTAGTATTCATTGCTATAAAATCATTGTCTGCGATGCTCTTCATTCTGTTTTTCCGCACCGGAAGATTCTTCTGAGTGAACGCCTGTCCAGCAATCCTCTTTCCTGGGCAGACTGGAGAGAGTACAGTTGATGGGATTGTCCCATCCAATCCAAGTAAATCGAGGATATCTGAAAGAGCGGCTGTGTCTCCATATTCCCGGAATCCATCGAGAATGTCTTCGCTGATCCTAGGGATATCCAGCTTTCTGATCCACTCGCGGGGAAAAGCTCCCCAGATTCTCCCTTTGCTTTTCTTCTGATCATATATCTGATCTCTGATTCTGCGGTTTTCGCTCTCCTGGAGATTAATCTGCTCTGTATATGCATCGAACTTCATTCTCAGTCCTTCATTGAGATCTTCAATACTATTTTCACTACCTCACAGGAATCCTCTGCATTAAGCTTCGGAATATGTGCATCCTGCGGGAATAAGATAACGAAATCACCAGAATCAAGCTTTACGCTTTTCCCTTCGCCTGAGAATAGTTCACAGTCTGCTGCTTCATCATATGGAGAAGACTGGGACAGAAGCTTCTGTTCTGAATACTTGACGATTTCATGTCCAGAAACAACGTATTGCAGATCAATGTATTTTCTGTGTGCTTCAAATAACTGATTCCCTTCAGCTTTTGTTCTGTAGGTACGCTTATATAGAAATGAACCAGAATCCGGAATCTCTATTCTGCAATCAAAAGGTATATCGCTGACATCTGTATTGAGCAGAAAATCATTGATTCTGCTGAGATCCGGACAAATGCCGGAGTATTTTCCTAGATTTTCTATTCTATCCAAAATCATTTCATTGCTTTTATCTGCAGCATAGCTCTTTATACTTTGATAGATTGCCATTGGCTGCTTTTCTTAATGCCTGATAGTCATAGCAGACAGAAAAGGCCCTTACGCCCTTAGCTGACAGCTCCTCGAATCTTTTTTCTGTCTTTGCCGACATGAACATGTACTTGCCGTAACGGTTTGCTGTATCGATTATCTGATCCTCGATTGCTTTTACCTTTGGATTGCCTGTATCACCAGGAATCCCCAAAGACTGGGAAATATCACATGGTCCTGTGCAGATTCCATCAATTCCTTCAACGGATATGATCTTCTCCATATTCTCAATTCCATATCGGTCTTCAATCTGGCACATCAGGACGATTTCATCATTTGCTTCCTTGATGAACTGCTTCATGTCTACGTCCCCATAATGCTGAGCCCGTGCTCCATCGGAAAAACCCCTAAGCCCAATGGGATAGTATTTGATGGCCCGTACTGCTTCTTCCGCTTCTTCCTTTGTCCTGACGTGAGGGATCATGAAACCTCCGACGCCGAAGTCAAGAAGCCCGGTAATAGCATCGAGTTCTGTTAAGCGTATGATCAATGGAATCCCGACAGCATCCGCGGCTCTGATGAAATTACGCATCTCCTGGATGCTGAATGGGGTATGCTCACAATCAAGGCGTACGAAATCATATCCAGCAAGGCCTGCGATCTCTACAACAGAAGGATCTATCATATTTGCGACAAATCCGAATAAAAACTGCCCGTCAGCAAGCATTTTCTTTATGTTCCTGCGTTTCAATTCCCTATCTCCTTTATATGATCTCCAGATTCTTCTGAGATGTTGATTTCTCAATCCAGGCAGTATCAATTATTCCATTTCTTATATCATTGATGGTCTTTTCCTCGCGTTCATGCTGGGCTTTTGCCAGTGTGGCCAGCTCTTGCGCATCGGAAGGTCTTATTACGACAAGTCCATCTGCATCTCCTGCAATGATGTCTCCTGGGCATACAACCTGGCCTCCGATGCAGACCGGTACATTTATTTCGCCTGGTCCGTTTTTGTATGGCCCGGCAGGGTTGAGGCCTCTCGCATAAACAGGGATCTGCAGCTGGCTTATATCTTCTCCATCCCGGATGACTCCATCCAGAATCCATCCTCCAAGTCCAAGAGCTATGGATTGATTGACCATTATTTCCCCGATAAGGGCTCTTTGCATATAACCACCGCCGTCAACAACAAGAATATCGCCGGGGGAGGCCATATGCATTGCTTTATGGATCATCAGATTATCACCAGGGACTGTCTTCACAGTGAATGCACATCCCAGCAAAGCTAAGCCATTCATGGGTTTTATTGCTGTGTCCATGCAATATAGACGATTCATGTTATCAGCGATATTAGCAACTGGAATATCTCTGAAGGATTCTATCAGAGCCTTCTCTGGCCTTTTGATTTTGCTGTATGCACGGAAACCTATTGACATTTTCTTACCCCTTTACTGCACCAGACATACCTTCTACGAAGTAACGCTGGAAAATCAGATATATAACCAAAACCGGTATAACCACTTCGAGAACCGCAGCGCAAAGCAGCGGATATTCGGTTCCTTGTTCGCCAAAGAATGTAAGAAGACCTACAGGAACTGTCCTTGATGATGACCTTGTGACAAACAGACTTGAGAAAAGCAGCTCATTCCAGCACTGTAGGAACTGCAGGATTATCAGAGTTGAGATTGCGGCTTTCACACAAGGAATATGCACTCTGGCAAATAATTGGAAGTTTGTGCATCCGTCCAAGCGCCCAGCTTCATCGAGTTCGTATGGGATTCCCTTGAAAGCTCCTCTCATGACCATGATTCCAAAGGGTATCTGTATTCCGATATAAGCAATTGACAATCCGATATGGGTGTTGATCAGGCCTATCTTTGTCAATCCGATATTCAGAGGAATGAGCAGGCATTGCATTGGTATCATCATTCCAAAAAGAATGAATGCGAATAAACCATTTGAATGGCGTATCTTCAGTCTTGCAAGTGCGAATCCTGCCAATGATTCGATGAGAATCCCAAGTGGAACAGTCATCAAAGCGACTTTCATGCTGTTCAGCATATACTGGAATACTTTTCCGCGCGATGCAGCCCGGGTGAAGTTCTCCCAGTTGATTTTCTCCGGGAATGTCAGCAGCGTATTATCATAGAATTCTGCATTTGTCTTGATTGATGTGAGTACAACAAACACCATCGGTGATAGCCACAGAATGCAAAGAATGATCAGGAAAACATAGAAAGCAGCTTTGCTTAGTCCTTTCTTTATAGTCATATTCTACCTCCTCACTCCTTTGACATCTTTATGACATACGGGACGATTACTATCAGAAGAATGATGATCATAATCCAGGAAATAGCAGCGCCTGTCCCGAAATTCGCAAAGTCGAAAGTCTGTTTAACCATGAGAGTTCCTAAAGTATTCGTGCTTTCTGCAGGGCCTCCGTTGGTCATGGTTTTGACAATGTCATAGACTTTCATTGCACTTATGAACTGAGTCGCATAGACAATGAAGAAAGTCTCTCTCAGCTGAGGGATTGTAACTTTTATGAATATCTGGAATCTGTTTGCTCCATCAATCCTTGCAGCTTCAATCAAGTCAACTGGTACTGTCTGCAGTCCTGCGAGGAACAATATCATCGGCTGTCCTACAGTGTGCCACATGGAACCAAGATAAACAGCATAGAAAGAAGTTGAAGGTTCTGCCAGCCACGAGAATTTAAGTGTCTCAAGACCTATGGCTTCCATTACAGAGTTATACAATCCATATTGAGGCTGATAAACCCAGGTCCAGACCATACCGACAACAACACCTGACAGAATATAAGGGAAGTACAGTATTCCCCTCACAACGGTACGGCATTTGAAGCTCTTGTTGAGCAGTAAAGCAAGCATCAAAGCTACCGTGACTGTTATAATCATAGTGAGACCAACCCATATAAGGTTGTTCTTTATTGCAATCTTGAAAGTGGAATCCTGTGTAAAAACCTGAATATAATTCCGTAGTCCTACGAATTCCATTTCGGATTTTCCACCCCTCCATATATGGAAGCTGAGAAAAAGCGAATAGAATGATGGTATGACAATGATGCTCAGATAGATTATCAGCGCAGGCAGCAGGAACAGATATCGTCTTTTCCCTTCCAGCAGACGCAGTTCAAGTTTTTGGGACATAATGACTCCTACAATGAAGGTTTGGTATCCGCCACAAGCTGTGACGGATACCTGTCAGCAATCAGGAATTCTCGCTGATATAGTTTTCGAGAGAAGCCTGAACCATTGCAGCTGCTTCGTCTACATCAATAGAGCCGGTAATGTACATTTCCATTGCAGATGAGAAACGTGCATGGACTTCTGTAGGAAGAGCTGTGTCGAATGTAGGCATTGTGCCATAGGTGTCATTATCTGCAAGTATTTCCTCAAGAAGCTCAAATCCTTCAACATCCGGGTGAGTCACTGCCTTATAAGCAACAGGGTATGACTTGTAACCATCGAATTCCGGGTTCATTAGAGCATATTCAAAGAAATCAAGTGCAACTGCGAACTGGTCATCCGTAAGCTCTGGGTTGAGCATTACGCAGGTATTGTATGTTGAGCAGCGCGTTGTCTGTCCATCGATAGCTGAAGGCAGGTGGAAAACACCATACTGGCTCATGTCCCTGTCATTGGAGATCATGTTCCATACAAATCCATCAACACGCATTGCTGCCTGTCCCTGATACCAGAGATTGCGTGCATCGTTCGGAGTGAGAATCAGGAAGCCTTCAAGGAAATATCCCTTCTCATACCACTCCTTGATCTTCTCAAAAGCCGCTTTTACAGCTTCATTCGTGCTCCAGTCTCCTGTCCACTCTACACAGAGTTCATCATTTACTTCAGAACCGGCAAAAGCTTCAAGTACGAGAGAGAATACTCTCTGGAGATCCCAGTTGCCATTTGCACCAACTGCCCATGGTGTTATCCCATTCTCTTTAAGGACAGCAAGACAGTTCTCGAATTCATCCCATGTTGTAGGTTCTTCCAGACCAAGCTCCTGGAAAATATCCTGCCTGTACATGATATCGAAGGTGTTATATGTCATCGGGAGTCCATAGATCCTTCCATTCCATGATGTGAGCGTTAATGCAGGAGCCAGGAATTTCTCGCTCCAATTATGCTCTGCCGCATAGTCTGTAAGATCAATTGCATATCCGTTTTCCGGATAATAAGCACCTATGGTACCTGAATACGAATAATAGGCATCTGGCAGTGTATTTGATGCTGCAGCCGCCATCTCATTGTTTTTCAGAGTATTTGTATCAAGGTATGACATCTCTATTGATACATTCGGGTGCTCTTTTGTATAGGCATCAATCGCTGCTGTAAAATGAGCTTCCCTGTCATTGATCATCCATACTTCAAGCTCAACCTTTTCATCAGTGATGAGATTCCCAGTAACTGATGTGACAGTTCCTCCGCCTCCTTCAGAGGATGCAGAGCTTTCATTTGCACCTCCTGCAAATACGAACGACATTACAGAAATCATTACCAAAAGAACTACTGAAAGTCTTTTTCCGAATACCGTCATTTTTTCTCCTCCTTTTATTCATTGGCATAGGCATCATAGATACGTTCAAGCTTCGTGCATTCCTCTTTTGTCAGACAGCGCAGAGGTGCACGGCATGTATCGGTTGCTATAACACCTAGCCAGCAAAGAACTTTCTTTATCGCAGGAATCTCGGGAATGGTTCCCATTTCCATTGCGGTCCTGAATATCAATCGCTGTGTTTCAGCTGCGCCTTCATAATCTCCAGCTTTGAATTGCGAATATAGCTTTGAGAATCGTTTCGGGAAGATGGCACATGGACCGGATACAGTTCCTGCTCCTCCTGCCAACAGGCAATCCAGTATCAGTGAATCACATCCGATAAGGACATTGTCTGTTATAGACAGATACTGCTTTATCCGCATCAGATCAGGAGCGCTGAATTTTATTCCCTGGACAGCGGGGAATTCATTTCTGATTGTCTCCAGTGTTTCTGGAAGAATGTCATTGCCTGTGCATGAAGGGATATTATAGAGGTACACGGGGATATCTGGCGCTTTCTCAAGAATCGTCCGGTAATAAATCTCCAATGCAAGTCTGTCACATCTGAAAAATGCAGGTGTCATTATTCCTACACCATCTGCGCCGATTTCCGCACAATGCGATATATGCCTGACTGTTTCATCCATGCTGCTGCTTCCGCACTGGATATAGACAGGAACCCTTCCATGCAGCTGACTGACTGCTATTTCAGAGATCATCTTCCGTTCCTCTTCTCGGAGAGAGAGGCTTTCTCCATTAGTGCCATTAGGATAAACTCCGTTTATTCCGCTTTCCTGTATATATCTGAATAGCTTTCCCGCTGAGCTGTAATCAATATCACCAGATCGGTCCATTGGTGTGATTGAAGCACAGACAATTCCTTTTAATAACTCCACTTATTTCCTCCTGGATAGTATCTGATTGCCATCTGCTCTAATAATTGCAGAATAACAGAACATTTTTCATTTTCAATCCTATGAACAAGACTAAAAAATATCTGAATAAGACATTTTAGATAATTTTTACAGTGAAATATTGCATATTTGGATAAATAAAATTCTTAAAAATGTATTTATTTCTTGAAGATTGAAGTTACCATTAAAAAAAGGAATAAGGTGGTCTGGAATGGGTTTGGAGCGATATCTTAGACAATTTCCTCTTCTTGGAAAAATCGAGAACAGATCCTGGCTGGAAGCAGCTTGCCGCATATGGGATGGATTTGAACAATCCTGTTCCTGGGAAGATACCGAACAGGCGATGCTCAATATCAATCCCGTGAAAGGCACTTTGGCTGATTATATCCGGGCTATAATGAGTATTTCATATGAAAGCGCAAAGATTCTTTCATCGGTTTATTCACTTGATATCGATTTTGATATCCTTCTGCTGTCAGCCTTTCTTCATGATACTTCCAAACTTGTTGAATATGAGAAGACTGCAGACGGATATAGAAAGTCATATATAGGGGAAATATATCAGCATGGTTTCCTTTCCGCTCATTCCGCTTTGAATGAGAACCTGCCGGAAGAGGTTGTGTCAAATATAATATGCCATACCCCGCAGTCAAATCATAAAATCTGTACGATAGAAGGAATAATAATCGCGTTTGCAGATAAAATGATAACTTCTTCGAAGGAAATTGCTGGATTATCAATATAATCTATAGAAATGGAGATATAGATTATGCTTGAAGAACTGAATCTGCAGAAACTCAACGAGCTCAAGCTCTGCATCTCTACAAGCGATGTGCGTATAGAAGTAGAGTGGTTTCATGCAACCCGCAGGGATAATTTCTTCAATCCTAAGTGGCATATGCATCCATCTGTGGAAATGCATTGTGTTCTTGAGGGAAAGGATGAATTCTATTTTCAGGATAATGAAGCTGTGATGATCCATTCAGGGCAGGGGATTCTCATTCCTCCGAAGATGATACATAAGAGAATCCAGCAGCCACAGAATGAAAAGCTGCTGAAGTTCTCTTTGAATTTCAGCATCACTCCGCTATCTGATTCGGAAGAATCGAAGTTTCTTTATTCTGCGTTCAATTCTGATTCATTCCGTTTGCTGGTTTTTCCTGAAGATGCCCAGAGAATGATGATCCACTGTCTGAAAGAGGCGAATGAAAGGAAGTTCGGATTTCTGATGGTCATTTCATCCTCCTTGCAGAGTGCGCTGGTAATGCTGGCCAGAGAGCTTTCGCAGGATCCTGACGCTGACTATCCTGTTCCGCTCAACAGAGGAATAAATGATGAAAGGTATCAGATACTCGAGAAGTATATCCGATCAAATCTCAATAATCAGATATCGGTGAGCTCTGTTGCGGATTATATGAATCTGAGCGCAAAGCAGCTTGGGCGGATTGTAACAGAGTCAAGTGATTATTCATCTGTCCAGGATATGATACTGTCCCTCAGGATGAAAAAGGCCAAAGAGCTCCTACGGCAGCCAGAACTCAGCAATGCCGATATTGCTAGAATGATAGGATTCTCATCCGAGTATTATTTCAATCGGATTTTCCGGCAGAAGATCGGATTGCCGCCGGGCCGGTACAGGAAAAGCCTTCGGGCAAATTAAAGGAGGCATATGCTCAATCATAGAGAACTGTTTTCGTTATTCCCATTGTTATGCAAAGTCAGGAATCCGGAACTTGCGGAAAAGGCATGCAATGTATGGATTAAGCTGTTTGGGGAGAGCAATTGGCAGAATCTGGAAGATATTCCTTTTTCCCCAGATAAGCAGAAAGGGTCACTGGTTGACCATACAAAAGCTACAATGGACTGTGCTTTCCGAATAGCTGAGGATATGACTGATATCTATCCGATATCCTTGGATTCTGACCGTATATTGATCAGTGCTTTTCTGCATGATGTAAGCAAAATCGCAGAATATTCAATCTGCGATGGAGATTGTGTACGAACAAAGGCCGGACGATTATACCAGCACGCTTTTCTCGGAGCTCATGAAGCTTTAAATGAAGGTATTCCGCCAGAGATCGTATCGATAATAATAGGACATACTCCTCAGAGCAATGTGAAGATGAGATTTCTGGAAGGTGTTATCGTCAAACACGCAGAGGCTGCAGTTGCAGAGGCCGGTACTGACTATGAAAAGCTTATGCGCGACGAGCTTAATCTTTAATGGAGATGGAAAGAATGAGATTGGATGAATATTACAATTGGTTTCCAGAACTGAATGCTGTGAAGAATGAGAATCTGGCGCGTGCAGCATGTGCTTGCTGGGATGAATCCGTGAAGATCAGCGAGTGGGATTCGCTTGAGGATGTGCCTTTTCATCCGAATCCACGCAAAGGAAAGCTTCTTTCCCATCTTCAGCTTACGACACGTATTGCTGTGGATATGGCAAATGCAATCATCAGTACATACAAGACCGAAGTTGACATGGATGTGGTTATTCTGGCTGCTGTTCTCCATGATCTGAGTAAGCCCTCTGAATTCTCTCCGCGGCCTGAAGGATATGGAAAATCCAGGATAGCCTACTTGTATCAGCACGGGGTGCTCGGAGCACATATCGCAATAGAGCATGGAATGCCGTCTGAAATCGTCTCAATAATCATCTCCCATACCAGGCAAAGCAATTTTGATGTCAAATCCCTGGAGGGAAAGCTGATCTGCCATGCTGATGATATTGCAGCCGCTACATACAATGATTACATAGATAGATCTGAATATGAAGATAATCACTGATAGAAAATTATTCCTCATACGGTATGAACTTATTTGGTTCCCCAAATGTGGATGCCCTGGCTGCTGTGATGAAGAAATCATCAGCTGAGTTGCTGTCTATTCCTCCTGGATATCTGGCAATGACTCTGCTTGCAGTCACATCGACTGAGGATATGGGTTCGCTTGTCCATTCACCTTCCTGCATCAGCATGAATGCTGTATCCTCTGTCTTTGTATTCCCATAGCCATTGCATAGTTCGGATTCGCCTGTTGTGTATATCAGTCCATCTATGATATCTCCTTCCGGATCACTGTATATGACAATCGCCCCATTCGTTCCTGATAGGGTTGTCTTGCTTTCGGCAGAGAAGCTATAGATTGTGTATCCATCTTCTTTCCTTGTCCCATCGCCCGTGATTTCAGTGTCCCAGTAAATAAGGATGAAGTCCCCGTTCCTTACTTCAAGATCCGGGAGCGAGAATGAATGGCTGTAGTTTGATCTTGTTCCATCCTTGACTGTCATCCCTGCAGTATTCCCGTCTTCCATCACAAGAAGCTCTATCCTGTCCGGAGATGCAGCTGTTCCTTTTATCGATATTTCGTTTATCAGTGTTATAGGGATTTCATCATTTGGTCCGGTGATGGGAAAAGATGAACGTGATGTGTTTCCAGCCAGATCCTCTGCTGTTATGGAGAGGATTCTGCTCTCTCCACGCTCAAGGGGCCTGGGAAATGTGATTGTGAATACAGCTCCTTCAGCAAGGCTTCCGAATTCCACATTGTCAAGTTCCATGTCCGTAATGGCGACTTCCTCATCGTAGACAATCCGGAATTCCTCTGATGACAGAAGTTCATAGTCAATCACCTTCGGAGGTGTTCTATCCTTGCCAAGGAATGAGTCATAGATCCTGCCTCCACGGCCGGGGCAGGAGGCGAGAAGGAGAGATAGTGCGAAGAATAAAAACAAAGCTTTCATAATATATATACGCTCTGAGTGGCCTTTTATGACGACAATCTCTCTATATTCTGCTAATCTTCTTTCCATGGCAAAACTCTGGCAGAAGAATTATACGCTTGACTCCATGATGGAGCATTTCACGGTTCGGAACGATTATGTATATGATGAGGAGCTGATTATATCCGATGCTCTGGGGTCTGTTGCGCAGGCAAAGGGCCTGAATAGGATAGGGATCATCACAGATGAGGAATGCAGGGATCTCATCTCAGTGCTGGACCGCATTGCATGGCTCCGGCAGGAGAATGCATTCCCGCTGACTGTTTCAGATGAGGACTGCCACACTGCAATCGAAGAATATCTGACAAAGGAACTGGGGGATGCTGGCAAGAAGATCCATACAGGAAGAAGCAGGAATGATCAGGTTCAGACTGCGCTGAGGATCTATATGAGAGAGGCTTCTCTCAAGCTCAGTTCCGCCTCTCTTTCACTTGCCTCATCGCTTATTTCGCTTGCTGAAAAGAATGAGGATGTCCCGATGCCGGGCCGTACCCATATGCAGATAGCGATGCCATCCTCTGTTGCTCTCTGGGCGCTGTCATTTGCAGAAGAGCTTCTTGAGGAGACCGGAATGCTGTTTTCGCTTTATTCCGTCATTGACCAGTCTCCGCTGGGCTCTGCTGCCTCATATGGTGTCCCTCTTCCTTTGGATAGGGAGTACACAGCTTCTCTCATGGGTTTCAGGAAGGTACAGAACAATGTGCTTTATGCCAATAACTCGAGAGGGAAATTCGAAGCATTCTTCCTGGATCATGCGGAGTATATTGCCCTGACGATTTCCAAGCTTGCCCAGGATCTGATGCTTTTCACTCTTCCTGAGTTCGGCTATTTCTCCCTGCCTCGCGAGCTGTGTACCGGTTCTTCGATAATGCCGCAGAAGAAGAATCCTGATGGACTGGAGCTTGCGCGTTCCCGTACTTCGCTTATAGGTTCATGCTCAATGCGTGTGAAGTCTATTATCAGGGCACTGCCATCAGGCTATAACAGGGATTTCCAGGATACAAAGGAACCTTTTATTGAAGGTTTCCGCACAGCGCTTGAGCTTGTCATGATCACTGATGAGATGATCCAGGGACTTGAGGTTCATCCAGATAATCTGATCAAAGCATGCACTCCAGAGCTTTATGCCACAGATATGGTAATGGAGAAGGTTCTTTCAGGAGGCAATTTCCGTGATAGCTACAGGAATGTGGGGCTGAATCTGGATAAAGTACAGAGCGAGGATCCTGTTGCATCGCTGAAGAAAAGGACCTCTTCAGGGACTGCAGGCAATCTTAAGATAGATAAGGATAGGGCCTGGCTTCATGATCTTATGGAAAGAAGCGAGGGGGAAATGAAGCGTCTTTCCGGAATCTATTCCTCTCTTCTTCCTTCAGTCACGGAAGCGATTCTCTGATTATCAAGGGCTCTTCTCTTAAGTTTTATCGCCATAGTATGGATAATCAGGAAGAATAGGATGAATACTGGGAATGCATCCATTGAGATCCATCTCCCGATCAGCCCGAACACCGGGGGCATGAACATAGAGCCTACATAAGCAGAGGCCATCTCCAGCCCCATTATTTCCGAGGACTTTTCTATGCCGAAATATTCAGGTGTCTGATGGATCATTGAAGGATAGACCGGGCCGAAGCCAAAGCCGAGCAGGAACAACGCTCCGACAGAGAGCTTGCCTGGAATTAAAGTGATCAGAAGGATTGCGATGAAGGACGCTGTCTCTCCTATAGCCAGCATCTTCCTGTCTCCAAGCCTGTTGCTGATGAGTCCTGAGAACAGGCGGCCTGCGGTCATTCCCCAGAAGAGAACACCTGCCGAGATCGCTGCAAGACTTTCGGAGAATCCCCTGGCTTCAACAAGGAATGTTGATGACCAGATCATGGCGGTGTTCTCCATCGCGCAGTAGGCAAAGAATGCAAGCAGCGCAGGAACCACAGCCCTGCGGCAGAATGCTCTGTTTCCCGGGATTGGGCCAGTATCTTCTTTTCTGCTGGTTCCTTCTGCAAGTCTCCACAGAGGCAGTGCTGCAAATAGCATTATGCATACGATGAACTGCATTAAGCTCAATGCCCTGTAGCCTTCCTGCCAGCCATATCCTCGGGAGAGCAGGAATGATAGAAGAAAAGGACCGATTGTCGTCCCTATTCCCCAGAAGGCGTGGAGAAAGCTCATTGCCCGGGCCTTGAAGTGAAGTGCAACATAGTTGTTGAGCCCCGCATCTACAGCACCTGCACCGAGGCCCAGGATGATCGCAAGACAGATCATCATCCCGAATGAAGCTGAGAATGAGAAGCCGAGAAGTGCCAGTGCAGTCAGCAGAACAGAGATGGCGGTGATCATCCCTGTAGGAATGCTTTTTGATAGCCGCGAATAAAGTATTGAGCTCACTACTGTTCCGCCGCATACGGTCATGCTGATGAAACCTGCATAAGAGACAGGGACATCAAGGTCAGCATACATCATCGGCCAGGCTGCCCCAAGCATTGAGTCAGGCAGTCCCAATGAGATGAATGCTATGTATATTACTGCAGTCAGGATCAGCGAGAACATGTGGCCATGATGCATCAAAAATACACATTTATCAACGGAACTTCTGCTGCGAAGCTATGATATACTACCGGCGGAGGATTATATGAAAAAGAAAATACTGATTATCCTGCTCATGACAATCGTGCTTGGCGGAATATCAGCAACTCCTTTGTTCCAGGTGGGTCCTATGGTTATCTACAAGCATAGTGTCCTGGACCTTGCTGACGAAGACAAGGTGCTCAATGTGAGTAGCTATGGATTCGGAGCTGATGCCCGTCTGAATCTATTTGACTGGGTATCTATTGATGTGCCTGCAGTGTATTCATATGGAGATGGTGTGCACACAGTCGGGACGGCTCCCTCGCTGAATCTCAATATCCCTGCTGCTGGCTTCATTGATATAGCGCTTGGGCTGGCTATGAATCTTGACTTCCAGTATGATCAGGGCTCAGAAGCCTGGTATATCAATGGACAAGCTGTAGATGACTTCAGCAATGCCTTCATGGGCGCAACACTTGCATACAGGCTAGCTCTTACGCTGAATTTCGGCATGATAAGCGTTGGTGCATCTGCATCTGTCCCTATGGAAGGCAATTTCCAGAACTTCAATGGCATGCCATCATGGTCTGATACGCGGGTAGCTGTTGCGCTCCTCTTTAATTTTCTCTGATCCGAATCCAAGGAAGCGGAGGGCATTCGTTCCTCCGATCCTTGTGATCTCATCATCAGTGAAAGGGGATCTCTCGAATACTGACCAGTATTTCGTATAGGATTCAACTTTCAGCAGATTGACTGAGAAGTCAGAGCCGAAGAGTATACGGCTGAGAAGCTTCTCTCTGTTTTCTGCTGTCTCGTTCCCCATGAAATTGAGAAGTTCCTCATAGAACTCATCGGAGCAGCCGGAGAACGACATATCGGCATAGACATTATCAAAATCCTTTATCAGCCCTATCAGAGACGTGAACCATGGACTATCGGGCTGTTTTTTCAGTCTCATTGCCATGCTCGCGATGTTATTGCGCTCTGCAAATGCATATTGCTTGCCGAAATGGGCGAAATCTATGATCAGGGATGGGTAGTTTTCCAGCACGGTTCGCCATGAAGCAGGATCGGTATTCTTCCATGCTTCTTCCGCAGATACACCTCTGAATCCCTGATCATCGCAGTGGGTTATGATAGGAACTCTGTTCTTCTCACAGAAAGAGTAAAGGTATCGATGTTTCTCAAGCGTTTCCCTGTCATCCGGCCAGGGCCTGAAGCCAAGAGGAGGATAGATCTTCACTCCGTAAAATGGCTTGAGAGGAATGGTATGGTCCTTATGCATCCGGTGGGATGTATTGATGTGCTTTTCGAGGAAGTCCTCAAGGAAACGCATGGAATGCAATCTTGGATCGATGCCCGCAAATGGATAGAATTCGAATAATCCATCAGGGTTCTTCCTGTAATATGCATTCATTCCCTCTATTGTATCATGTATATATGGTGTTATCTTATCTTCTGCCGGAAACGAATAGTAGAGCCTGTCGAGCTCCTTCTGATCCTGTGAAAAGTCCATCAGAAGAGGAATCATGATCATTTTATCGAATTCCATTCCCCTGATATGAAGCTTCCCATCATGTATGTAAGGCTCTATGGGTGCATAGCTGTCTTTTTCCTTTGAAGTGAAAGCCCCTCTCAGATCATCTTCCATCATTGTGAATGTCTCTCCGATAGGCCGGTCGAACGCCATAAGCGTATTGGTAAGGGTCCGCAGGAAAGTATCGCCCCTGAGCAGATCGGCAGTGAGGATATAATCCTGTGTCATGTTGGCTGAAATAAGTCTTCCGGCAGAATCATACAGCGAACTGAAGAATGAAGCGAAATTCGGCTGTTCAAGCGTCATCACATGGAAATGGCAATCAGAGAAGTACCGCATGCTGTGATTGTAGACCTCCAGACCTGTCCTGTGAAGTGCGATATGATAGAATATGCATATGGGAGACATAGCGCTGTTGCTTTTCATATCGGTTTCGCTGATCCATCTTTATGCAAGATGGGCGGATAAGATATCTGCAGCTGCTGCCACAAAGCCATTTCTCATGCCATTGCTGTATTATGCTGTGCTTTCTCCTGTATTCTCAGAATATTTCATGCCCGTGGCCATGGCAGCGCTTTTCTATACAGCAGGGGATGTCTGTCTTATATTCAAGAAGCATAGAAGAATATTCCTTGCCGGTATTCTCTCTTTCATGATCGGGCATATATTCTATATCTTTTTCTTCGTCAGGAATTCATTTTCATGGCTGTTCTTCTCTGTTTCTGCGGCAGTCTTTGCTGTCCCGTTTGGAATATATATCCTGAAGATCAGGAAAAGCGGGGCAGATGATTTCTGTGGATATGTGATTTATGGTTCGATGATCTATGCTTTCGGGCTCGGAATAGGCTCTTCTTTCTCGCTCCAAAGCCCGGTGTTCTCTTTGATTGCTATAGCCGGAGTCGTGCTTTTCGGATATTCAGATTCCAGGATCGCGTATAACAGAGCCCGTCATGCAGATACATCGGACTTTGAGATAATGTGGACATATATAGCGGCGAATATCGCACTGGTATCCGCCGCAGTGATGATGTGATCAGATTCCCATCTTGGCTTTCATCTTCGACCATGAGTCCTTCAGAGTCACTGTCCTGTTGAAGACAAGATGCTCCGGAGAGCTGTCATGGCTGTCTGCCATATAGTATCCGTTTCTGATGAATTGCAGATAGTCTCCAGGTTTTGCGCTCTCTCCTTCCTTTTCGATTCTCGCATTCCTTATCACAATAAGGGATTCTGGATTGAGATCGTCAAGGTAGTTGCCAGTCGCAGCTCCCGGGTTCTCTGCCTTGAAGAGTTTGTCGTATTGGCGTACTTCGCATTCTACAGACTCTGTTGCTGATACCCAATGGCTTGTGCCTTTGACTTTTCTGCCATCAGCTGTTGTTCCGCCTTTTGATTCAGGATCATATGTGCAATGCACCGCAGTGATATTTCCGTCATCATCCTTGTCGACAGAGACCGCTGTGACATAGTAGGCATGCTTCAGCCTTATCTCGTTTCCAGGATAGAGCCTGTGGTAGCCTTTGACAGGGACTTCCATGAAGTCCTCTCTCTCGATGTAGAGTTCCTTGGTGAATGCGACTTTGTGCGTTCCTGCATTCCCGTCCTCCGGGTTGTTCTCTGCTTCGAAGTACTCAATCTGTCCATCTGGATAGTTATCGATGATGATCTTCAGAGGATCAAGCACTGCCATGAGCCTCTTCGCTCTCTTGTTGAGGTCTTCCCTGACACAGAATTCCATAAGAGAGTAATCGACAACGGATTCAACCTTCGCAACTCCTACACGCTGCACGAAGTCCTTCATCGCCTCAGGAGAATATCCTCTTCTTCTGATGCCTGCGATCGTGGGCATTCTCGGATCATCCCATCCGTCTACAAGATGGTTGTTTACAAGATAAAGGAGCTTTCTTTTGCTCATCAGAAGATAGTTTATGTTCAGCCTTGCGAATTCATACTGATGCGGTGTGTGGTCAATACCATCAATCGATGTTGCCCAGTCATAAGCTGGCCTGTGGTCTTCGAACTCAAGGGTGCAGATTGAGTGGGTTATTCCCTCAATGGCATCTGAGATGGGGTGGGTGAAGTCATACATCGGATAGATGCACCACTTGCTTCCTGTGCGTGGATGCTCTGCATATTTGATTCTGTATAGCGCAGGATCTCTCAGGTTTATATTCGGGCTTGCCATATTTATCTTGGCCCTGAGCGTATACTTGCCTTCGGGGAACTCTCCGTTCTTCATTCTCATGAAAAGGTCAAGATTCTCTTCTATGGATCTGTCCCTGTCTGGAGAGTTCTTCCCAGGTTCTGTCAGAGTACCTCTGTACTCCTTCATCTCCTCGGGAGAGAGGGAATCGACATAAGCCTTGCCTTCCTTTATGAGATTGACAGCGATATCGAAAAGCTGATCGTAGTAATCCGATGCATAGTATTCATACTTGCCCCAGTCAAAGCCGAGCCAGTGTATATCGCTCTTTATTGAATCAATGTACTCCTGATCCTCTTTCTCTGGATTTGTATCATCAAGCCTGAGATGGCATCTGCCGCCATATTTCTCTGCTATGCCGAAGTTGATGCATATCGATTTGATATGTCCGATGTGGAGGTAGCCATTGGGCTCTGGCGGAAATCGTGTTACGACAGTATTGTCAGGAACACGTCCTTCCCTCAGATCCTCCTCGACGATCTTCTCAATGAAATTGAGAGGTCTTTCTTCTTTGTTTTCCATAGTATTCCTCCGTCCCTTCCAAAGGGGATTTTAGATAGTAGCAACTATATCACCATGAATGATTCTAGAAAACCTCAATATGTACAGAACCGGGGCCTTCTGCCGCTACTCCGAATGAGGCAGAGGAAAAGAAGGCATCCTTTTCCAGCTCCAGTATTGTTTCATCCCCATTCCTGAATACAAGCCTTTTTCCTTCCTTCTGCATGGTGATTATATTTCCAATGCTGTGTGGGATATCAGCAGCAAGGCCTGAGAATGTCATTCTTATCCTGTCTTTCCTGAAAAGAATGAAATCAGAAGGGGAGTGAAGCAGCATGAATGCGCTTTCTGCAGTGCCATCTTTTCTGAGTTCCATCATTCCTTCTTCTCCGATAGTGAAGAATACTGAATTGCTTCCATCTGCTTCGAATTCAAAGGAATGCAGTGTAGTCTTCAGCTTTTCCGGCCGTCCTATCCATACCGCTTTTTTCGTGTTCATGGATTCATTATAAGCAATCTGCTATGATTTCTCCATGCAGGCTGCAATAGGTGAGATATTCTCAGCATACATGAAAGCGGAAAATGGGCTCTATTCCCATTCATTCACAGGAACGGGCATGGATTTCCCATGTCTTATGCTCATTACTGCATTATCAGATGATGCTGCAGGACTGGAGATGAGGAAGAAGCTGGAAGCAGAGGGAAGGAAGATGGAGATAATCAGATCCACACTGCATTCTGCTTTCCATATCGGAGATGATGTCCTTCTGAAACTTAGCGCTCCAGCAGGGATCAGGGCTGAGGACCTTATCGATATTATTTCCAGGCATCCAGAGATAGATGGAGCAGTCATTTCCGCAGCTCTTCTGTCAATCAATCCATCTGCTGATGCGATAGCTGATGCTGTCTCCTTTTCTCCTCAGATAAGAAAGATAGCAGTATATACCGATCTTCCTGAATATGGTGGTCCTATATACGACAGAGTCATTTCCATGCTCAAGGATGCAGGACGGCCCATGATCGTATCGAGCGACAGAGGTGGGATACAGGAATTCCTGAAATAGGATTTCAGTGCTCCGGGGCAGTGAAGATGAACGTGAATCAGAAAGACCGGCTCTGATATAGTCTGGAGCTTATGTCTTATAGTTCTAGATGGCTTGGATGGCATTAGATAGTTGGTAATGGGACTGATTTTCTGTGATTGCTCTTTATTATTCGCCGTTTTAATATGAGGACAGAGGTACGGATATGGGAAAGTCTGGTGTATTTATCGCGCTTATTCTTGCAATGACAATGGTTTTCGCTGGATGTTCAGATTCCATAGTATATCCAGGAGAAGATGGTGATGCATCAGAACTTGGTAATGCAATCAACATTGATACTGATAATATTGCAAGAGTTGCTCCTATTGGATATGTTCAGACAGTAGGCAGGTTTGCATCAAGGGCAGTTGATATTACATATCCTTCTGCAAACGCAAGCTATCTATCTTATACCGAAGCGGATTCATCTACGTGGAAACCAGTGGAATTCAAAGATAGGAATGGAAGGACGATTCTTGTGGCGGATCCTGTGATATACCAGATAGATTCTTCCGCTTTCTTCTGTGATGCATCTACTCTTATTACTGTAGATCAGAAACCTGTTGTGGTAGAGGAAACGCTCACAGACGAGAACGGAAATGAATATACCGTTTCCCGAGTTGAAATACAGAATATAGAAACAGCATATTACGGAATTTCTCTTTATGTAGATATTGTCGATAACATGGCTTGGGTTATTAATGCGGATTATGGGTTGGTACTTGATCGTGGTTTCGGTATAAGCAAGAATAAAATTTATGTATCTTCTGCTGTACCTGCAGGTTTTGCTACATATGCCATTGATAGGAATAATCCATCAGAAGGACTGGTGCCAATAACATCAGGATTGTTTGATACAGATGAATACATTGCTGCAAGCGATGATTATGTTGTAGCAACAAGCTGGAATCGGGAATATTATGGATATGGATATATCCTTGATGGAAGGGGCAGGTATCCATATACATTCCCGGAGCGTAAGGAAAGCATAGCTTCAGCAGAAACTCCTGATGGAGCTGAAAGCTTTGTTTATATGACTGGACGTCTTGAGAATGCCATGATCACTCCCAACAGAGTCATTTATGATATCTATGGACTCGGTAATCATCTGAGCTATTCTTTTGGAGATCTTGTTGCATTTACACCCGTAACTGAGACTGATTCGTTTTCTTTTGCCTTAGGTGATCCGCAGGGGTTTGATCTTGGGTATGAAATATTCAATGACGATGATAATGTATCTCTTCGCACAAAGATGCTTAAGACTTTTGTAGAAGATCAGAATTCATATGGTATATTCTTTGCTGTTGATGGAGATAATATCCGGCCTGCTTTCGGAGAATTCATGGCAGATGGGGAACATCCTATTGCTCTCAGATCCGTGGTTCTTCCGCAGGGAGCTTTTTATGGAATTGATGCAGATGCATTCAATCCTACGATAAATGGACATGTCATCTCATTCATATCTCCTGATAGGAATTCAATATTCGTAGTTGATCTTTCCATTAAATCGTATAAAGAAATAAAACTTAGCGGTAGAGTTGCTGATACGGATATTTCGATTTCAAATGAAGGAATAGCGATTTACCATCAATATCTGAATGCTGCTGATGTGGGTACATTCAGCCTTGATCTTAATGATCCATCTGCAAAGCCTGAACTTATGGCTGTTGATAAAATGAATGTTTATCAGATTATTCCTTTGGAGGATCTCTGATTCATCCTGAGACAGCTATAAGGTCGTTGAAACTTGAGTATTGTCTGACGATTTGCCTGTATATGTTATGTGTCATTGCAATCTCATATTCCACTGACAGAATGGCAATGCTATTTCTGGTAATATCCGTATGAATCCGGAAAGAGAAGCCATATATCAGGACTTTATAAGATTCCAGATTATGCTTATTATTGGAAATCAATCGAGATTGATAATAAAATCGGCAAAAGTTTATAATAAGGAGTGCTCTTATTAATGGAAAAGATGGAAAATCATAAATAAGAG
>CALXKZ010000029.1 GCA_944389065.1 uncultured Spirochaetaceae bacterium
ATACGGAAGAGGAGGTGGAGAGGTTCTTCTCTGAGGGGATAGATGAGAACTGGGAGAGGTGCGGATACAGGACAAGGGAAGAGTTTATTAAGGCTATAAAGGACTACTATGATGGCTACCGCTTCTCACCTGAATCTGAGACGAGGGTATACAACCCTGTCTCACTTGGCTCATTCTTCTCCGATGACTGCATCTTCAGGAACTACTGGAATGCCACAGGAGCATCCACTATGGCAGTTGAGCTTGCAAGGAAATACGATCTATTGTCAATCGTTGATGAGATGCCTTCTGTCGATATGGAATCATTCACATCCTTCGATATATCCCTGCTTTCCGGGAAAAAGCTCAGGGCAGAGAGCATCTACGTGCTTCTGTACTTCGCCGGTTATATGACGATCCATGACGGGAATGAGCTTGGATTGATGCTCAGGTTCCCTAACAGGGAGATTTCATCGTCCTTCTCGAAGTCCTTGATTTACCAGTATACGGAAGGGGACTTCGGATCGCTTCTTTATGATGCATTATGCGCTTTCAGAGCGTGTGATATAAATGGAATTGCACGCTGTATAAGCAGGTATCTCTCGCTTTTTCCCTATCATTTCTATGACAGGAAGGATGAGCGGCTCTATCATAGGATTGTTCATAGCCTCCTTGTCTGCATGAAAGGGGAGGCATATGCTGAGGATGCAGGAAGCCTAGGCCGAGCTGATGAGGTCTTCATCGCAGGAGGCTATATCCATATTATTGAGCTGAAGGTTGATGGAAGCGCAGCGGAAGCTCTGGAGCAGATAAAGCACAGGCACTATGCGGATAAGTACATCCAGAGAGCAAGAGAAGAGAACAGGAAGATAGTTCTTATCGGGATGAGCTTTTCATCTAAGGAAAGGGATGTTTCCGAGTGCCTGTATGAGGAACTGGAGATCCAGTAGCTCAGCCCCATTCCTCGATCTCTATGCTGGCATTCCTGACCATGATGCCGCCGTATTTCTCAATGCACTCGGTAACATATTCCTGCAGATCGGATATCGTAGAACCGATATAATGCCGCACGGGAAGACGCAGTGTTATGCTCACAGAGTATGATCCGTCCTGATTCTTTGCACCTCTTACTTTCTTCACTTTCATCACCGGGTCATACTCTCCGATGGCATGCCTTACCATCTGCGTCAGTACTGCCTCTGATAGCTCTTCCTTGTCTGGCCGTGAGAACTCAGGGCGAACGATTGTCTTCTCGTATGTCTGGTTCTTCTTCGTATGGCCTTTCTTTCCCATGAAGACTTTCATTGAATCATATACTATCTGCGGAGCTGAGCGGGTGACCTCGATCGATGGAACAGGTATCACATGCTTGCCTTCGGTGTATCTGATCCTCATCGCAGTCTCTATCTCTTCCTGCGATGCGACATCTTCTATATGGATGATCTTCTCAGGTTCCGGAAGCTCGAGCCGTTTTGCAATCTTCCTGACCATCTTCTCAGAGGTTCCGATTATAAGGATTTTCTTGTAGCGCTCCTTCAGAAGGGCATTCATCACTTCATCACGGTGCTCTTCATCGTCGAATACCGCAGTGCGGACCGCTGCCAGGAAGTCCGAATCCTTCTTCGCGCTATGGCCTGCAAGAATCCTGTTGCCTTTTATCAATAGACCATCATCGATTATCAGATCGATCCTATGTTTCGCAGCGACAAGCTTGGAATGGTAGCTCTTGCCTGTCCCCGAGCGGCCGACAAGCGCATAGACCTTCACCCCTTTCAGCTTAGAGAATGCGAACTGGAAGAATCTGTTCATATGGCTATTATAGCATTCTTTGAGCGCTCGAATCCATCAGCCGACACCCAGATCCGTGTTCTCTATCAGGACTTCTGCCTTCCTGCTTCTGCGTATTATGGGCGCAAGCTTCTCGATGAATATCCTGGAAAGCTCCTCATCCTTCTCCGTTGATGTGCTGTTGGGGCAGAAGAGATTGACAGAGTAGTAGTCGAAAAGACGCTCTGCTATCTCTACAGAGTCCATTATATCCTTCTCTGTCTGTCCCTTTATTCCTGCAAGGAGGCAGACTCCGTCATACCTTTCACGTATCATTTCCGGAGTCACGTCCCGTCCTATGCCCTTTCTCCATGCGATGCGAAGATCGGGATTGAAGGACTCTATGCCGATTCTGTAATGGACGTTGCATGGAAAGTGCTTCGCGAATGATTCAAGCTCGCTGCGCCATACCCAGTGCGATTCGAACCATAGGTCATGTATATGCTTATCCCTTACTGTTTCTGCAATTCTTTCTACAGTTCTTTCATCGAATTCCTGGGCAGATCCGGAGTTGATTACATCAAGAACACCGTATTCGCCTGTTACCTTATCGAGTACGGGAGAGTTGATGAGGAATGGATCTGAAGAGGAGTCTGTATAGTAATCACAGAAGATGCACTTTCTCCAGATGCATCCTGTTCCCTGGAGCAGTATGAACTCCCTTTTAAGGCCTTTGTCGATCCTACTGTAGCGTTCAAGCATATTCCTTCCTTATATATCCTATAGCCATATATGCAAGCGGTGTGCCGAATACAGCCTCAAGCAGAAGCTTTGCGGCATATTGCACTGCAATCATCGAAAGGAGATCCGATGCCGGCGCAGTGCCTGTGAATGCAATAATGACGAAGAGCGCTGTATCGATAAGATATCCTACCGCTGATGAACCTATTGTCCTCATCCACAGGTGCTTCCTGTTCCTGCTTCTGTCCCTCATTATGACAAGGATCTTCGCGTTCATAAGATCTCCTGCAAGAAAGGAGATCAGAGAGGCCGCGACAATCCTTGGAACATATGTGTAGATTGTGCTGTAGGCTATCTGCACCTCTTCCATATAGTCAGGATATGGAAGGATGATTCCTATCGATGTGAATACCACGAGCATCGCATTGCAGATGAATGTCAGGAATATCACTTTCTTCGCTGTTCTGTATCCCCATATCTCAGCAAGCACATCCGAGAGCATATATGCAATCGGGAAAGTGATCGTTCCTGCATCGAAAAGCGCAAGTGGGCCGATTGAGATTACCTTCACTGCCATGAGGTTCGCTGTGAGGTAAAGCATGATCAATAGTCCGGAAACGGCAACAAGGGGAGTGAAGCTGCCGATCCGGTTTTCTGAAGGGTTTTCCGGTACCTTGTATTCCATAATGCCGGGAACTATATCATAAAATGCCATGAAATGCTAATATCTTTCCATGCGCCGCCTGATCCTGATTGTCCTCATAGCCATCATGATGCTTCCCCTCGGCGCAGAGGGAGAGGTCTTCTTCTCCAATATAGTCAATGCATCGTTTCTTACCGATTTCGCATACAGCCTCTTTCCAGTGAGCTTCTGGGGTGAGTTCGGTATCGATAATCTTGATTTCTTCAAGAATCTTGATACAAGGGCTGTTGTGCGGGTTGAGGCTGGAATGGCTCAGAGAACACTCCGCCAGGATCCCGTGACAGGTGAGATCATAACGGATCATAACCCTGGGCAGCGCGAGAACTACTCCGTTGTCTTCTCGGATGGATCTGTAGGGCTTGATCAGGGACTTATTGACAATCCTGATCCGGAAAAGCCCGATTTCCTTACGCTGAGCTTCTCCATAGGAATGAGATGGGAACAGGCATTCGCTTCCTTTTATGATATCCAGAACGGCAATTTCAGCGGTGTCTTCGGAGACAAGGATTACTTTCCGGACTCTGCAGAGAACGTCTTCCCCGGTACTCCTGAGTTATCTGGGAATCTCTACGCTTTGTCCAATTACATCAATCTTTCGCTTTCCTTCCGCAATCTCGATAATCATTACCTATATCCAGAGGGATACAATTTCTCCGCTTCGATCACACTTGCCCCTTGGTGGCTTTTCAATGATCTTCCGATATTCGAGACACGGACCGATTACTACCGCATGATCTATTCTGCCTCATGGAAGCATACATTTCTCAGCCAGAACCAGAAAGCAAGAAGCGATATGAATCTGTATTCGCTTGCTGTCGACTTCAGGATGAAATGCCAGTTCCTTTTCGGTGATTCAGTGCCTCGCCATGCATATGCACTCACATTCCGTTCAAAGGAAATACCACCGCGCGTGTTCATGACCGATGCCTATGCAGCCCTTATACTCAATGGTCCTGAGTTTCTGACGAAGGGAACATATCCTGAGCTTACGGTCTTCCTTGAGAATGCTCTCTCTGCAGGTGATGTCCTGAATTGCAAGGATGGCGGAAAGAGCATAAGATTCTACGGCACACTTGGCGCCAGGCTCCGCATACATATACTCGGCTTTTTCCAGTGCCATGTCGGATTCTATTATGATTATCTGCCTATGGAGGGCTATGCAGGAGGGGTATCGCTGGATCTTGGGGCTTATTTTACAGCCATGTTCTGATTTCAGCTCTTTCTGGCTTTCCTGAGATACTTCGCAGCTCTCTTCTCTCCTCCTGGTACGAAGAAGCCTTCTTTTTTCATCTCAATAAGCTCTTCATAGAGCGATACGAACTTCCTTGCAACCTCTGCTCCGTCGAACTTGCTTATCGATTTTCCTGCTTCAATTGCTTTCCTGTCCCTTTCTTCTGGGTGATTCAGGACATGATCCATCGTATCGGAAAGAGATAGTATGTCACCTCCATTGAAGAACCAACCCTGGCTGTCTGAGAACAATGCTCTCATGTTCGACACATCAGCTGCAATCACAGGGGTTCCAGAACAGAGAGCCTCGATGACGGTCATTGCCTGATTCTCAGACAACGAAGCTGTGACAAATGCTGAGATTTTCGTCAGCAGCTTTGATCCTATGAGCTCCTGATTCGGAATCATACCTGTCATATGTATATGCCCGGATGGATCAGCTTCCTCTGCAAGCTTCACGAGCTCTTCTTCTGCCGGCCCCTGGCCGATGATGATGAAGTGCGCATCGGGATTCTTTTCCAGGCATAGGGCAAATGCCTTTATTGCCACATCGACAGCTTTCTCGTACCCAAGCCTGCCTATATAGAGAAGAGTGCGCTTTCCGAGCCACTCCGGATTGATCTTCTTCGGAAGAGGGGAAGCAGAAATGCTGTCGCAGAAGCGGGAGATATCGATACCATTGGAGACATATCTGACTTCAAGGCCGGGAATCCTTTTCCTTACCTGCTCGCATGTCTCCTCGTTCGGTGCCGTTGCCATCCATGTAAGCTTATAGAAAGGATTGAAGACCACTGTCCAGATTGCATCCTTCGCTGCATTGGCAAGTGTTTTGCTCTTCAGCGCATAACGGATGTAGATCGGATTGTCAATCAGAGTATGGTGAGTGGCAATCGTCGGGATGTGCAGCCTTCTTGCCGCATGGTTGAGCGCCATCCCCATAAGCCATGGGGATGTATTGTGCACTACATCTATATGGTACTTTGCTAGATATGGCATAAGATACCAGCCATATATCGGCAATAGCTTTATTCCTTTATAGATCCATGCTGGAATTGCTGGTACATGCACGATTCTTATGCCTTCTTCTATGACATTAGCTGTGAAACCCTTTTCCTTAGGGACAAAGAACCACACTGAGTGTCCTTGGCGTATGAGATTGTTGGCAAGGTTTATTGTCGTTGTTATTACGCCATTGGTCTCTGGATAGAAAATGTCAAACCCGAAGGCAATCCGCATCGGAATAACCCCTTGAATAGTGCTAGAGGAATGTTAACAGAACTGCCGTATTCCATCAACTCAAATCTCCCTCTGGCTTCCTTTTTCAGCCACAGATAACATAGTATGGGCTTCTTTGGTTTCTTGTGCTGACATGCATCTTATCACAGAGTAGAATGAAGCCATGTATGCCATTTACTCATTGGCTGATGCTGCGTTGAAGGATCGGTCATTGATTGAACAGTATAGTCTCTCTTCGTCTTCGCTTATCGATAGTGCTGCACGAGGAGCATATAGCATCATCAAGCCCCTTCTTAAAGGGCGCATTGCTGTTATGGCAGGTCCGGGAAACAATGGTTCTGACGGGCTTGGGCTTGCGTTGCTTATGTCATCCGATGGCTACGACGTCTCTGTGATCCTTCCCTATGAGAATGGTAACGAGGAGAATCTGGAACGGAGGAAAAGACTTCCTCAGAATGTCCAGATTGCAGATTCTCCAGAAGGGTATGATACGGTTATCGATGCTTTGTTCGGTTTCTCTTACCGCAAAGGAAGCGATGAGATCATAAAGAGACTGGACTCGGAGATTTCCTCCGATGCCTTCTGCATTGCTCTTGATGTCCCTTCAGGAGGAATCATACGTGCCGATCTTACTGTGGCATTCATGGTACCGAAGCTTGAGCTGTATCTTCCTTCCCAGCGTGGCATTGCAGGAAGAATCCATCTGTTCAATCCAGGGTTCCCTGCTGATGAGCTGACTGCAAGCCCAACTGGAACCTATCTGATTTCCGATGATGACAGCCATATCTGCAGAATCGGCATCTCAGATTATAAGAACAGCAGAGGGCACATCGCCATCATCGGAGGCTCGGATGAGTATACAGGGGCTCCCAGGCTTGCTGGCCGTGCAGCTTTCTTCTCCGGCTGCGGTCTTGTGACAGTGATCACGTCTTCTGAGAAGATACGGGATGACAACCCTTCGTTCATGATAAGGAAGCCTGGCTCTGATCTCTTCCGCTATGATGCGCTTCTGGTAGGACCGGGGTGGGGAAGCGGTGATCCTTCCCTTTTTGATAGCGCTATCGCTTCAGGGAAGAGCATGGTCCTCGATGCAGATGGCCTTAAATTCGCTCCAGGCCATGATTTCGGGCACAGAGCAGTGCTTACTCCCCATATAGGCGAGTACAGAAGGCTTATGGCAGCAATCGGCATGGATGACGGGCTTTCATCGGCACTGTCCCTTGCATCTGCCCTGCGGAATCTTTCAAGAGCGTTATCTGCTGTGATTGTGCTGAAGTCATCTGCTGTATGGATAACCTCAGGTGATGATATCTATATATATGATGGGGCTAATCCATCTCTGGGAGTAGCAGGATCTGGCGATGTGCTCGCCGGGATCATCGCTTCTCTTCTTGCCAAGGGTGAGGATCCTATGAATGCCGCGCTTGATGGGGTGATCCTGCATCAGAGGGCAGGAAGAAAGGCTCATGAGGACTATGGATTCTATTCTGCAGATGAGCTGATACTCTCTGTTGGGAGGCTGAGATGATACAGCAGTACTTCCTATCCCTTTCCTATCTGGTGATCGCAGCGCTCTTGTTTCTTGTTGATTCATACAGGAGACAGATATCCTTTGCCATAAGGATAAAAGGGGCGCTGATGGAGAACAGGAAGCTTCTCGATGCATTTTTCGTATCGGGCATAGCGATATCCCTGCTTGCGCTCTTCTTTCCTGTCTATCCAGGTCCTGTGATCCTTGGCGATCTGATTCCCTCCATATGGATATTCTATTCGGCATTCTTCTTCCGTTTCCGCTATTCCGAGAAGAGAATAGAGCAGGGGGAGGTATTCTTTGAGACTTCGACTCTCGACAGAACTGCTAAGCTTGGATGGATAACAGCTTTGATTGCAGTAATCCATTTCCTGCTTCCTCAGTTTGTACTGCTATAATATATGCATGGAAGAACGGATTACTACAGCAGGCATTGCGATAAAAGAAGGAAAGGTGCTTATCGCTCATAGAAATCCAGGCGGATCCCTTTCCTGCAAATGGGAGTTTCCTGGTGGAAAGAACCGCTATGGCGAATCTGTCGCTGATACGCTGAGGCGTGAATGGCAGGAGGAGCTTGGGGTTGATATCGAGGTGAAAGAAGAGATCCTGTCCTTTGATTTCACCAATAACGATAAGCTTTATCATCTGAAATGCTGCGTTGTCATGCCGCTTTCAGCTTCATTCTCGCTTTCTGTCCATACAGAGACTACATATGCTTCAAAGGAAGATCTTCTCTCTTATGATTTCGGCCCGTCTGATAGGAAAATTGCTGAGTACATAGCCTCTGAAATCTTGTAGAGCCTTCTTCAGAAGACTATTATTACTCTAATCAACAAAGAGGCTTAACTATGGAAAAGAAGAATATCGAATGGTCCAAGCTCGGCTTCGGCTATATGCCGGTGGATTATCGTTTCGTTGCTCATTGGAAGGATGGCAGCTGGGATGAGGGCGGTCTTACAAAGGATGCATCTGTCTCGATTTCCGAAAGTGCTGGTGTCCTTCAGTATGCCCAGACATGCTTTGAGGGTCTTAAGGTCTATACGCAGAAGAATGGAGATATCGTCGCATTCCGCCCCGATCTCAATGCAAAGCGTCTGCAGGACAGCGCTGACAGGCTCCTGATGCCAGAGGTTCCGGAGGAGATGTTCATCAGAGCTCTCGATGAGATGGTCAAGGCCAATGCCGCATGGGTCCCTCCATATGGTTCAGGTGCTACACTTTATATCAGGCCATTCCTTTTCGGATCGGGGCCTGTCATCGGAGTCGCTCCTGCTCCTGAGTATGAGTTCAGGATGTTCGCAACTCCTGTTGGTCCGTACTTCAAGGGCGGAGTGAAGCCTATAAGGCTCATGGTCAGTGATTTTGATAGGGCAGCTCCTCATGGAACAGGCCATATCAAGGCTGGACTCAACTATGCTATGTCGCTCTACCCGGGAGACTATGCGCATAAGCATGGCTTCAGCGAGAATATGTATCTTGATGCTGCTACTAGAACCTATGTTGAGGAGACTGGAGGCGCTAACTTCATCTTCATCACAAAGGATGGAAAGCTCGTGACTCCGAAGTCACATACAATCCTGCCGTCAATCACACGCCGCTCGATTGTAATCGTCGCATCGGAGATGCTGGGCATGGAAGTTGAGGAGCGTCCTGTTCCATTCACAGAGGTCAAGGATTTTGCAGAGATCGGACTTTGCGGAACAGCTGCTGTGATCTCACCTGTAGGATCGATTACCCATGCCGGCGGAGAGATTCTCGTTCCTTCCGGAATGGAGAAGATGGGACCGGTGCTCACAAAGCTCCGTGAGACGATCACAGGAATCCAGGAAGGCACTGTTGAGGGCCCTGCTGGTTGGATCCACAAGATCTGCTGATATATTGCTATCGCGAAAAGATAACTGCTGCGGGAATTCTGTGTTCTCTGCAGCAGTTTTATCTCAGAACGTGCTATTGTCAATTGGCTGGGATTTCTCTGCCTTGATTATTTCGCTATTCAGATTCTTCTGCAATCTGATGCAGGCTTGATTGTAATCCAGTGTTTCCTCAGTGTGTAGATTTGTAAAAAATGGAGTAAGATTCTTTGCATTTCCTCTTAAGGAATATGTTGTGCTGAAAAGTTTCAGTTCTGTTCCAGCGTTAAGCCAATAATCTCTGGATAACTGATTTGCTGCAAGAACAGCGCCTATCACTTCTGAGGCTCCAGCTTTGAAAAGAGTATCTGCACATTCGGTCAGCGTCGCCCCTGTTGTCAGAATGTCATCAATAAGAATGACTTTTCGTTCATTGAGATTGATGTTGCAGCTGAATGCTCCCTTGATATTCGTGCTTCGATCTGCTGCCGAAGTTTTGCTTTTCTGTTCGGAATAGCTTTTTCTGCGTCCCAGATATGGTTGTATATTCTCTAGCGAAAACTTAGTTGCAATATTGCTTATTATGTTTTCGAATCTGCTTTTGCTTCCAAGATGATCAGGAATACCGCATATACAGTCCATCTCAGCTATTGTGCATATTCTCCTTGTTTCTGCGGTGAATATACGCAGAAAAATACCATCAAACTTTCCATATAATCTGTTTTGCGGATCTTTGTTCTTTCTTATTGCCAGTGAATAATAATCCGTGCTGCTTCGATAATGATTTGAGCCGAAATATCTTCCTGCGAGTATGACCGGGATTTTATGCTGCTCTTTATTTATAGATGTCTCTCCTAGTTTTCCTCTTAGACTCTTACTGTTGCTTTTATGAATCAGCCTTTCCCCCAGAAATCTCCAGGCTCCCGATTTGATTAGTTCTATGAAAGCCTTTATGGAATGGCATGTGAGATCTGGCAATTTCCCATATTAAGGTCTGATTCCATCGGTGCTGATGAATAAGGTTGTAGAGAAAGAGCCCAATGCATTTACGATGAATCCAAGATCATCTGAAACATAGGCAATGTCTTCTATTCCAATATTGAATTCTGTAATCAGAGCCTGCTGAAAACCAGGAGTGGGAAGGTTGAATTTCCACTGTTTGAAAGACTGGGCATTGGGACATATCTGTTTCCATTCATTTATATGTCTGGTAATGATTATGCATTTTTGCTTCGACATGAAATCATCCAGAGCTTTCTGATCTGGGATAGTGAGTCCATTCTCCATAAACCTATCGATATTGAAAACAAAAAGCTCAATGCCTGTCTGCACCGTATTCCCCTGTATTATCTGCAACAACCAGATCGTCATTGTAGAATAGATCATAACTGGAATTCTGCTCGGCATTCATTTTATAAACTCTGTTTTCAGAAAGGATATCAATGATTTCACTTGGCGTTCTGACTCTGATAGCTCCAAGCTTCTCGAATTTCGCAGGCCATGTTATCGATTGTATATTGAAAGCATTCTGCGGAATCAGCACGAGGCGTTTCTGCTTTAAAGCATACCTGGCTTGTTTTAGAGCTCCTGATGTTTCACCCGCCTCCATTATCACAGTAGCCTGAGATAAACCGCTCATGACACCATCACGCAAAGGAAAGAACCAGCGTTCTGTCTTCGTTGCAGGAGAGAACTGGGAGACGATGAGGCCTTCTTTTTCAATTCTTTTCTGGATTTCCATATTCTCGCTTGGGTAGTATTGGTTGAGATTTGTTCCGATTACCGCAATTGTTGCGAGTCTGTTATCCAGGGCGGCTTTATGGGCAGCTGCATCTATGCCTTTTGCTAGCCCTGAGACTATTATGATTCCATTTCTTCCAAGGATCCTGGCAACCCTTTCTGTATTCTGTTTCCCTTCCTCGCCAGCATTTCTGCTCCCTACGAGAGCAACGGTTCTGTTATCCTGAAGAAGATTGATATTTCCCCTCAGGTAAAGAAAGCGCGGGGCTTCTTCTGTCTGTGCAAGCAGGGCCGGGTATTCCGGATTTCCAAGCTTTATTATCCTGTCTGAGATCTTGAGTCTGCTGAATGCACTGATAGATCGTCTGTATTCACATTCGATGATATCCGAGGCAATATCGAGTTTATCAGCCCAATAACTTAGATTCCCAGTCATAGGTGTGCATATGATCTCTTGATCTGATAAATCAAGTATCTGGCAGGCTTTCTTCTCACTTGCGTGAAGAATATTCATTACTGTTGCAAGTGTGACAGCTTCATTCTTTTCAGGAGTGTCTATCTGGAATTTCCCTTCTTCTTCATACTGAGTTGTCTCATCGGGATCCGAAGAGAATATTGAAAGCTCTTTCTTTCTCTTTTCCAGCTCATTAAGATGATAGATTGTTCCGGAAGAATTCTTCTTCAAGGGACGGACTTTTCCATCTTTTGTCAGAATAGCCAGCCTTTGTATGCTTATACCAAGATATTCAGCAGCTTCACGGGAAAAGAAAAGCTTATCAGCGAGCAGATCAGTATCCATAGAATGATTATCAGTTCATGGGTTGATGATTGTCAATACTTGAAATCCTGTCTGTTAATATCTTATTCACCTTGTCAGGAGAAGAAGCAGAAAGAATGGCCTGCACGAGGCAGGCCATCATCATGGAGAAATCAATTACATCACCGTTCCGTCAGGGATGATTGCATTCTTGTTGATGACGATGATTCCGTCATGCACTGAATACATCTCATAGTCTCCGTCCGGACGAGGGATGTTGTCGATACCGATGCGGCAGTTCGACCCGATTCTTGCATTCTGGTCTATGATTGCGCGCTTGATGATCGTTGCCTTTCCGATACCGATGTTTGGAATGCCCTTCTTCGCATTCTCAGCCTTCTCCTCATCGGTCTCGTAGACCGTGGCTCCCATGCAGTATACTCCATCCAGGGAAGCTCCAGCTTCAATGAATGTACGTACACCGATGATTGAATTCACGATATATGCATTCGTGATGATTGAACCTTCTGAGGTGAGTGAGCAGGAAATGTTGCAGAAGTTCGCCTTTGTTGCAGGAAGATGGCGGCGATGCGTATAGATCGGCATCTCCTCATCGTAGAAGTTGAATGCAGGCTTTTCGGATGCAAGATTGAGGTTCGTCTCATAGAATGCCTTGATCGTTCCGATATCTTCCCAGAAATCATTGAAAAGATATGCTCCGACTCTTCTTGTCTTGATGATGTCTGGAATGATTTCCTTTCCGAAATCTGTTTTGTCATTGTTCAGGGCTTCTTCCATCGTCTGTGCGTTGAAGATGTATATTCCCATCGATGCCAGATATTCGTTTTCACGGTTTCTGTCCAGTCCAAGCTGGGCCTTCAGGCACTTCTCTGGAACTTTGTAGTCCGTGATATCCATATCGGGAGCCGGTTTCTCATAGAACTTCGTGATGATTCCCTCATCGTCTGTTCCGATGATTCCCAGTCCTGTTGCATGCTCACGAGAGATAGGCTTTGCAGCGATTGTAAGCTCAGCGCCTGATTCGATATGCCTGTCAAGCATGCTCTGGAAATCCATTCTGTAAAGCTGATCGCCGGAAAGAATGACGTAGTAGTCGGCCTGCTGGTCATGGAAGTGGACGAGGTTCTTCCTTACAGCGTCAGCTGTTCCCTGATACCAGCTCTCGCTTGTCGGTGTCTGCTCTGCAGCAAGAATCTCTACGAATCCGCCTGAGAACTGATCGAACTGATATGTGTTCGTTATGTGATTATGCAGCGATGCTGTGTTGAACTGCGTGAGAACGTAGATCTGCTTGATATCGCTGTTGATGCAGTTGGATATAGGAATATCCACAAGCCTGTATTTTCCCGCAAATGGGACAGCAGGCTTAGCTCTGCCCATTGTAAGGGGATACAGCCTTGTTCCGCGGCCTCCGCCCAGAACAATAGCAATCACCTTTTTCTTCTTGTTATGGCTCATTATTCAAATCCTCCTCATAAGTATATATTCTATCCTAATCACCCCAGCTCCCGATAGAGCTTAAGGTACTCTTGTGCAGATCTTGTCCATGAAAGATCGGCAGTCATCGCGTTCTTCCTGGCTTTTGCAAGAGCTTTTGCATCGCTGTATAGTCCGACAGCTCTCTTTATCCTTTCAAGAATGCATGCTGTCGAAAGCTCATTGATCAATATGCCATTGCCATTCTCAGGGTCTTCATCCACATCGATGATCGTATCGGCAAGCCCGCCTGTTCTGTGCGCGACAGGAAGGGTTCCATAGTGAAGAGAGTACATCTGGTTCAGTCCGCATGGTTCATAGCGGGATGGCATGAGGAAGAAATCCGCCGCCCCTTCGGTTTCGTGCGCTGCCTTATTGCTGAAAGCGATCCTTACCGAAAGATTCGGATATCTGGAATCAAGATCAAGGAGCTTTTCCTCATAGTGCTTATCACCTGTTCCGATGATGATCATCTGGATTCTCTCATGGAGGATTTCCTCCAGAAGAGGGGAGTTGCCTCCGAGAAGCTCCGCATATCCCTTCTGGTCTGCGATCCTTGAGATCATCGCAAAGAGAGGGATGGAATCATCAGCATCGAATCCATGCTCTGTCTGTATGCGCTTTTTCAGCATAGCCTTTCCTGAGAGATTGCTTTTTGAGAAGTGCTCGCTGAATGCTTTGTCATGCATAGGATTCCATTCATGATAATCCATGCCATTGAGAATTCCCTGCAGATCGCTGCTTCTTGAGCGGAGTATACCGTCCATTGCGCATCCGAATCTCTCTGTCTGTATCTCCTTTGCATATGTGGGAGAGACTGTCGTGATCCTGTCTGATGTAAGAAGCGAGCCTTTAAGCATATTCACGCGCTCAGATGCGCTCTCGCCGGAGAGAAAATCGCTGTCAAGCCTGTCTCCGGCAAGGACTGCATCGTATCTTGAGAAATCCCCCTGATACGCCAGATTATGAATCGTGAATATGGTCTTTGCCTTTATCCGCTCTTTGTCTGCATAGTGCGGTACAAGCCCCGCTGTCCAGTCATGGCAGTGGATTATATCGGCTTTCCAGCCTGTGGCTTTCAGATAGAGTACAGCGGCCTTCGCGAAAAGCGCAAAACGAGGATAGTTATCTGCATATGGAGTGAATGATGTGTCTCCGTATATGCCTTTCCTTTCTGTGAAATAAGGATGGACAAGGCCTACATATTCCACGCCATCTACGTGCTTTGAGAGCGTGGATACTTCCTCTTCATGGGAGAGCATAGGAACAGTGAACGCTGAGGATTTCCTGAATCCCTTGCTGTCAATGAATGAGTACATCGGCATGAATACCCTTACCTTAGCTCCGCTTTTCACGAGAGCAGGGGAAAGCGCACCAACAACATCCGCGAGTCCCCCTGATTTAGAGAAAGGGACTGTCTCACTTGTAACCATCAGGATATTCATAGCTAATAATTATCCGATGCAAAGTATATGAAAGCAAGGGAAAAAAGCGGTTTTACGCGGTATTTGACAGATTTTAAGGCCCGGTTTGCACCCTCCGGGCCGGTGTGTCAACCAAGATTCTGTATGTATTCATCGGCAGCATGTGCCGCTTCTGCGCCATCGCCTGCTGCTGTGACAACCTGTCTGAATGGGGTAGTACGCACGTCTCCTGCTGCGAAAAGGCCTGGAACTGAAGTTTCCATCTTCCCGTCTGTCTTCACAAAGCCATGGTCAAGTTCAGCAAAGCCATCAAGGATCTCGCTGTTCGGGATTATGCCGACGAAGATGAAGACAGCATCGGCTTTGAGAACCGTTCCATCAGAAAGCTCTGCCTCCTGCACAAGCTTCCCGTCGCCTTTTATCGTTGTCACGTTCTTTCCGAGCTCAAGCTTTATGTTCTCCTTTGCAAAAACCCTGTCCTGGAGCGCTTTCTGCCCTCTGAACTCCGTCCTTCTGTGAACTATCGTGACAGTCCTGCAGATCTTAGAAAGATAAAGCGCATCTGTAAGCGCTGTATCTCCGCCTCCTACGACAACGACATCCTTGCCGCGGAAGAATGGACCATCGCAGGTTGCACAGTAGCTTACGCCCTTTCCCTGATACTCCTCTTCTCCTATGCACCCAAGGTGCCTGTGGCGTGCGCCTGCTGCATAGATGACAGCCTTGGATCTTATCTCCCCGTCCGTGCAGACTGTGATGAATTCATTGCCTTCCTTGCGTATGGATTTCGCTTCTGCGAATTCTATCGCTGCTCCAAACGAGGAAGCCTGCTTCTCCATCGCCTCTGAGAGCGCATAGCCCGATGTCGATGGAAGCCCGGGGTAGTTCTCTATCTCATCAATATAGAGAAGCTGTCCGCCCGGTCCCATCGAATCTATTGCGATGGTTCTGTATCCTGCTCTTGATGCATAGGATGCCGCGCTCAAGCCCGCAGGACCGCACCCGATCACGAGAATATCATAATCAGCCATTGCTCTTCTCCTTGATTTTCCTTTCCAGCGACTCCTCGGCATCGGAACGCCTGATGTACACAGGTCCTTCGCCTATATCATCAGCACCGGTCTTTCCATACTTCTCGATCGCAAGATCCATCAGGGATCTGGAGAGATTGCGGGGGGAGGAGCTGTCTACGATGAATGGTATCCTGCTTTCAAGCTTCGAAAGCTTCTCCGCAAAGAGAGATGCATCGGGTCCTGTTATCAGAAGGGGTACTGTGGAATCCTTGCCGATTACAGCGATCACATCCTCTGGATTCCCGTCCCTGTCAGCAATCAATGTCTTCCCATTCTCCTTGACTGAGAAGTAGAACTTCTTCTTCCTTGCGTCGATTGCTGATAGAACAGGACCTGGGTAATCCTTCACGGTATCATAGATTGCGTCGAGGGTGGGAACAGATACAAGCGGTATGGAAAGGGCAGAGGAGATTCCCTTCATCGAAGCCATTGCGATTCTCAGCCCTGTGAACGATCCCGGTCCCTTTGTCACCGAAAGAAGATCCAGATCCTTCATCTCTATCCCAGCATTCCCAAGCAGTTCCACGATAACAGAGAGAAGATCCTCAGAAGGGGAGAAGCAGCCTGATACAAGACGCTCCTCGTAGCTTTTATCTGTCCTGAGCGCAACTGAAGCTATAGCAGATGACGTATCTGCTGCAAGTACATTCACCTCTCTCCTCCTTCAATGGATATTGACCTTGAAAGATCATCATTGATCGTTATCTCTATGAAGATTGTCGAGTCCGGAAGCATAGTCCCGATCTTCTCAGACCATTCAATGAGAGTCACTCCATCCGGATATAGGAACTCCTCTCCGCCCATGGACTCGAATTCATCTTCTCCTGACAGCCTGTACAGATCAAGATGGAACATCGGCATCGTTCCATCATACTCCTGCACTATAGTGAAAGTCGGGGACACGATCGCCTCGCTTATTCCCAATGCTCTGGCAATTCCTTTCGCAAGCACGGTCTTTCCCGCCCCAAGAGATCCTCTGAGAGAGACTACATCGCCTCTCTGGAGAATCTTGCCGAGACTGAATCCCGCTTCCTCTGTCTCTTCTGCAGAATGTGATATGCACTCAGTCTTTATCATGGCAGCAGCATCCTCCTTCATGATCATGATGGTGATGGCATTGGTGCTCCTCTGCATCCTTGGCTATCTCTGCCAGCTCTGCCTGATACCCGTCGTCCTCATCATCGCTATGGACAATCTCCTCATGTATCAGCTCTCCGATCTTCTCGCCGGAGATCTTCTCATACTCCTCAATGAGTGAGCTTATGATCCTGTCATCGCCTGAGATGAATCTTGCCTTCTCAAGATACTCCCTTGCCTCATCAAGCTGACCATCCTGGAGATAGAGATATGCAAGATTGGAAAGGACCGTGAGATTGCTGCCATCAAGATCAGCGGCGGTCTCAAGATAGGTCTTTGCAAGCTCTCTGTCTCCCTCCTCAAGCTCGCATATCGAGAGCTCGTTGTATATATCAGAGGAGCTTTCCCCAAGCTTTATGCACTCAAGAAGATCGTTCTTTGCTTCGCTGTATCTGCCTTCTTTCCTCAAAGCCCAGGCGCGGAGGAAGTAGCCGTTCCATACCTTTGGGTTCTTCTCTATGAATGCAGAGGAGGATTCAATAGCCTTTCTGTTATTGTCCAGCATTATCGCGTCATAGGCTTCTTTGATCTCCTCATCATTCTCTATCTGCAGGGCAATACGCTTGAGAAGAGCCTTCATCTCCTCTTTCTTCTCTCCTTCCTCTGCAACAGCAAGGTATCTTTCCAGATAGTCCCTGGCTTCTTCCAGGTTTCCCATATAGGCTTCGAATGATGCAAGCTCTGAGAGTATCTGGGCATTCTCCCCAAAGCGTTTTATCCCATCCTGCAGAGTATGCCTGGCATCGAGAAGGTACTCTGTTTCCTTCCTGTCATCCTTCTTGTCCCTCGCATCGACAGCCATATAGGAATAGAGCGTCGCGAGATTGATGCAGGATGCGCTCTGCGGCAGGAGATGGTAGACAGCAAGGAACAGCTCTTCAGCAAAGTCATAGTCCTTCTGCTTCTCCTTTGCTATCGCAGCCTGGTTGAGCTTTTCCGGAAGCGATGGGTCTGCGGCAAGAATGAATGATCTGAAATACTGGAAGTCCTCATTTCCTTCATCATATGCAACCACTGTAAGCATTCCGGAGATGATCGCTTCAAGCGATATATCCTCTTTCTTCAGCGATGATGATCCAGGGGGAAGCTGTATCGGAATTCTTTTGTCGGGATCGATGCTGAAGCCATCTCCTTCAGCCTTGATGGTATCAGGGATTCTGATGTAGCGGATTGTCTTAAGTCTATCGTCTTTCATGGCAAATAAATCCCTATAGCGACGGCGGCTGTGGCTCTTGAACTAAGTTCAAGGGGGGATCCTTGGGTGCCCGCTTTCTGTTCCCCTCGAGAGGGAGCAATGCCGCAAGGCTATGCCAGACCCCATATAATATTGTTTGCTCCAAGAGGCTTCAGATTTGCCGTCCTATAGGTAAGAGTATGATAGCATAGTTCGCCGCAGCAGGGAAGATGGAGTTGCCTCCGGCCTTGATTGCTAATATCCTTATCCTATGAATAGTTTTCTTATTGGAATCGCCTGCGGACTCGCAGTTGCACTGATCATCGCCATATATTTTTCCGCCAAGCTTTCTTCTTTGAAGAAGGAAAAGAAGAGCGAAGTGGAGAAATACAGGAATATGCTCGCAGAGCGCATGGAGCTTGAATCTGCCGGAGTCAATAAGCTCAGAGCAGAGAACGAAGAGCTCAAGAAGACGAATGAGAATCTCCGCGTATCGCTTCTTGCCATGCGCGAGAAACCCGGAAGGAAGGAGCTTGAGCGGCTCCAGGTCATGCAGACTGCAGCTGACAGGCTTATACTGAACAGCCCTGGATTCGCTCCTGTATGGCAGGCTGCTCTCAAGGAAAGCGAGGAGGAATTCAGGAAGACCTATTCAGGCCTTATGCCGTTTCTCAAGCGTCATATCCCTCTCAAGACATCGGACGCCCAGCTTATCGATGACCAAGGGGATAGCGGGCTATAAGCTCCAGCTTTCCCTCTCCTGTTACAGGCGAGGATGTGCTGTAACGGTATACTTTATTGCTGTAGCCGGAACGGAATGTATGCCCAAGGCTTATGTATCCAATGGCTTTCGTATGCTCTTTCATCTCTTCCGATAGAAAGAGATAGGGAATCATTGAAGGCTTTGCAAGAAGCTCTTTTCCTGCATCTCCTGAAGAGTATGTGAGGAAATTGATTGAGAAAAGCAGTGATTCGATGCTCATCCCGATCTTTATTGTCGTATGCTCTTCGATGTCGAATCTGAATCCCATGTCGAATGATACCCCGATATCTATATCGAAATATGAGACTGCGGCAATGATCTTCCCCCTCCTTCCTGCATAGTCAAGGTTTCCTGCTATGCCAAGCCCCATATACCACATCATCTTATCGGACAGCGGACTCCGGAATGCAGGACCTGCTGCTGTGGAGAACCTGAATGATGTCTCAAGCATGTTCCTGATCTTCTCAGAGTCCTCTTCTGTCCATTGGCCTGGGATTTCACGGCTGCTGCCCAAAAGCATCTCAAGGCTTGATAGAGGAGCCTGGAAGCCGATTCTCATATACAATCCTGTACGTGAATGCCCCGGGTATCCATAGCCTGTGTAATCAATGCCGAATCTCTCGCTATCGATGACCATGAGCGAATCATTGATTGTCTTTGAGAAAGTGATGTCATAGCCCAGGATATCCGCAGCAGAAAGCAGCGGAAGCATCAATAGCATTAGAAACAGCAGGCAAAGCTTCCTCATCGTTTTCCTTAATTGCAGAAATGGAATGGGTGGCAGAGAAAGCAGTGCGGAAAATATAATCGGGACGAATGGACTCGAACCATCGATATCCTGCTCCCAAAGCAGGCGCCATAGCCGCTAGGCGACGTCCCGGACAACGTGTTGGAGTATAAAGTAAATCCATAAAGAACGTCAATACTTTCTTGATAATGGATTTTCACAGGTTTAGACTTCTCTTATGATCAAAGTTCTTATCATCGGCGGAACCGGGAACATAAGCACATCGGTAAGCCGCCTGGCTGTGGAAAAAGGATACTCCCTGACTATTCTGAACAGAGGACGTGGGGAACACATAGACGGAGCAGAGCTCATCACTGCCGATGCTGGTGATGAGAAGAGCCTCAGGAAAGCCCTTGCTGGCAGGACATGGGATGCTGCTGTTGATTTCATTGCATTCAATGATGCTGATGCCAGGAAGGATATCTCTGTATTCTCTGGCCGTGTCGGTCAGTTCATATTCATAAGCAGTGCATCCTGCTATGCTAAGCCTCTTGCTGCATTTCCGATCACTGAGTCCGTTCCTCTCTCTAATCCTTATTCTCCTTATGCGCAGAACAAGATAAAGGCGGAGATGGAATTCATGGGGGCATTCCGCGATACAGGATTCCCTGTTACGATCGTCCGTCCTTCCCATACATATGCAACCCGCATCCCATTCCCGATGGGATCAGGAGGGGAGTATACGCTCATAGACAGGATAAAGAGAGGCCTTCCTGTTGTGAGCCCCGGGGATGGGACATCACTCTGGACTGTCACACATAGCGATGATTTTGCTAAGGGGCTTACAGGGCTTTTCGCTGAAAGCAGGGCTATCGGGAATTCATATCATATCACTTCGGATGAGGTGATGACCTGGGACAGGATCTATCAGGAAGTGGGCAGGGCATTGGGCGTTGAGCCCGAGATAGTCCATGCTCCTTCTGACATAATAGCAAGAGAGGATCCTTCGGCTGTTGCGAATCTTACCGGGGACAAGGCGTGGAGCGCTGTATTCGACAATTCGAAGATCAAGGCCATAGTCCCGGATTTCCGCTGTACTATTCCTTTCTCGATCGGATGCAGAAGGGCTTTGAAGTGGTTTGATGAGAAGGCTGAGCGCAGAGTGGTGAAGCCTGAGACGAATGCAGTGATCGATGGTGTGATAAAAAGGATGGAACGGGCATGGAATTAGGGCTTGAAGGAAAGAGCGTAGTCATAACGGGAGGAACGCGCGGTATAGGGCTTGCATCGGCATCTGCATTCCTTGAGGAGGGGGCATCTGTTGTAATTGCCGCGAGAAAGGATGATGAGCTTGCTGCAACGAAGGAAAGGCTTTCCGGAAAGGGCAGGGTGCTGACTTTCCGTTTTGATGCGCTGGACTATCGGTCATTCTATGATCTTGCTGATTATGCTGCTTCTGCGCTCGGGACAATTGATGTCTGGGTGAACAACGTAGGTGCAAGCCATCCGAAATCCTCTGGTGATGAATACACTGAGGATGATCTCAGGTGGACAGAGGCAATGTGCTTTGAAAGCGCAGTGCATGGTGCACAGGCTGCTTTCAGGTATATGAAGGATCATGGAGGGGCGATTGTGAACATAAGCTCGCTTGCGGCCAGGGTCGGAACAGCTGGACGAAGCACGATCTATGGACCTCTTAAAGCGGCTGTACGGCTTCTCTCTGCGAATCAGGCAGCAGAGTATGCTGCATACGGTATACGTGTGAACTGTGTCATGCCAGGCTTCACGATGACCGAGACTGTCCAGCGTAGTGTAAGTGATTCAGACAAGGCTCTCGTTGAGGAGAGGACTCTGATAAGACGTATGGCAAGACCGGAGGAGATCGCGTATCCGATAGTCTTCCTATCTTCTGATAAGGCAAGCTATATCACAGGCGCAGCATTGGAAGTCTCCGGAGGCCGTGATATAGTTCTCAATCCGATGTATTCATATGAGAAGAGCGGCTTGCTATGATTTAATAGGCAGAGACAAGCTATCTCCGCCTATCATTCCTTAATCGGTACTATTTGATATTTCTTATATATTCATCGATTGACTTCGCAACCTGCTTCGCATAATGCACTGCCTCAACCACTGTTTTGGCCCCGAGAACGACATCGCCGGCTGCAAATATGCCAGGGTAGGTTGTCTCTCCATTCTTGTCAGTCAGAAGCAAGCCTGATGGTGCGGCTTTAAGTCCGTCCGTTGTATCGACAAGCTTCGATTTCGGCCCCTGGGATACTGCGATGATTGTGCTGTCGGCAGGATAGAGGCGCGGCTCTCCCTTTGTCCCTGTTATATTCCCCTCCTCATCGAAAAGGTTGTCATCGAAAACCGGCCCGTCTGTCGTTATCTCTACAGGGTGCTTGCCGAACTCGAATACAGCCCCGTCAAGCTTTGCGTACTGGATTTCCTCTTCATTCGCATTCGTTGCCATGCGCCTGGCATAGAGCGTTACATTCCTCGTTCCCTTTCTTTTCAGCACTCTGGCCACATCGAGTGCGGTATTGCCCATTCCGATTATCGCAACCGAATTGCCAAGGTCATATGCATCGGGATTGGCAAGGTAGTCGATGGCAAAGTGGCAGTTTCCGAGGCTTTCCCCCTTTATGCCCAGTTTCTTCGGCCGCCACACTCCTGTCCCGATGAATATGGCTTTATACCCATCACGGAAAAGATCCTTTATCTCAAGCGCTCCTCCGATTGTCGTATTTGGCCTTATCTGTATGCCGGCTTCCAGAAGCTTCCTTCTGTATCTCATGAGGAGAGTCTTGGGAAGACGGAAATCGGGGATGCCGTACTGCATGACACCTCCGATCTTATCCTTTGAATCAAAGATCGTGACCTTGTAGCCCATTTCAGCGAGTTCAAGCGCTACTGTGATTCCGGCAGGACCTGCTCCGATTATGCCCACCATATTGCCATTGGAAGGTGGAATAGGTATCTCAATATTATCCAGGCAGGTTTCTGAGATGTAGTTCTCGATCGAGGATATATGGATCGGCTGGCCTTTCTTTCCCTGCACGCAGTGGCCTTCGCATTGCTTCTGATGATCGCAGACAAGAGAGCATACCGCAGAGAGAGGATTGTTGCTGAAGAGCATCTCTCCTGCATCCTTGAGCTTCCCCTCCCGCAGAAGTCTTATCATATCAGGGATAGGCGTCGAAATAGGACAGCCTGTGACACACATCGGTTTCCGGCACAGAAAGCACCTTTCAGCTTCAGCTATAACATGCAATATCATAGCCAGAAAGATAATCTTCCGTCTGATATTCTTCAAGAGCAAAATGAGGGGTTTTTATGAAATTTTTCTTTAAAATAAATAATTTACGAAAATTAAAATAAAATAATAGGAAAATAATATGAAAATAAATGATATAAACGCTATAAAACAGCAAATAAAATAACAACTAATGAATAATAGCTTATTATATATCGGATTCTGCTATTCTTAATGTGAATCCTCCATGGAGCATGCTTTTTTTCGACGATTGCAAACCAGAGGATGCGCATGGAATGCTCTATGATTATATAACGGCTCAAAAAGAGGAGGCCCTTGTCTGCAGAGCCTCCACTGTAAAACATACAGAGATGTCAAAGAGTATGTGCATAGTCAATGACTTTGCGTATTCTCCATGGTTCGATATCCCCGGGGAGGGTGCAGTCTGATCCGATGATGAGCTTATCCCTTCCTGCTTCATTGACGATACGATCGGTTTCTCTGAGGATCTCTTCCTCTGTTCCCTCTACAAGGATTCCTGTCCTGTCGTCGAATCCTCCGAGAAGAGTCTTTCCCGGGAAATATTTCCTTCCTTCTCCGATTCCATATTCGCAGTCATGGGTATCCCAGTTGATTATATCTGCATCGATTCCGCTGTAGAGAGGAAGCCTGATCTGGTCCTTGCATATATGCAGGATGCTTATTGCGCCCGTCTCGTTTATGCCGTCGATGACCATGCTGTCGTATTTCTTCACATATTGGGTGAAAATATCTTCGGAGAATCTATAGGCTTCGCCGCCAAGGGCTGCATAGTAGATTCCGTCGGCACCTGCTTTCCTGAGCTCACCGCACAGTTCGATGAGGCTCTCAGCAATCACATCAAGGCCCTTGGAAACTGCTTCCGGATTCTCCCTCAGGTGCCTTGATACCATATTCTCAGGATTCTTGAAGTTCCCCGGGGTCTCTGTTGCGTGGTATGCAGATACAAGTACACCATGGACCGTCGCAAACAGCGGAAGATCGGATGGCAGGGCTTTCCTGATTGCCTTGAACTCCTCTATAAGAGAAGGATAAGGCCCTTCGCTGAACGGAATGTGCGTCACTTTCTTCCAGTCTTCAGGCTTCTCGATTTTCTCCCTGATCTGGAACATATGCTCATTCATGACTTTCTGGATGTCAGGATTCACAGCTTCATAGAAGTCGATATGTGCCTGTACTGCTTTCTCTCCATACATCGCATCCTGGCTGAAATGGTACCAGAATCCGGATATGATCCCGTTATGATTCTCACCGCTGAGGGTTGCCTGAAGTTTTTCCTTCCTATCCATACTCCACCTTCGTAATATTACTGATATTATCAGATTAGCATCGCAATTGCCGTTGTCAAGGAAAAGATATCATCTTTACACTGAAGCTTTTGTTATATTACTCTCTAGCTGATGGAAAACAGCGGATCTCTGAAGAAGATGGTCTATGATACTCTGCTTGATGATATCTCAAGCGGGAAATTCCGCCCTAATGATATTATCACTGAGGGATCTTTGACTGAGCGTTTCGGTGTAAGCAAGGCCCCTGTGAGAGAGGCCCTTATAGAACTGTGCAAGGACAATATCCTCCAGAGCCTTCCGCGTTTCGGTTATCAGGTCGTGCCTTTCACATTAAGGGAGATACTGGATATACTTGATGTAAGGACCGATATAGAGATATCGAATCTCAGAAGGGCATTCCCATCCCTTACGGAAAAGAAGCTTGAGATGCTCTCAGACCCATCCCTGTATCTTGCAGCGGCTGAGGACGGAGGGATATCCGGCAACTATTACAGGAATTCCCGTTTCCATCTGGTTCTCTGCTCTCTCAGCGGCAACTCATTCGCATACAGCATCCTTGACCGCATCCTCAAACGCTGCTCACGTTTCTTCGCTGTCTACTATTCATTTGCCTTGGATAATGATACAGAGTCCAAAGCATCATACCATAGGGAGATAACCGATGCATTGAAATCGTGGAATCTGGACAAGGCCACTGCTGCTTTGGAGAAGGATATAGCTTCTGTCAAGGAGCATTTTGAGAAGATAATAACGTTCTGATGGCTTGACGAGCCTGCTCGATTGAGCATAATCAGTATCAGTTACAGCAAAGGCGCTGCAGGTATAGTTCTGCAGTGCCTTTTTCCGTATAAGGAGGCATTCTTGGTGATTGCAGTATCGTCATCTTATAGCATCATCTGCAAAAGGGAACTCCTCGTTTTTTTGATTGACAACTCTGGAAAACGTGGCAGACTATATTTGTAATATGATTACTAATCTAATCTGTTTCCAATCAATTTTTCTCTTATTCAGCCATTTCAGCTGTTAAGATATAACCAATCCCATGGATAGAGGGCATGGGGTGGGTAAACTGGAAAAAGGAGGGAGTCCTCTACTCAATTTAGCTTATGAAGAGAATATTGATGCTTTTACTGGTATGCCTTATCGCATTCATGCCTGTATTCGCAGGTGGTTCATCCGATAAAGCAGCAGAAGATGGTGTATATCCAGAAGGCCAGCTTCTTATCTGGTCAACAGGCCAGCCGCAGTTCAGAGCACCTTTCTATCAGGAGTTCCTTGATAGACAGGGAGATGCTACGGCAAAGGTCACGCTCCATGTTGAGACCATTCCTACTATGGCTGATGGCCAGCAGAGAGTGATCATGTACTCAATGGCAGGTGATCAGGAGTCGCTTCCGGATGTCATCATGCTCGATACAGTAGGTCTTATCGAGCTTGCGAAGGCTGGACTCCTTCTTGATCAGACTGAGTACTATGAGCCACAGGCTGATCTCTATCTCGATGGTTCCATTGATGATGCTATCGTAGATGGGAAGATCTATGGCCTCCAGGACTCCGTACGCCCTCAGCTTCTTTTCTATAATGCAGAGATCTTCGAAAAATATGATGTCGATCCTGCGATGATGAGCACATTCGATGGATATATTGAGGCTGGAAGGCTTCTCAAGGAGAGATCCAATGGCGAAGTCTATCTTTCCTGGATCGATACGACGAACTATACATGGAGATACTGGGGCAGGCGTGGTCTAATGCCGCAGGCAAATGCAAGGATCTGGGATGAGAACGGCAATGTCGTGATCGGATCAGATGAGGGCACGAAGCTTGCTCTTGGATTCCTTGATCAGCTCAATTCCGAAGGTCTTCTTTATAGAACATCGATGATGCAGCCCCCTATCTATGAGGCAACCGATGATGGAAAGATCGCTACATTCTATATTGGTGCATTCTGGGATGAGTTCCTCAGAAAGAACCTGACAGAGACTGCCGGTGACTGGAGAGTCATGAACGCACCTGTATTTGAGGAAATCGGTGTTGGCGGTGCTCCTGTTTCCCAGTACTTCTGCCTCGTGGATACCGGTGACAATGAGTATGAGACACTTGTACAGGATATGTGGTATGACTGGCAGAACAACAATGAGGCAATCCAGGCAAGAGTGAACAAGCTTGTCGAGCAGAATGGTCCTTATGCCAACCCTGTATCGAAGGAAGTTCTTGCAGATCCGTTCTGGCAGGCTCCTGAGCCGTTCTATGGAGGCCAGTCATTCAGAAAGGCAGAGTCCGATGGTCTTAACAATGCTGCGAAGAACATGGTCGTAACACCGCAGGATGCACAGGCTGATATCATCATAAGCGCCGAGATCGAGAAGTACGTTGCCGGCGAACAGACGATGGATCAGGCAATCGCAAATATGGACAGCCAGCTTAAGCTCATGATCGGGCAGGCTGAGGTCTGATTCACTTGCAGTCTGTCCTCAGGGGCAGGCTGCATAAATTCAAGAAAGGAGGAATAAATGGACAGAAGAAAAGCAGCAGCACCATCCGCTGAGAAGAAGAGCGGATTGCTGGCAACTGTATGGAAGTATCGTGCACCATATCTGTTTATTGCACCGTTCTTCATCCTCTTCCTTGTTTTTCAGCTCATTCCAGTCATCTGGACATTCGTGATAAGCTTCGCGGACTGGAATGGACTGAGAAACCTCAGATGGGTCGGGTTCCATCAGTACGAGGTAATGTTCCAGGACTATATGTTCAGAGAGGCATTCATGAACAATGTGTGGTACTGGATCGTAGCTGTGATCGGAGTAGTTGTCATAGCGCTCATGATCGCAGTCTGTCTCAACAGCCCCCGCCTCAGGGCAAAGAAGGTCTTCCAGACTGTGACCTTCCTTCCATATGTCTGCGCATCCGTCGCAATGGGCCTTATATTCATGATGCTCTTCGATGAGAATGCGGGTCTTATCAATGAAATAATCGTTTCGCTGGGCGGAAAGCGCAGAGCATGGCTCGGAAGCAGCCAGTATGCGAAGATCCCTGTCATAATCCTTTTCATCTGGAGAATAGTTCCGTGGTTCACGATCATCATATACTCCGGTCTTCTCAATATCTCTAAGGAATACTACGAGGCCGCAACAGTTGATGGAGCAGGGGTGCTGCAGCAGTTCTGGTATATAACGATACCGCTTCTGAAGAATATCCTGTTCTTCTGTGCGCTCACGGTGACAATAGATATCTGGAAGATGTTCAATGAGTCCTACACGCTCTCCGGACCGGGAACAAGCAATACATCGCTCTTCCAGCTCGTGTATGAGAATGGCTTCAAGTCATTCAATCTCGGATATGCATCAGCACTGAGTGTAATTCTGATTCTCGTGCTTCTTGTGATATCGATGATCCAGTACAGGCTCCGCAGAAGCGAAGAGGGGGTGTGATATGGCGTCAAAGAACAACAGAGGACAGGCTATTGCAGTAAATGCATTCATGATATTCGTCGTTCTCGTCTGTCTATTCCCGGTGCTGTGGATGTGCTTCATATCTGTCAAGTCCGTTGGTGAGAAGATATCCGGGTTCGCTGCATTGACAATCGAGCATCCTACGCTTGCAAACTTCGGAAGGCTGTTTGAGCTTATCCCAGTGTGGACAAACCTTTTCAACAGTGGTTTCACTACAGTGCTTGGGACGATAACGACTCTCTTCTTCTGCGCACTTGCAGGGTTTGCGTTCGCAAAATACCGTTTCCCGGGCAGGGCAAAGCTTTTTGCATTCGTTATCGCGACAATGGCGATAAGCGCAGAAGCTGGTGCGATCCCTCTTTTCGTCATCATGAGGAAGATGAATCTGATAAACAGCCTGTGGTCCCTTGTGATACCGAGAATCGCTACTGCAGTAGGTATTTTCTATCTCACGCAATACATAAAGGATGTTCCTGATGAGCTTGTCGAGGCATCGCGTGTTGATGGATGCCGCGAGTTCGGGATCTTCTGGCGTGTCGTGTGCCCTGTTATCAAGCCGGCCCTCGCATCCTGGGCGTCTCTTACGATGATCGCAAGATGGAATGATTACTTCTGGCCGCTTCTCTTCCTGAATAAGAACTCGAAGTATACGCTTATGGTCTCCGTCTCAATGCTTCCGGTAAGCGATGGGCTTGCAACCCCATGGCAAGTAATCCTTGCAGGCTGTACGCTGGTTATCCTTCCTGCGATCATACTGTACCTTCTGATGCAGCTTATGCAGAAGGCAGGTAGCTTCTCTGGGGCTGTGAAGGGCTGATGATAATCCCTCTGATAATATCAGGGGGGTTTTTTGTCAAATTCTGCCATGATTATACTTAACTGACTATATTTAATGAATTTATTCCTGAAATTTACTTTAAGATTTTTGTTGACAACTGGCGAAACTGAGTCATACTGGAATCAGCACTGGTAATATCAGAGAACATGTTACCGGTTAAGGAGCAGATATGAACAAGAAAGAGCGCGTTATCGCAGCAATCAAGCATGAAAGCGTTGATTACGTACCATGTGGATTTTCTCTCCATTTCCCCCATGACAAGGCATTCGGAGAGGCGGGGGTGAAGTCCCATCTTGATTTCTTCCGTGAGAGCGATACGGATATCATAAAGATCATGAATGAGAACCTTGTGCCATACGTTGGTGAGCTTACAAGTCCGGCTGAGTACGAGAGACTTGTAAGAGGATTCTCGATGAAGTCCGATTTCATGCAGGCCCAGGTCGATTTCGTGAAGGCCATAGTGGACAAGGCAGACAGCACTGCATTCTCAATCGGTACTCTTCATGGCGTGACAGCTTCATCGATCCATCCTATGGAGAAGATGGGCATCAGCTATGACAGGACAAGAGAGCTTCTTGTGCAGTATCTCAGAGAGGATCCAGAGAAGATGCAGAGCGCAATGCAGAGAATCACGGATGTGATGTGCGATCTGGCAAGGACGTATATCGAGCTTGGTGTCGATGGTGTTTATTACGCAGCTCTTGGTGCAGAGAAGAGATACTTTACGGATGAGGAGTTCGAGAAGTGGATCGCCCCGATGGACAAGCAGATTCTCAAAGCCATCAAGGAAGCTGGCGGATATGCATTCCTTCATATGTGCAAGGATAAGCTCAATATGGAGCGCTATGCATCATATGCTGACCTCTGCGATGTCGCTAACTGGGGTGTATATGCAGCTCCTTATTCGCTTGAGGAGGGCAGAAAGCTCTTCAAGGGCAAGACAATCATGGGAGGTCTTCCTGACAGGCATGGAGTTCTTGTGGATGGAACTGACGAGGAGATCGAGAAGGCTGTCAAGGATGTCATCACATCATTCGGAAAGACCGGATTCATACTCGGTGCTGACTGTACGCTAGCAACCGAGCAGGATATGCATAAGATGTCAGTAGCTATTTCTGCCTGCAGAAACTGCTGAACTCTACGGAGGCTCTATGGGAAAGTATGTTCTTAGAAGACTGCTTGTTGCTATTCCTACATTCATAGGGATAACGGTTCTTGTCTTCTTCCTGTCTTATTTAGCGCCAGGTTCACCGCTGGAGATGCTCTTCATGGACTCAAATGCGGATGCCCAGGTCATGGCGGATATGGAGGCGAGGCTCGGCCTCGATCAGCCTGTCTATATTCAGTATTTCAGGTGGGTAGGACAGCTTTTCCAGGGCAATCTTGGATTCTCATACAGGACGGGGCTTCCTGTATGGGATATGGTCGCAGAGAGGATCGGACCAACGCTTCTCATCACAATAGCATCTCTGGTCCTTTCCGTTCTCATTGCGATACCGCTTGGTGTCATGTCTGCCTATAAGCCATATTCAGGCTGGGATTACTTTTCATCGGGACTGTCCTTCATAGGTGCGGCAACGCCTAACTTCTTTGCAGGTCTTGTATTCATCTATCTTTTTTCAGTAAAGGTGAATATATTCCCAAGCAGCGGTATGTATGATAGTGCAGGAGCCCATACCTTCCTTGATCTTGTGCACCATATGGTCCTTCCTACTCTTGTTCTTTCAATACAGCAGATCGGAAGCCTTATAAGGCAGACGAGGGGAAGCGTTCTCGAGGTTCTGCAGGATGATTACATCCGCACTGCCCGTGCCAAGGGATGTCTTGAGAGCAGGGTTCTATTCCGCCATGCGCTCCGCAACTCCCTTTCCCCTGTCATCACGAGAATCGGATCCATGATTCCTTTCCTTGTTGGAGGCGCTGTTGTCACAGAGCAGCTTTTCTCATGGCCAGGACTGGGAAGCCTCATGGTCCTTTCAATCAATTCCCGTGACTATCCTGTGATAATGGGCATCACAGTTGTCATCGCAGTTGCCGTTCTCATCGGCAATCTCATCATAGACCTGATCTACAGTGTGCTTGATCCCCGTATCAGGTACAGCAAGTGAGGAACATAGTATGAAGAAGGAAAAAGGAATAAAGGGATCTTATTTCCAGGATGTCGTGGAGAGATTCCTCCATCATAAGCTTGCCGTATTCGCACTGTTCTTCCTTGCTGTGGAGATCCTTGTCGTCATATTCCTTCCGATGATCATGGGCCTTGATCCTTATTCGATCGATGTCATGGCATTCGGCAGGGGGCCTTCAGATACGCACATTCTTGGTACTGATGATGTCGGGCGCGATATGTTTGCCCGTATCATATATGGCGGCAGAGTTTCGCTGACAGTCGGCATATTGTCTGCGGTCATCAGCCTTATTGTGGGAATTCCGCTTGGTCTTATCGCCGGATATTTCCGCGGTAAGAGCGAGATAATCGTCATGCGTCTTGCAGATATATTCATGTCATTCCCGTCGATGATCCTCATACTCGTTCTTGCATCGGTACTTGGACAATCGATTGTGACGATCACCGTTGTCATCGGTGTTCTTGGCTGGCCTGATTTCGCAAGGCTCATATATGCAAGCACACTCTCTGTCAGAGAGAAAGAGTATGTCGAGTCAGCGAAGGCAATCGGGACGAAAACCCATAACATCATACTCAGATATATCGTTCCGAATGCATCGGCGCCTGTGATAATCGCATTCACATTCAGGACAGCTCAGGCAATCATAACGGAGTCTTCGCTCTCGTTCCTTGGCCTTGGCGTCCAGCCACCTGCCGCATCGTGGGGAAACATACTCTACTATGCACAGTCAATCAGCGTCCTTGCCAACAAGCCTTGGATGTGGGTTCCTGCAGGTATCATCCTGATAATAACGGTACTCTGCATAAACTTCCTCGGCGATGGCATCCGTGACGCACTTGATACAAAGATGAGCGTATAAAGAATTGATATATATGGAGGTTAGAATGAAACATAGCAGAATATCGATCATTGCTCTGGTTCTCATGCTCGTACTGTCGGCATCTCTCTTTGCGGGAGGTTCCTCAGAGAAGCAGCCAGCTCAGGCAGCACCTGCTCCAGCAAGACAGCAGAGCAAGACCATCACACTCGCGATGGTATCACCATGGGATAGCTTCATCCCGTTCGAGACAACAAGCTCATACTCTGATGTCGTTCTCGATCTTATGTATGACAAGCTGTTCTATCTCAAGGCTGATGGCACATATCTTCCGCGTCTTGCCACAAGCGTAGATGTCAATGAGGATTCAACTGTCCTTACTTTCCATCTCAGAGAGGATGCGAAGTGGGCCGATGGCGAGCCTGTCACAGCAGATGATGTCGTTTTCACAGCACATCTCTATACATCTCCTAGCGTAAATGCCCTGAGAAAGAACAACCTTGAGCCATTCGCTGGCTTCGGCGAGGGCGACGGAACTCTCCAGGTAGAGGCTATTGATGAGCATACAGTTGCCTTCACTCTACGTGAGCCGACCAATGTTGATTACCTTCTCTTCAACAAGTTCAGGGATTTCTACATTCTTCCACAGCATCTTCTCGGTGATGTTCCTCTTGCTGATATCAGGAATGCATCCTACTGGGCATCCCCGGTCGGATCAGGACCGTGTCTCTTCCAGAGCCAGATCAGCGGAGAGAGAATCGAGTTCGTTCCTAATCCGTACTACTATCAGATGAACGGAAACTGGGAGAAGTTCGTTCTCCGTGTTGTACCTACAGGAAACCTCCTTGCAGGTCTCATGAACGGTGAGATCGATGCTCTTGCAGGAAACGTCGGATCGCTCCAGCTTTCTGATTGGGATATGGCACAGCAGCAGCCAGGACTTGTCTGCATGGCAGCTCCGTCAGTTGCTTACCAGTACATGGCAATCAACACACAGCATCTTTCACCGGCAATCAGAAGAGCTGTGAATATGGCCATGAACAGACAGCTTATAATCGATGGTCTTCTCCAGGGAGAGGGCGTTGCTGCATACGGCCCTGTTGCTCCTAACAACATCTACTACAATCCTGAGATCGAGGAGCCATACAATCCGGATGGAGCGAGAGCGATACTTGCAGAGGAAGGCTGGGATCCTAACCGTACTCTCATAATGAGCGTTCCTACTGGAAATGCCACACGTGAGCAGGCTGCTATCATCATCCAGCAGAATCTTGCTGATGTAGGCATCAAGACACAGATCCAGACTGCGGATTTCGCAACCCACCTCAATAAGGTAAGGGCAGGAGACTATGACTTCGGTTTCATCGGCTCCAGCGGTTCTCCTGATCCATCGGAGTGTGTAATCAACTTCAATCCGGATCACATGAACAACTTCTCGCAGCTTACGGATTACACAATCTTCGAGACAGGTGATAAGGGCGGCCATGTCTTCACATTCGAGGACAGGAAGGAAGCATATGATGAGTATCAGAGACTTATCAGGGAGTACGTGCCATTCGCATTCATGTACTTTGAGAATATTCTCTATGCTCACACCACACGCGTCGAAGGCATAACGGATGTCCAGGACTATACCCAGCTTAACAGGGATGTCTGGAACTGGACTATTGTCGAGTAATGTTATTTCTGGCTCTCCTCCATATGGAGGAGGGTCATCAGAGGTTTGAAATGAGTCATCTCCTGGAAATCAGCAATCTATCGGTCAGCTTCCTGGTAAGGAAGAAATGGCTTCAGGCCATTACAGGCGTAAGCTTTTACGTCGATCAGGGTGAAACACTTGGAATCGTAGGTGAATCAGGCTGTGGCAAGAGCGTTACATCGATGTCGATGCTCCATCTTCTGCCTAAGACCACTTCACGCATGGATTCCGGTTCCGTCATCTTCGATGGAACTGATATTGCAGGGTACAGCGATAAGGAGATGAGCCGCATCCGCGGACGACGCATCTCCATGATATTCCAGGATTCGATGACATCTCTCAATCCTGTGATGACCAACGGTGCACAGCTTGTTGAAGCGATAAAGTGCCACGACAGGAATATAGGCAAGAATGAGGCGGAGGAGAGGGCGATATCATACCTTGCGAAGGTCGGTATTCCTTCTCCTGAGAAGAGATTCAGGGAGTATCCCCACCAGCTCTCAGGTGGTATGAGACAGCGTGTCATGATCGCGATGGCTCTCATCCAGTCTCCATCGATTCTTATTGCCGATGAGCCTACAACGGCTCTTGATGTCACTATCCAGGCCCAGATACTGGAGCTTATGCAGGATTTGAAGGCTACATCGAATGTATCGATAATGCTGATCACTCATGATATGGGAGTGGTGGCAGAGATGGCAGATAGAGTTATGGTCATGTATGCGGGAAATGTGATGGAGGTCGCTACAACAAAGGAGATCTTCTCTCGTCCGATGCATCCATATTCGCAGGGGCTTCTTGCCTCTATTCCACGCCCTGACAAGACAGTTGGAAAGCTCTCATCGATCGAGGGAACAGTCCCAACGCTTCAGAATATGCCGAAAGGCTGCCGGTTCTCGACACGCTGCGGGAAGTGCATGTCAAAGTGCATCGAATCATGTCCGCCGCTATTCAGGAAAGATGGCCATGATGTCAGGTGCTGGCTCTATGCCGATGGGGAGGTTGTAGATGGAACATCTTGCTGAGGTAAGGAATCTTAAGAAGTACTATCCTGCGAAGAAGAAGCTTTTCAAGGAAAGACAGTATGTCAAAGCTGTCGATGATGTCTCTTTCTACATAAACAAAGGAGAGACATTCGGGGTGGTAGGCGAGTCAGGCTGCGGCAAGTCCACACTCTGCAAGACGATGATAAGGCTTATTGAGCCGACTGGTGGCAGTGTTCTTTTCAACGGGAAGGATATAGCAACGCTCTCCCCTGAGGAGATGCGCCTGATGAGACAGCATATCCAGATAATATTCCAGGATCCATATGCATCCCTCAATCCCAGAATGACTGTCAGAGAGCTTATAAAGGCTCCTTTGGATATCTTCTCCGATGCCTCTGAAGAGGAAAAGATGGAAGAGGTGTTCTCCGCTATGGAGCTTGTAGGGCTCAACAGGGAGTTCATGAATAAGTATCCTCATGAGTTCTCCGGGGGACAGAGACAGAGGATAATGATCGCAAGGGCTTTGATCCTCCGCCCCGAGTTCGTCTGCTGTGATGAACCGGTGTCCGCACTTGATGTATCTGTCAGAGCACAGGTTCTGAATCTGATGAAGGATCTTCAGGAGAAGCTTTCTCTGACCTATCTCTTCATTTCCCATGATCTGAGCGTTGTCAGATATCTATGTGACAGGATTGCTGTCATGTATCTTGGACGCATCGTCGAGATAGCAGATAAGGATGAGCTTTATGACAATACATACCATCCTTATACTAAATGCCTTATTTCCTCGATTCCTATTCCGGATCCTGATGTGAAAAGGCATGCAATGATACTGGAAGGTGATGTTCCAAGCCCGTATAATCCTCCTGCAGGCTGCCATTTCCATACAAGATGCCCTTATGCAAAGAAGGAATGCAGTGAATGCTACCCTGAGCTCAGGGAAATTGCCCCGGGCCACTCTGTAGCATGCCATTTTGCAGAGGAAATCAAGGAGGGAAGATTATGAACGGTATAGAAAAGTGGTGGAAGGACCATTTCGATGAATTCCTTGATGATTTCAGGACCATTATATCGATTCCAAGCGTGAGCGTTGAGGACAAAGACAATCCAGACTGTCCATATGGCAGGCCCTGTGTGGATATCCTCAATGCTGTTGGCGATATCGTGAAGCGATTCGGCTTTGAATACAGTATTGACTCGAATCAGTATGGCCTTCTCAGGTGGGAGGGCAGGAGCGATAGGACAATAGGCCTTTTCAGCCATATGGATGTTGTTCCGACAGGGCCGGGATGGACATATCCTCCGTTTGAGCTCACAGCTTTAGAAGATATACTCATAGGGCGTGGAACTGGTGACAACAAAGGACCTGCGCTCGCTGTCATCTATGCTCTGAGATATCTGAAGGAGACAGGATACCAGCCGGAGAATACGATAATCCAGTTCTTCGGGGTGAATGAGGAGTGCGGCATGGAGGATATAAAGTTCTTTGCAAAGCGCAATCCAATGCCCGAGTTCTCTCTCATACCCGATTCATCCTTCCCTGTCTGCTATGGGGAGAAGGGAATCCTTGAGATTGATGCCAGCCATCCTGTTGGGAATGATTCACTGATCATCTCCTGGAAGTCAGGAGTCGCTTCCAACTCCGTTCCTGCATTGGCAGAGGCGGAGCTCAGAATAGATGCTGGAAAGCTCTCTTCTTCTCTGAAGGATGAAAGGATAACAGTGGATGACAGGGGAAGTGGAAAATGCTATGTGACAGCCTGTGGCATCGCCGCGCATGCAGCATTCCCTGAGGGGTCGGAAAGCGCCCAGAACATACTCTGCTCAGCACTGCTTTCATCAAAGCTTTTCCCTGAGTGCGACAACTCTCTCTTTTCCGATATTCTCTCTCTTTTCTCAGATTATCATGGGAAGGGGATCGGAGTTCCGTACGAGGATAGCATTTCAGGAAAGCTTACCCATGTCGGAGGTTTCTCCTCCCTTGAGAACGGAGTATTCCACCAGAACATAAACATCAGGTATACGATCACCGCAGTCTATGACAGGATGATTGCATCCATAACAGATACTCTTTCTTCCCATCGCTTCTCAATTGATAGGGCAGAAGGCAGTCTTCCGATGTATGTCGACAGATCGCTTCCTATCATCGATAAGCTTACACAGATCTGCAATAAAGAGCTCTCAATGGATCTCAAACCCTATGTGATGGGTGGTGGTACATATGCAAGACAGCTTAAAAATGCAGTCGGATTCGGGCCCGGGATCCCCGGAGACTCTGAGTTCTTCGGTCCAGAGCGTGGCAGAGGCCATCAGCCGGATGAGTACATATCCAGGCATAAGCTGGATGTAGCGTTCAGTGTCTATGTCTCAGCGATTCCGGAAGTGGATGGGTTTTTCAAGGTCTGATGATGGAAACCGCAGGTGCACTTAAGAAATCTGTATATAATTCACTGCTGAAGGATATCATCAGAGGAGATCTTTCCGCTAATGATATTGTGACGGAAAGTTCCCTTGTCAGACGTTTCTCGGTAAGCAAGGCTCCTGTGCGTGAGGCTCTGATAGAGCTATGCAAGGACGGGTTTCTCAAAAGCCTGCCTCGGTTCGGATACCAGGTGGTGCAATGCTCTGTGCAGGAGATAATGGAGATGCTTGATGTCAGGGAGGATATTGAACTCGGAAACCTCAAGAGATGCTTTCCTCATCTTACTGCAGAAAGTCTCTCCATCTTCTATGATAACGAGGATGAGTGGGCAAAGGATGATGATTCCAATAGCGATATCTATGGCAATTATTACCGCAATCAGCGCTTCCATCTGATGCTCTGCTCATTGAGTGGAAATAGATACATGTACCGTGCTTTGGATACGGTCCTCAGGGACAGTGCCCGGTTTTTCGCGACGTACTATTCATCTGCCTGGGATAACGAAAGGGAGTCAAAAGGCAAGTACCATCATATGATCCTGGATGCTCTCGGAGCAGGGAATCTGTATGATGCATGCGCATATCTTTCAAAGGATATAAACGCTGTAAAGGATGAGATAAGAAAGGTAATTTCCTAGGAGGAACATAATGGATAGAGATGGGATTTATACAGCAATACTGAAAGAAGAGCTTGTTCCAGCCCTTGGCTGCACAGAGCCTATCGCGCTTGCATATGCCTCTGCTGAGTGCAGGAAGCTTCTCGGGACTTTGCCCGAGAAAGCAACTGCTGAGTGCAGCGGGAATATCATAAAGAATGTGAAGAGCGTCATTATCCCGAATACTGGCGGGATGAAAGGCATAGAGGCTGCAGTCGCAGCTGGTATGATCGGCGGAGATGCCTCCCTCGGGCTCGAGGTCCTTTCTGCAGTGAAGGATGAAGAGCTTCCTGAGATAAGGAAATACATTGCTGAGAAGCGTGTATCCGTGAAGCTTCTTCATACTACTGCGACGCTCCATTTCATCATCACTATGGAAAAAGGGAATGAAAGCGCTTCAGTCGAGGTTATCCATCAGCACACGAATATAGTGAAGAAGATCAGGAATGGAGAGGTCGTCTTCCAGAAGGACTCCTCATCTGAGGAGAATATGAATGAATCCCTCACTGACAGATCCATTCTCAGCGTTGATGGCATCATCGAGTTCGGGGAGAGTGCAGATCTCTCGCTCTTTGCTCCTATAATCGAGGAGCAGATCAGGTGCAACAGCGCTATCTGCGAAGAGGGACTTAAGAATAAGTGGGGAGTGAATATCGGGCAGTATCTTCTTGAGACCAGGGAGAAGGACTTCATAACGGAGGCTAAAGCCACTGCTGCAGCAGGCTCTGATGCAAGAATGAGCGGCTGCGTCTATCCTGTTGTCATAAACTCAGGAAGCGGCAATCAGGGAATCACGGTATCAGTTCCTGTCATTGTCTACTGCCGCCGCAACAGCATCGGGCACGAGAAGCTTGTCAGAGCACTTGCCATAAGCAATCTCATCGCAATCCATCAGAAGACAAGGATCGGAAGGCTCTCTGCATACTGCGGAGCTGTCAATGCCGCCTGCGGGGCTGCAACTGCCATAACATGGCTTCAGGGCGGGACAAGGGAGCAGATCAAGGAGACGATAACCAATACCCTTGCAACAATCTCCGGAATGGTATGCGATGGTGCAAAGCCATCATGCGCTGCGAAGATATCATTGGCGCTTGAGGCTGCAATGATGGGGCATGACCTTGCGATGGAGGATGATAATTTCCTTCCCGGTGACGGGATTGTCAAAGGCGATGTCGAGTCGACAATCATCGGTGTCGGAGAGATAGCAAGCAAGGGCATGGTCTCTACAGATGAGACTATTCTGAATGTCATGGTGAATGACTGATATTTGCTTACATTCAGTAAAAATAAGTCATTTTTCTACCTATTCCGCACCGGATTGCCGGTGCGGTTCTTTGTATGGAATATGAACCTTTCTATCTGCTGGTTCATGATTTTTCCATATGAAAATCAGCGTTGAGAACAAACTTTTCCACAGTTTTCATCAACCGGAAATGTGACTTTTCCATAATTTGTATATCTGCTTTTATTCCATGGTTTTCATAGCGGATTCTTTCTTGATAACCATTCTTGCATGATGATAGGATAATCATGGCACTGCCATAGAATGGTGGGTTGTAGCCTCTCGGATCGTCTATCGGATATCGGGAGGCGTTGCCTCTCGATTCTCTGCAAAGATGAAGAAGGAGGTGATGTCGAGTGAGTGATTATGAATTGCTGATGGTTGTAATTGCAATCATCGGTCTTGTAATAGCAGTCATAAGATAAGCCGTCCCGACTGGTATGCTCCCCTTAAGTAGGACATTGAAATAATCAATGAACTATCTAAGGGGAGTAATCATAATGGGAAGGAAGCCTAAGTTTCCACCAGAAATCAAGATTGATTGTGTAGAAAGGATACTGCAAGGAAAGGCAAGCCGGCATTCTATGGCCAAGGAACTTGGAGCTCATAAGAAGACAATCCAGGAATGGATAGCCAAGTATAAGGGGATAGGCCCATCTGCATTCTATGCGGAGCATCGCAACATGGATTATGATGCTGCGACAAAGAAGGCAGCGGTAGAAGCATATCCTGCAGGAAATGTGTCGCAGCTGGAGGTGATGGAAAAGTATGCTCTGTCGTCTCCATCTGTTTTAGCAAAATGGGTAGCGAAGTATAATGCTCACGAGGAACTCAAACCCACATCTGGAGGATTCCTGATGAGCACAAGGAAAACAAGATCAACTACGCAGTCGGAAAGGATCGAAATCGTCAGCTACTGTCTG
>CALXKZ010000030.1 GCA_944389065.1 uncultured Spirochaetaceae bacterium
GCTGAAAAACTGATTTCAGCCTGCCTTGGAAGCCTAGCAGCACATGATTTTTAACATTCAAAGGAGTCTTGGGAGAGTCTGAAAAGAAAGTTTGATTTAGTATTTGACAAAGGTCACATCATATGAAGTTTTATATGGACCGGCATAAGACAGAGCTACTGGGATATGAACATTGGCGTCGTACTGCTTATCCTGATCATAAGGACGATAAGTGCAATCATATTCTGTGGATTCGGGAGCAGGCTCCTTGCAGAAGGCCTGGCAAAAGCCGGTGTCCTCAAAGGATATGCAATCTCATCTGAATCCGAAGATAGCTATGGGAAATAATGCCTGTCTGGTTAATGATATAACCTTCCGCTACTTCGAAAAGAGCGAGAGGAACATACTAGAGCATTTCAGCCTTGATATCAAAGAAGGGGAAACCGTCGTAATACTAGGAGAAAGCGGATGCGGTAAGAGCACACTGGCAAACCTCATCTGCGGCCTTTACCCTGAAAACGGCGGATTCCTCATAAATGGTTCTATAACGGTAGATGGCCTCGAAATAAAGGATGTTCCTCCTAGGAAAAGAAGGGAGAAGATTGCGATAGTATTCCAGAACCCTGATCTTCAGTTCTGCATGAGCAATCTCAGGGACGAACTGAGATTCTGCCTTGAGAATGCATCTGTAGCAGCACAGGAGATGGATTCAAAGATTGAGGCATTTGCGGACGCATATTCTGTCTCGTCGCTTCTTGACAGGCCCTTCTCAGTACTTTCCGGAGGAGAAAAGCAGAAAGCGAGCCTATGCGCCGCAATGATTCTGCAGAGCAAAGTACTGGTACTTGATGAACCTTTTGCTAATCTTGATAGCGTCTCAAGGGATTCGTTTCTGGAACTGCTGAAGCAGAAGCGTATTGAGGATCCCAGAACAACAATCATAGCAATCGACCATAAAGCAGATAACTGGACAGATTTCTCACCTAGATGGATTGTCCTAGGAGAAAAGGGAAAGATAGTATCAGACGGGACATCATACCCTTCACTTAAGACATATAAAGATTATTTTGCACCTGTCAGCCATGCATCATCATCCGATGCAAAGCCATTCCTTACCTTCAGGAATACCTCTATAAAGCCAGATAAGAAAGAGACGCCTATCCTAGCGGTCCCGGACTTATCTGTAAGATCTGGGGATATGATTGCCCTTCTTGGGCCATCAGGCAGCGGAAAGACAACATTGTTCCTGACGATGCTTGGTATAAAGCCATACGAAGGCTCGATTAACCTCAACGGCAAGGAGCTCAGTAAGCATAAAAGACAGGATATCTATAAGAGCATCGGGATTGTCTTCCAGAATCCATCGAACCAGTTCATCGCTTCAACAGTGCAGGAAGAAGCAAAACCCGCAGATACTGAGCTTCTGGCTTCATTCGGACTTGCCAATTACGCCAGATACTCCCCCTATATGCTCAGTCAGGGGCAGCAGAGGAAACTAGGCGTGATCTCCATGATAGCAGGCAATCAAAGACTGCTTCTCCTTGATGAACCGACATATGGCCAGGACGCTCCAGCTACTGCTGCAATCATGAATGTCCTTACAGGAAGGACTGGAAAAGGCCTTTCCGTAATCTTCTCAACACATGATGAGGAATTAGCGGCCCTCTATGCAGACAGAATCTGGAGAATCCGCAATGGGAGAATATATGAGACAGATAAATCCCTCGGTTAAAGTCATTGCAATCCTTATTTCAGCGCTCATAATCTCATTCAGTCCTTCCGCATTCTGGAATGCAATTATTATCGCAATATGCTTTGTGTCACTGCTTGTATCTGGATGCATGAGCAAGAAGATACTCAGCGTGCTGATTCCTGCCACTCTGGCATCACTGAGCATATTCATGGCACTCTTGCTTCGAGGAGGCAACGGCAACGAGGTCTTTGAAAACTCCGGCAACTTCCTTGTAGTATCATCAAGTGCCTCGAATCTGAATGATGCATTGGCAGTAGCGCTCAGGATTTATGCATATGCATTCCTAGGCATGCTTTTCTCATTCACCACAGATCCACAGGCCTTTGTCTATAGTCTGATGCAGCAATGCCATCTCGATGCCAAATTTGCCTATGGGGTACTGGCTGCCTGGAACCTGCTGCCTATGATCAGGAGAGAATACAGTCAGATAAAGCTGGCTCTTGAAGTCAGAGGCCTGAAGCTGTGGCCATGGTCAATGAAACCTCTGTTTACAGCTTTGGTAAATGCCTTGCACTGGGCTGAGAATGTCGCTATGGCAATGGAATCAAAGGGCTTTGATGAGAATGCAGGCAGGACCTACTACCTTAATCTTTCGGTCAGGTATTATGACTTCATCTGGGCCGCGTTCATGATAGCAATATCTATGGCATGGATCTGGTTCTGACAAAGCAATACAATGATCTTCTTTGAAAACTGCTTTACATGGTTTATTTTTATTAAAAAGTAAGAATATGGAGGATAAAGTGAAAACAAGGGTAAGCATCGGACTTCTTGCAGTTATTCTGATCTTCGCTATATGCAGCTGTACAAATGAAAATCCTGCATCCTCAGAGAACCCCGCGGGCATACCAAATGCGCCTTCTCCGAACACAAACAGGCAGGACATCTCTGATTATGAAAGCATATATGCAAACATCATCGAAGGGTCCTCTCCAGTCTCTGGACCAAGCGGCATAGGATTTGATGTGGTTGCAGCTGCTGTCCAAAGCTTCTATACATTAGAAGCTTATCTTGCAGATAATAATATTGCGCATCAGAATGACGTGGAATATGATATCGGGACAGGATTAACCGGAAAGATAATCAGCTGGGGAAAAGACAGCGAAGAAGCCTCCTTTGTCTTCTCCTGGTCACAGCATTCCTTATATACACAATTCGGAACGATAACGCTCTGGGGCGAAGCTTCTTATTCCTGTTCTGACAGCATTTACAGCATCGATGTATCAGCAATCATTGATATCAACGGAATGCGTTTTTCTTTCGTCAGCAATGACATGAATTACAACACAAAAACAGAACAGAATGGTAAAATTATTAAAATTATATTAAAAGGAACTGCAGAGATAAATGGCGAAGAACACATCATATACTGCTATTTGTATGAAGCCTGAAGTCCAAGGACAGTACTATAAGGTCCTGTCCACAATACCTCAGTGAACTACTCCCTCCTTCGCTGACGCTTAGAGGATGGAGCTTCCGGGCTCAACGCAGACTGCTTCCATATCTCATACGAGATATCGAAGTCTGACATCCGCTCCTCCGGAGTACCCGTGTGTTCCGCACGGGTGCAGGATATTTCATGCTCTCCTGCAAGAAGCAGTGTTTTCGCAGCTTTCACATCACGATCCTCTGCGTATCCACATCCGCATGTGAATATTCTGTCAGAGGGTGTGATGCCTTCATTGATTGCCCCGCACCTGGGGCATATCCTTGTCGATGGGAAGAACCTGTCGATGACAAGGACCTTCGGATTGGACTGAAGCTTCCTCTTCAGCGTACCGAGTGCGCTGTTCTGCACCTGTTTGCCAAACAGGCCCCTATGCCAGCCCTTGATGTTCTCATCCTGTATGACGATGAGCTTCATGACCTGCCTGCTGTTCACTGCCATCACCTGTATGTAGGCAATCCGTATAATAGGGAAGCATCCAGAAATCAGAGGATTCGCTGCTACCATTAGGTTCGACCCAATATTCTAAGAGGCTGCAGTAGGCTTTGAAGCCATATTCCGTAACGGCTTTCCCGATTGGATGTTCTTGTATGTTTATCCATTTAATTCGTTTTTCACTGTGAAAATCATAAAAGAACATATTCAGAGTCGTTTCTCTCTGAAATTGTACGAGTGGATATGCAGAGATATGGACACTTCATTAAGGCATACATACACAGAAGACACATAAACAAAAATAGTATGCTGTATACAAAATATTAATTCCGAAAACAGACCATAATAGCTTCCAATACATTTACACTTCAAGCTCAAGGAATGGATGCGCAAGGAGTACTTCCCCATTCCAGCGTCCTTTTATATAGTCGAGTATCTCATTGCGATTTCCATAGACAGGAAGATGGGACACGATAAGTTTTCCAGGAGAGGCAGCTGCAGCCAGCTTCACAACATCATAGACATCCATATGCCCTGATTCCTGGCTTCCAGTACCAGGATAGAACGAGCACTCTGCAATCAGGATATCAGATGAAGAAGAGAATTCTGCGATCTTTTCAGAGAATGCGCCATCAGCAGTATATACAACACTCTTTCCTTCATACGAAAGCTTCATAGCGAGGCATGGTACAGGGTGTATGGTCCTTATGTAGCTTATGGAGAATGGTCCGATCTTTTCGGGAATGCCTTCATCTATGATCACAGCAGAAGAATATGGAGCCATCTCTAGTTCTCGCTTCTCCATTGCATGGAAAAGCAAGGGATGCACATGGCGGCCAAGCTGCATTGCAATAAGCCGGGAATAGATTGCAACTCCTGCATCAGCCACATGATCACTATGGAAATGCGATATGATGATATCATCGATTGAATCGAAGGGGCGTCTCTTCTGCAGAAGAGACAGCGCTCCCGATCCTATATCAAGAAGAACCGCATATCCCTCAGCCTCCACCATATAACAGCTTGTTGCCCCGCCGGCAAGAGGTGTCCCGCCGCTTTCCCCTATGACGACAACCTTAATTCTTCCCATAGGCATCCTCCAGAAGCATCTTTGTATACTCACTTGCTGCTTCTTCCCCCATATATCTGCAATCGAGGCATTCAACAATACGGCCATGAAGCATTACATAGACTCTGTCACAGAAATAGCGCACGAGATCAATGTCATGCGATATGAAAAGAAAAGAAGCACCCGTCTCTGTCCTGACATGCCGAAGAAGATTAATCACTTCTGCCTGGATTGAAAGATCGAGAGATGAAACGCATTCATCAGCAATTATGACCTCAGGTTCAAGCAGAAGAGTTCTTGCTATGGCAATACGCTGTGCTTCCCCTCCTGATACTTCATAAGGATGCGCATCAAGAATAGAAACAGGAAGGCCAACCTTTCCTGTCATCTCTTCAACCCTGTTCTCAAGCTCAGCCTTACCGATTCCAGGGAAATTGATTCTCAAAGGCTCGATAAGGACACGGCGGAGCGTGAAATACGGGTTCATCGCGCCTTTTGGGTCCTGGAATATATACTGTACAGAACGCCGGAACTGACGGAAAGCTCTGCCCTTGAAGCTGGAAATATCAGTTCCATGATAGAAAACAGTTCCATCTGTCGGCTTATCAAGACCACCGATGATACTGCCAAGAGTGCTTTTGCCGCTTCCGGACTCCCCTACAATTCCGACAGACTCACCTTCTTCGATGCTTATCGAAATGCTTCGCAATGCCTCAAAGCCGTTATCCTGAAAGATCTTTGACACATTCATGCAGGAAAGAACGCTCATAATACGCACCTCACGAAATGGGTATCCGAAAGACAAGCATATTCTACAGACACAGCACATGATTCCCTACGGCAGCAGCAGCGAGGAAGGAATGCACATGCAGGACTTTCTCTGTCCACAACCGAAGCCAATCGGCCAAGCTCTGGAAGATCATGAGCTCTGTCCATTGTCTTCATTCTACTGAGTTCTATAAGCGTTTTCGTATATGGATGGACGGGAGCAGAAAATATTTCATCACACTTACCTTCCTCGATAATACGTCCTGCGTACATGACATACACTCTGTCTGCTATGGAATGCACGAATCCAAGATCATGGCTTACAACAAGCATGGAAAGCCCTTCACGGTCAGACAATGATGCATACAGTGTCTCTATCTGCCTCCTGATGTGGATATCAAGAGCACTGGTAGGCTCATCGGCAACAAGAAGATCTATATCATCCATAAGTGCCGCTGCAATGTTTATGCGCTGCTTCATACCCCCTGAAAGCTGAAATGGATAGAGGGATAGCACTCTTCCCGTATCTTCGATTCCGAGCGAAGAGAGAAGCATCGCAGCTTTTTCCTTGGCCTGCCGCCTGCCTACATCCGGATGGCTATGTGCATAGGCATCGGTCATTACTTCTGAAACTGTCATTAGAGGATAGAGCGAATCGCTTGTATTCTGAGGGACAAAGCCGATACGGCTGTATAGCCGTGCTTTCCGTTCCCTTCCGCTGTATGAAAGCGCATCCTCACCATCGAAAACAATCGATCCTGCGGTAATGGAAACATCATCGGGAAGAATACCAAGCAACGCCCCTATGCTCATTGTCTTTCCGCAGCCAGACTCTCCGACGATAGCAACAGTCTCACTTCTATCAACATGAAGCGAAAGGCCTGCAAGTATAGCATGGCGCTCATCACTTGCATAAAGCGAACGGAAAGAAAGAAGCTCAGACATGCCGCATCCTCCTGCGTCTTGCAAAGACTTCGCTTATCCCGTCGCCAAGCAGATTAAAGCCAAGAACAATGATAAGAAGGACTACTCCTGATGGTATCGCCTGATAAGGATATGTCAGGACATAGCTCCTCGCTTCGCTTAGCATCATTCCCAGGCTTGAGGATGGAGGCTGTATACCAAGTCCAAGGAATGACAGTGATGATTCCAGGAGAATAGCGCTTCCTATGGACGACGTGAACTGCGTTATAAGACGGGAAGCCATCGAAGGGATCATGTGAAAAACAACAATCCTCAGCCATCCGCTTCCATAAATTACAGCTGCCTTGACGTATAGTTTCTCCTTTGTTTCAAGCATCATCGTATATACCAGGCGTGAGAAGACAGGAACCATGGCAAGCGCTATGGCAAAAACCGATGGAAGCAGCCCCTTCCCTGCTATCGCGACAAGAACAAGAGCAATCAATATCGTTGGGAACGCCATGAGAGCATCAATGACACGCTGAAGTATATTGCCGATCCATTTAGGGGAAAGCGCAGAGATGGTTCCAAGCACGATGCCGGATAAAGCTCCGAGCATGACAGAGACAAGTGCCCCTGAGAGTGCTACGAGACTTCCGCTCATTATCCGCGAAAGGATATCCCGTCCAAAATGATCTGTGCCAAGCAGGTGTGCAGGTGATGGTCCCTGAAAGCGATTATATATATCCATCGCTTCCGGATCATAAGGCATGAGTACAAGCGAGGCAGATGCAAGGGCAAATGCGAATACAACAAGCACAATACCTATAATGAATGAAATACTGTGCTTCCTCATAACCCCATACCTCCAGCTTTCCTCATTGCCGGATTCGAGAAGAAAAGGGCAAGATCTGTCAGCAAGTTCATAAGCACAACAAGGAATGATACGAATATGACAATACCCCCGACCAAAGGTATGTCTCTCATCTCGACAGCTGTAAGGAAAAGACGCCCAAGACCAGGAAGCGCGAATATCGATTCAACAATTGCCGTTCCACCAAGGAGCTTCGCAAGTTCGCTTCCAGCAAGCGTAAGAGGCACTGGAAGAGCATAACGAAGCGCATATGCAGTTATAAGCCTGACCCTAGGTATTCCTCTGACTTTGCCAATCCTGTACCAATCTTCATTCTTTACCCGCAGCATACTAGCGCGTACAAGACGGAGAAGAGGCCCGGTCTCACCTATGGCAAGGACAATGACAGGCAGGATTATCGAGGAGATATAGCCAGTGATGCTGACTGAAGGGGAAACGTAATCGCCGACATCGACCAGATGCAGCATTGAAGAGAAGATTATAAGGAAAATCAGGGATAGCCAGAAAGATGGCATACTCGAGAAGAGCTGTACAACGGTCCTTGAGAATATGTCCAGGAACTTTCCTTTTCCAAGAGCTGCGGCAGATCCCAGCGCAACAGAAAATATGAATGCAATAAGTATCGAGAAGAATGCGAGGGAGAACGTTACACCAAGACGCTGACCGATAAGCGTCGATACGCTCTCTCCGAAATAGCTTGATATTCCGAAATCAAAAGAGAGGATATTCCTGTAATAAAGAAGAAGTCTCTCACCGAATCCACGATCAAGACCGAATTCAGCAGAAAGGGATGCGACAGACGATGAGCTACCCTCTGTACCAGTAGCTACCAAAGCTGCATTGCCTGGTATCAATTCGAGAGCTGCAAAAGCCACAAGACTTACTATCGCCATCACAGCCAACGATGAAAGAAGCCTCTTAGCTATATACTTTCCCATCAGCGCAAATCCAGCATTTCATATGCATGGTTTATAGATCAGGTTCCTGCTTATATTCAAGAAGATCCATCCTGAATATATTGATAGGATATGTCCGGAATCCATCCAATGACGAATCTGTGACATATATCTGTATAGGATCCTGGATATACAGAGCAGGAACATCCTCCGCAAGGATCTCTTCCATTCTATGAGCTATCTCAGTACGATTATCAGCATCTGGCTCTACGATATACTCATCAAGAAGATCGTCCATCTCATCATCTGCATAGTTGAAATAATTCTCTGAAGCATCACTCCTATAACGTGAAAGAAGCGAATATGAATCAAGACGTCCTGTATGCCCAACAACCGTAAGATCATAATCTCTGCCGTTATAGATATCGCTGAGCCAGGTTGCCCATTCAACAATCTGGATATCGACATCGATACCAACACTCCTGAGCATATCAGCAATTACCTGACCAGCATTCACATACTCCTGATAGTTCTTGGGAAGGAACATCCTGAGATGAAGATCTCCTTCCCCATACCCAGCTTCCGCAAGAAGCTCTCGGGCTTTGTCAGGGTCATAAGGATATCTTCCATTCATATCGATATACTCACTTAGAACAACTGGGAAGTGGGAGCCTATAGGTTCACCATACCCCCACCAGACAGCCTCAATAAGTGCTTTCTTATCCACTGCATGGTTTATAGCCATACGCACCCTTATATCATCAAGTCCCTTGCTTTTGTTATTCATAGCCATAAGCTGAAGTCCATTTGTCGGGAGTGCATGGATAGTAAAGTCATCATCGCCTTCGAAAAGCTCTGCAAGATCTCCTGTAATAAGGATTATATCGAGCAGTCCGTTCTTCATAGCAGTGACTGCGCTTGTCATATCGCTCATTATGACAAATTCGATGCGATCAATACTGCATTTGCCAGTATAATAAGGATTCTTCTCTAGAATCAGCTTCTGCTGCGGAGTCCAGCTTGAAAGCATGTAAGGGCCACTGCCTACCGGCTTTGTCCTCAGGCTGTCTGCATGTGCCGTATCCACAACTGCCGACCATGGATACGCAAAACGTGCCAAAGCAGTAACATCAAGCCGGCTGAACATGAAGCGGATAGTGCATTCATCGATAACATCCACAGAGGAAATAAAGCTATAATCCTGGCTTCTTGCTGATGAAGTTGATATAAGCCTCATGAAAGATGCAGCGACAGCATCTGCATCACAGGCATCTCCGTCTGAGAACATCGCACCTTTTCTAAGCGTGAATGTCATAGAAAGACCATCATCAGCTATAATCCAGCTCTCAGCCAGGCAAGGCACTATATTTCCATTCTCATCGACTGTCACGAGAGTCTCATATATATTGCTTGTAACCTGGAATGTACTTGCACTGGCACTCATCTGAGGATCGAGACCATCAGGATCTACAGCAACAGCCATGCGGACTGAAGACGAAGATGTTTCTGCAATCGCGGAATCCGCCGCAGAATCCTTCGAACAGGATATGAGAAAAACAAAAAGCAGAATAATGACCAAAGTCACTGTGCATACTCTTCTCATGATGAAGTAAGAGTATATCAAAATGCGATAGCTGAAAAGCATGCTCTGTTTATCGTAAGGTTATGAAAAGATTAACAAGCAATGAAACCTGGCACATATGGATTATATATGGCCATCGGCATTGCTAGCTATTATTGGGAATTATCCCTACTCACTGATTTCATTGTTCCATACGCTATCTATGGTGTTACTCAGTCTAAACACAAACTCCTTGCTTTTTAGGCCTATAGTACAATGCTCAGCCTAGTGAAGATCTGTTCATCCTACGCGGTCATCTCCGTGAGCTGTTTGTGGCCGATATACTCCAAGATCTTGTAGATGTTGTTGCCCCTCTTGATTATCTCCCAGGCAGAGCACTCCTCCTTCAGGCCAGACTTGTCTATCACTCTCCTAGCTGTCGAATGCCAGGGGGATCATCGTCGTATTGTCCTAGAGAGGCAGGATGAAGCGCAGCTTCTCCATCATCAGATATGAGACTTTCGCCTTCGAATAGAAGTCCTTGTCCGCGATGACGATGGCGTCCCGGCAGCTGCAGTGGCGCAGCCTCTCCACGAAGGCGGACCTGTCGACGATCCTGCAGTGGAATGATACGATAGAACACCGGAGCCTCCGATGTTCTGTCGAAGACGTACAGCAACCTGTACTGGTCATGACGTTGCGCCCTGTGGTAGGTGTCAGCATAATTCCGGTTCGGCATGAAGCCTTCCTCAGATAAAATCTTTCCTACGACTCTTACCGGGGGGCTTCTGGAGCCTGTGCTTCTTCCCGTCCCGCTTCGAGGAGATCTCATACACGTAATAGTAACCACTGATGAGCCTGACCTCAGTTGCCTTGAAAAGTCCTTTCGGACGCATCCCCCTGATGTGTCGTGTCAAACAAAAATGGCGAAGAATTTCATAGTATTTCCAGAAAAGTTTCAAATTACAGGGCTGGTGACTGAAGAAACCTTGTTTTCATCTTAAAAATGAAGATTTCAAATTACAATGGGTAAAAATTTCAAACAAAATTCCATAGTTATTTCAAGTAAAGCTTCCTCTCCACTTGAGTATCAGAAAGGAAGCAATGTACCCAGTTAAGCCTGTTTTACAGCTTTGATGAACTGCTTGCCGTTCATCGGGGAATTGGAAAGCCTCCAGTCTTTCTTGCCGGTGTCTATCAGATGACCGTAATGGACGATCCTGTCGATGATGGCGGCAGAAAGCTGCTCATCAGCGAATAATCTGCCCCAGTCGCTGAAAGGAAGGTTCGTGGTTATGATGAGAGACTTCTGCTCATAGCTGTCAGCAATGACACGGTAGATGTAGTTGGCGCTTTCACTGTCTATTGCGGTGTAGCCCCACTCATCAATGATCAGGAGATCAAGGCTTTTAAGCGTAAGAAGCATGTTCTCAAGGCGTTCTTCCTGAGAGGCCTGTTTAAGTTTCACCGCAAGCTGGGCCAGCGTGAAGAAACGCACTCTGTATCCTCTGTTGCAGGCAAGCATCCCGAGGCAGATGGAGAGCATCGTCTTGCCTGAACCGCAGATGCCATGCATCACCAGAGTATGCTTGTCCTTGATGAAATGAAGACCGGTGAGGTAATCAATATCCATCATCTCCGGGAGCCTGAGCTCGCTCATGTCGTAATCGTCTATACGTTTAAGGATCGGGAATCCTGCATTGCGGACTGTGTTCGCAATCCTTGCACTGCGTCTTCGCTCTGCTTCCCTGGCAAAGAAATCGCACGCAAATGAGAATGCCTGTCCTTTTGCATTGGCAAGGCACCAGTCAGCACTTGTATTGGAAATGAGGCAATACTTCATGTCCGTTCTCAGCTTCTCACAGAGCTCAACGCGTTTTGCCGCACTCATCTTGCCCATCACAGTGCCTCCTTTGCAAGAAGCCTGTCATACATGCTCAATGAAACACCTGTTGTATTCAGAGAGAAGGAATCATCGCATTCCCTCAGCCTGCTGCAATAGCTTTCCAGATCCTCAAGGGACGGGAAATGCCCTTTCATCACAAGCCTTGAGGCAGCAAGGCATGTATCGGCGAAACCGAATATCCCTGATGCCGATGAAAGTATCGAAAGGTTGCTTCTAAGCTGGCTGCTGTCTCTGGAATCAAGCCATTCCTTCAGCGGTCCGTCTTCCATATGCTCTCTTACATAGCTGTTGTGCCATGCTCCTGTCTTGCGTACAAGAGCGGAAAGAAGCTGCTCTATGCCATACACTTCCTGCGGATCATCTCCATACAGCCTGTCGAATGTTTTGATGAACTCCCCATCTCTGGTATAGAAACTGATATTAAAAGCCGTTTTCTCAACCAGGACCGCCTGCCTTGGATGCAGTGGCCCAAGGTTGTAGACATGCTTTGAATCGAGAACAAGAGAACCTGTCTTTGATGTCGTCATGCTGTCAATTCTGTGAACAATGAAGTTCTTTTCAGGAAGAGCATGAAGTGCTTCTTTGTCTTCCTCTTCCCAGATCTGGCTCTGGACTCTTCCTTTACGGTAATGGATCCTGTCTGCTTCAAACTCAAAGCTGTCTCTCATCATCACAGTGCGGTTGTATTCAGATACACTGCCTGTTATCATTCTCACAGGTACGAAGAGGTTCCTACGAATCGTTCCTACGGCATTCTCGACCGAACCCTTCTCCCAGCCAGAGCGGGGGTTCGCGAATGTCGTATTGAATCGGTAATGCAGACGGAAACGGGAGAACCCCTCGTTCATCTCAAGAATCTTCTGGACCCTTCTTCCTATACCAGTCGCATTGTCAAATACGATCCTTGAAGGAACACCTCCGATGAATGTGAATATTTCCTGAAGAGCCGTGCACACGCATTCACAGTTCTCTCCAGGCATCACAAGGGCTATCCGTCTGTTGCTGTTGGGGAAGGTCATTACGAAGTAGTGCATCATCCGCTCTTCACCATTTACTCTGAAAAGAGCTTCACCAAAGTCCCCTTGGGCTTCTCCTGGGTGCCATACAAGAGGCATTGTTCCAGGAGTGTAATAATTTCTCCGTTTACCGGTCTTACGGGCTTTGAAATAACGGCTTACGGTTATGTAAGAGTTCCTCAGTTCCTCAATACCGCAGGTCTCAACAAGGTAAGAGTGCATCCTCTTGGCCGTGAAACGCTGTTTGCGCGGAATGTTCTGCTGCTCTTCCTTTTCAAGCAGTTCATCAATGATCGGCTTATAAGGATCCAGCTTGCTGTGGCGCCCCTTTACCTTTTCTTCGACAGCTTCATTGAAGTCGTCCTTGTCCGAATACTTCTGTGCGGTCTTCCAGTCAATGCCCAGAGTCCTGGCAATCGTGCTTATGCTCTCGCTCTGGCTCATCCTCTTGATGGCTTCTATATGTTCCATCTTCAGCATGCTCCTGCTCCTCCTTCATGATTGGTTCTCATGAAGAAAGAGTCTTCTAGGATACGCACCTGAAACACAAGTGCACCTCAGAGTTTCCATCATTTTCCATACGTGATATTTCTATGGAAATCCACATGAAATTCTTCGGTGTTTTCATGCTAAATCAAACAATGCGTCACCAGACCAGCCAAGAACCTCCTGGTGTGCCGGTGGGATGTGGGACGGGTCTGTGGACCTCTGTCCCCTGCAGATGCACCGTTTGTGCCGGGCTATCTCATCGCCGTGGAAATAGATGA
>CALXKZ010000031.1 GCA_944389065.1 uncultured Spirochaetaceae bacterium
CTTCCGTCTGAGACAGGCATCATCGACTCTGTGACAGGACGCAGAAGCTCCGGAAAAAGCGATACGAAGACAGCTGCTGCGGCTATCATCGCGGCAACTGAAACAAGGATGACACCATAGTGGATCTTCTTGATCCTGAGCATGGAAAGAACGGTTATTCCGATGATGACATACCATGAAAGACCTGCCGAGAACAGCGAGAGCACCATCATGACCATCACGGCGAATGTAGAGATGATGAAATCCCTGATCCTTCCGCCTCCAAGCGCATCTGAATCGGGGATATACCCTGACGCGAGGAATACTGAAGCGAAGAGGGCAAGGGATCCGGTGTGAACTACATCGTAGCCGCCGATCATAAGATGACCAGAACCTGAGAACTGCGGAAAGAGGGAGACAGCAAGGGCAATGATCGATACAGGAACAAGGATCACATAGCCCTTCCTGATGTATTCCATGGGAATGATGCTAATGAGGACACCGACCACAAGTGCGCAGCCTGCGCTCACAAGCTGTCTAACAAAATAATAATAATGCGGAAGACCGCGTTCTATTGCGGTCTGGGATGATGCTGAATAAAGGACTATGAGTCCGAAGAATGCAAGGATAAGTACAATGCACAGAAACGTGAAAGGAGAGAGGGATCCGGAGCCGTCGCTCTCAGTCCCGCTCACCTTGTAACTCATATCATCATAGCTGTTTCCAGTTAGTTTCGGCATATCATGAATATCATAACACAGACTTAGCGGGAAGACAGTCCTGCTCTGTATACGACATTCTCATCTGCTGATGGAAGACCTGCAGCTATCGCTGCCCTCAGTGCCCTGCCCTCTGCGTCAAGGTCATCGACGTCCTGCTGTACCATGGCGATGTTCATGGCTGCAGTTCTCTCCACTCCGGTCTGCCAGAGCGGGATAAGCGCAATGATGAATGTAAGTGAAAGCATAGCAATGATCAGCATTCTTACAGGTCTGGATATATTACCGCGAACTTCAATGTCTTTCATTCAAACCACCTTTTCCACTACCCTGAGCTTGGCGCTGCGGGATGGAGAATTCCTTTCTATCTCTTCCTCTGTAGGGATGATCGGCTTCTTTGTGATTATCCTGATATCAGGATTATCGCCTGCAGCCCTGTCGCGGAAGTACCATTTAACAATACGGTCCTCAAGGGAATGGAAGGTTATCACAGCGATCCTTCCACCTTTCTTCAGAACCCTTATCGCCTCTCCCAGTGCCGGCGATATCCTGTCCAGTTCCCTGTTGACCTCGATCCTCAGGGCCTGGAACGTCCTTGTCGCCGGATGTATGCGTCCATACCGGTATGCGGGAGGAACTGACTGGAAGATCACCTCAGCCAGATCTGACGAAAGCTCGAAAGGTCTTGTCTGCCTCCTCTCGACCACCGCCCTAGCGATACGTCTTGAATAACGCTCCTCACCATACCTGTATATGACATCAGCGAGACTTTCCTCGCTGTAGCCGTTCACAATATCTTGGGCCGAGATATCACCATCCTTATCGAGCCGCATGTCGAGAGTCTCTTCACCCCTGAATGAGAACCCGCGTCCGCTCTCCGCATAGTGGAACATCGATATCCCAAGATCAAACAGGATGGCATCAGCCATTCCTGAATCCGCAGAAGCAAGATAATCATTGAACCAGGAAAGAACCGGTGTGAATCTCTCACCATATACAGAAAGGCGCTCAATGGCTTTCTTCTGTATCTCGGCATCCCTGTCAATGCCTATCACTGAAAGTGACGGATAGCGTTCAAGGAAGAGCGAACTGTGTCCGCCCTCCCCTGTTGTGCAGTCGATCATCACGGAAGGTCCTGAAGGGATGAGAAGATTCTCCAGTACCTCATCCGGCATTACCGGCGTATGATCTATTTCCATCACTCCTTCTCCTCATACAGGCTCTGTGCGAGATCAGCTATTGGTTCGTCATCCAGAAACCCCTGATATACTTCCGGATTCCAGATCTCGACCGCAAAACCTGTTCCTACAAGGAGAGCTTCTCCCTTATTTGGCAGGGAATACTTCTCCCTGTCCTTCAGCGGAATGTTTATTCTTCCAGAGCTGTCAATGTCTACATACTGTGCTGGTGATATGAGCTTTCTGATAAGGATACGTTTCTTCTTATCGAGCATAGCCATTGGGGATGAGAGAATCGGCCCGGAGAACTCCTTTTCGAAATACTCTGGTGTCATCAGCATCAGATGGTTTTCATCCAGTCCTGGAAGAATAACAACCTGCTCTGCAGCCAATGCAGTCCTTAGTCGTGCAGGCAAGGAAAGACGCCCTTTTTCATCGAACCTTGCATTATACATTCCTGTAAGCAACTGCATCTGTACTGCCACCCATTCTGTGGGAATCTCTCCCACTTTCTGCCACTACTTTACCCCAGCCTCCATTTATTGGCAAGAATAATCTTGAAAAAAGATGATAATTATACAGTTGGGTAAAACTTAAAGGGATAAAAGAATACATAAAACTATGTATTCAATTATTTTAGGATAAATCTGATTATTCTGTCAGAGATTGCAGAAAGTGGGACAGGAATACAGGATTCCATGCAAAGTCATCGCGCTTCCATGGATTTTTCAGCAGCACGGCCCTTCGCGCAGACACAGAACAATGGAATCACTTACCTTGTGACAGAAGATCCATCGTGGAGAATCAAGCATTCAGGATCAGATATATCCCAATTGAGACAAGGACAGCACCTAGAACTATAAGCAGATATGACAATCGTCTCGCCTTCGCCATATATGCAGTATACATCATTTTCCGGCAATGCTGCCAAAAGGAATGATGAACCGTGCAATGAAGAATCCATCCTCCTCTTTCATGTCCAGCATTCCGCCAAGCTCCTCAAGTACTGACAGGACATTCCTCAGTCCCTGTCCGCCGCCTGGCTTGGTGCTTCTGAAAACCTTCCCTGACCTGACAGGCTTTCCTTCCATGCTGTTCCTGATCTCTCCATGGATGGCATTCCCGATGCATTTCGAATAGACCGAGATTGAAGGACGGGATGTCTTTTCCGCCGCCTCATATGCATTCTCGAGAAGATTCCCGAATACAACGGCAAGATCAGGACTCGGTATATCAATATTCTCAGGCAGAGCCACATCGAAGGAGAACTCTCCATCAATTGCGGCGATTCTTCTTGCAGTCATCATCAGAAGAGCATTCACAACCGGATTCCCGGTGAATCTATGAGGAGTGCTCTTTCCAATGCTGCCGACGAGAGTCCCGAGATAATCCAGCGCTTCTTTGCTCCTTCCTTCCTCTATATATGAAGAGACAACCACGCAATGCCTTTTCATATCATGGCGGAAGCTTCTTGCGGAGTCGACAAGAGCCTTCTCCGATTCAAGCTCACTCTGAAGAAGGGCGTTCTGCACCTCCATTGCCTTTCTCTGGCTGACATCATTCATCAGTCCGACAATCTTGATCACAATGACAAAAGCTGAAATAAGGAACAGGGACATGAAGAGTATCATTGCAGAGTACAGCACTGCATTGCTTACAAGAAATGAACCTGCAAATGATATCACAGATACGAAAATACATGCGACAACCCCGAAGAATATGAGAGATCCCCACCCCGAGAATGTTCCTTCTGCCATCTTCACCAGCGGCTTCTTTATAAAAAGCGGATAGATAACGATCAGAGCTGCAGAGAACGCAGTGCGTATCCAGGACATCATGACAGTGTCATTGTCAAAGAACATCTTTCCCAGAAAGTCCGCAATCATATAGGAGAGCATGAAATATGCTGCATAGAGGGAGAAGATGAAGACAGAGCACTTCACGGGCCAGAAAGAAGCATAGGCAAACGCGGAAAGATACAGCACGTAGATGAATAAATAGGCAAGAACCGCCATATTCAGGACATATCCCTGGGGCACAAGCATGATAGCCAGAACCAGCTCAGCAAAAACTGTTATCAAAGCCCAGAACAGGAACGGTCTTCTCAGCGATTCCTTCGGCACCGATATAACGTACAGGGAGATGCTGTGGGAAATGACAAGGAGGGTTACTCTGATGAAGTTCTCCAGCATATCAGTCCCCCCTATCGATTCAGTCGTCTATCTTATCCGGATCGAAGAGGTTGTAGTCCATATCAGGGAAGATCTGGTTCCTCCGCTCTGCATTGATAAGCCATTCAGTGTTGACCGTGTTGCGGCACATCGATGAGTAGACCACATTGAACGATCCAAGATGGTTCCTGAGCCTCTTCTCCGCATATGTTACGCTTGTCCTGTCATGCATGATGCACGGCCAGTCGGATGCCATTGCAAGAAGAACCTCGCGCGATGCCTGGTTGAGGAACCTGCCCTTGAGCGATCCCTGGTCAGGGAAGCGGTGTGTAAGCTCCTGCATCCTGTCTATGGCCTTTCTTATATGCCTGTAAATCCATGCATTTGAGCTGTCAAGCCAGGTATCGGAGTATCCGCCGGAACCCCATGAGGACTCGTTGACACGGAGCTTATCGCATGAACCGTCCGTGAGTATCACGGAAGTGGGAGTCGTGAACTGGAAATCAGAGGACGCGGCGCCGCTTCTCAGCACGCCTTCAAGAAAATCTATGCCCTCATACCATCTGTGTCCGAAGAGCTCGGAATCGAAGCACAGATTGAACACCGGATCCTTGATTCCAAGCGTCTCTATCATTATCCCCTTGCGCTTGATGCTGTAGAGGAAGTTATCTATATGGAGATTAACCTTCTCCGCAGCCTTCTCCGGGGAATAGAAGCGCTTTTCCTCGGTCCTGCCTGTTATCGCATGGTACTTATAGCCTGTGAATACGCGAACCTCTGGCTCATGGATATATGGGCGGACATAATCGAGTGGCATGTAATACCCGATATCCCTGTAGAAATCACGGTAATCGCTGTCGCAAGGATAGCCCGATACAGCGGACCATACAAGCGATGTTATGCTCCAGTCGCGCGGGAATCCGATGAGTCCCGAAGGAAGGCGTACAGGCTTATATCCGCCATAGGCAGATTTATCACGGGCGGTGATGACTGAATGCGATGCAAGCTGGCACCACGACACACCGTTTTCGGAAAGCACCTGGTCAAGTCCTGGGAAATAACCGCATTCAGGAAGCCAGAAACCGCTTGCTTTCTGGCCGAAGATCCTCTTATGAGTCCTCAGTCCCATCACGACCTGGGCCTTTATCGCTGTAGGATAATCCTTATAAAGAGGAAGATACGCATGGGTTGCCGCCGTCGTCAGGAGCTCGAGCCTGTCCTTTTCCGCAAGGGCCTTGTAACCTGAAAGGATATTCCTCCCATAGGATTCGAAGACCTCAAGATTTGTCCTCGCCTCCTCAAGGTAGTGAAGCGCCATCTGATGGCACTCCCTGTCCTCTCTCACGGTCCTTTCAGCTTCTTTCTCACCAAGCTCGATGCGGAGATTCATATAATCAACGAAACGCTGCTGGAGCGCCTCGTCCGTAAGCATTGTTATCAAAGTAGGCGAAAAGCAGATCGAAAGCCTGTATCCAACCCCCTCCTGATCGAGCCTCTCAAGCATTCTCAGTCCGGGAATATATGATTCATTGAGGGACTCGAAGAGCCAGTTCTCCTCTAGGAACTTCGGATACTCCAGATGGCGGACATATGGAAGATGCGCATGAAGTATGAGATTTATCCTGTTCATAGATCCGAGTCCTCCTCTCTGAAAAGCTCCACGATATCCTGCACGACGGGATTGTCGACAATCCGGCCTTCCCTGGTCGTCAGGAGCGAAAGGTAAAGCCTGTAAAGGGAATCGCTCTCCTTCATCTCCTCTCTGTGATCAAGCCAGTAGGAATCAACGAGGCTGACAGATCCGGAAGATGCGAGGACAATCCTCTCATCCTCTATCTCAGAGACAAGCTCCACAGATGCATTTCCATCACCATATGGTATTCCGATATTCCATTCGCTGTCGGAAAGGGATACGGGAATATCATAGAATTCCTCCGCGCCGCTGCGGACAATCCTGACTGCAAGAAATAGAGATGCGCCTGCATTGGCTATCCTGTCGCTGTCAAGCTGGGAAAGCTGCCAGTAGCAGTATGCCCATGTAGAGCTGCGGAGCATAAGATGGATCTCTGTATCGGGATACTCAGGAGGAAGCTCCTCAACACCTGGAAGGCCTGGAACATACTCATCGATTTCCCTGTAGTCGGTTATTCCTGAAAGGTACCGGAGATTGGAATCTGACTCCATCTCATTCTGATCATCGTCATCATCGGCATACTTATCCCTGAGCTCAGATATGATCTCATCACGGCTAAGGCTGTCGATATTCAGGATACCTTCCTGCTGAGCGATATTCCTGAGCTCAGACATGGAAAGCGAGTCGATATTAACCAGTATCATCGCATCCCCTTTATTGTGCTGTTTTATCATAGAAAAAAGCCCGTTTTCTGTCAATAAAAGCAGTTTAGCCCCGATTCCACCATTCCCCGATCCGGAGATATGCAAGAATCAGCGCGTGTGATAGAATCTGCATCCATGGAAAAGAAAGCAGAGAAGACTTCACTTATCCTGCATGGCCATTTCTACCAGCCTCCGCGCGAAAATCCATTCACGGGACGGCTTCCGAAGCAGGATTCCGCAGCACCGTATCTTGACTGGAATGAGAGAATATACAAGGACTGCTATTCATCGAATGCGCATTCAAGGTATCTGTCACCAGAAGGCAAGATCATATCGATAACGAACAATTTCTCATATATATCGTTCAATTTCGGGCCAACGCTCCTTTCCTGGATGGAGAAGGAGCATCCGATGATGCTCGAGCTATTGAAAGAGGCGGACAAGGCCTCGATAGAGCGCCTCGGGCATGGAAATGCCATAGCACAGGCCTTCAACCACACGATCCTTCCTCTGGACAGATATGATGATGCAAGGCTCCAGATCGAATGGGGAGCGATGGATTTCGAGAACAGATTCTCAAGACGTCCTGAAGGCATGTGGCTTCCTGAGTCAGCGATCAATGGCAATGTCATAGATCTCCTTGCAGAAGAAGGCATCAGGTTCGTGATCCTCTCTCCATGGCAGTGCAGAGCTGTGGAGAATGCAAGCGGAACTGTGACGGTGCTGCAGGGAAAGCCTGCCCCATACTGGGAGCCGTACATCCTCACAGGAAGGACCGGAAAGGAGATCGCGGCATTCTTCTACCATCCGGGTCTTGCTGAAGGCATCTCTTTCGGCCACATGCTCAGATCGGCAGACAACCTGTATGACACTATCAGGAACATCAGGGAGAGCGAGAAGCGGCCTCTGATACACACTGCAACAGATGGTGAGATCTACGGGCACCATGAGCCATATGGGGATATGGCACTGGCTGCTCTTATAAGAAAGGTCGAGGAACGCAATGACTTCGTGATGGACAACTATGGCTCATACCTTGACCGCCATCCTGCTGTTCTCCATGCAGAGCTTCATGCGGGAGAGGACGGACTGGGAACAAGCTGGTCCTGCTCACACGGAGTCTCAAGATGGTATAAGGACTGCGGCTGCTCCACAGGTAGCGAACCGGGATGGAACCAGGCCTGGAGAACGCCTCTTAGAAACGGTCTGAGGAATCTGGCTGATAAGCTTGATGGCATATTCGCCTCTGAGATCAGAAGGATATTCGGCGACAAGATAACACCGATTGAGATCCTAAGGATGGCTGGGGCTGAGTTCACAGGAAGGATGACGATGCGCTCTTTCATCGAATCACTTCACAAGAAGCTGAGCTTCGCTTCAACCTATGATGTCGAGCTTGCGCGGCTTCTTTCAGGAATGAAGAGCAGGCACTTCTCTTTCACCAGCTGCGGTTTCTTCTTTGCAGAGCTGTCGGGAATAGAGCCTAGGCAGGATATAAAATACGCGCTCTATGCAATCAGGATGTTCCAGCCATACTACCAGGGAGATCTTCTCTACCCATTCCTTTCGGACTTAAGGAAAGCAAAGTCGAACATCAAGGGCATGGGAGACGGAATGAACATCGCACAGGAGGAGATGAAGGGACTTCCAGGTGAAGTGGAGGCCGCATTGTACTTCTACCTTAACAGAAGCATAGCAAGCCCGGAATCATACAAAGAGGAATACGGTAAGTTCATACTCTCCCATCTCGATATGGACTCAGAGAGCTTTTCATGCGATATCATCGATACGGTGAACCTTGAGCTGTACAGATTCACGGTTCTCTCCTCCTCATCCGTTGATAACGGAATCAATCTCTATATATCGGAGAACAATGATTCCAACACACCGATACAGAGGATAAGGATCACGAACCAGGATATCCCGGGGCGCATGCTCGCGGAGATGTTCACATGGATCGAGAGATCGATGAACAGCGCTTCATTCTCAAAGCTTTCGCTCTTCGCTTCTGACATCAGGCATTTCGCGATGCTTGTGAAGAACTCAAGATTCATGCCGATCGACACGATGATGCTTGAGAATCTAGGACTTACTATAAAGCTCATCAGAAGCTACTTCGCAGCAAAGAGCGATCTATCAGAGGCTGAGAGGCATGAGACCATCGGAAGCATGCTCGGCTTTGTCAGGAAGTGCGGCAGGGATTCAGATATCAAGGCCCTCAGCTCCATCCTTTCTGATTATGCGCTCTCCATAGCTGGGGATATATCAAGGGAAGGACTGACAGAGAAGATAGCCAGAGACATCATCGAGCTGATGGAGGAAAGCAACGCGAACGGGCTTATGCCAGAGCTGAGGGAGCTGCAGGACATAGTCTATCCATACTATAAAGGAGAGAGCAAAGCGGAAGCGTGTGAGGAGACAGCCAGAAAGGCATACTCACTCATCAACTTCAAGTAAGCTTCTTGCATGCTCAAGCGATATGCCGCTCGTGCTTCCCGAAAGGAGCCGGGCGGTTTCCTTTTCCCTCTCCTCCCCTTCGATGAGGAACGCATCTGAGACAGTCCTGCCATCTATCTCGCTTTTCTGGACAAGATAATGGGAATCAGCCCTGACAGCGATCTGCGGAAGATGGGTTATCGCAATCACCTGCCTTCCTGAAGAAAGCTTTCTGAGCTCATCTCCTACGGCATTGGCGCTCTTTCCTCCGATTCCGGAATCGATCTCATCGAAGAGCATCGTCTCTGCGCCGCCCTTTCCATAGCTGGATGCCTTTATCGCAAGAAGGATCCTGGAAAGCTCTCCTCCTGATGCGCTCTCATGGACAGGGGAAAGCTTCTCGCCCTTATTCGGCGCAATCATGAATGATACGCTGTCGCATCCATCAGGACCTGCAGGTACCGGATCGACAGATATCCTGAATATAGCATTCGGCATCCCAAGCCCATGAAGCGTCTTCTCGATTGATGAAGAGAATGAAAGCGCAGCCTTCTTCCTCAGCGCTGTGAGAGCCTCCCCTCTCTTTTCCAGTTCCGCCCTATGCTTCTCCATGCGCTTTTCAAGCTCAGAAAGGATCTCCTCCCCGTCATCCATTACACGGAGCCTCTCTCTGTACTCCTCCTGCTTTCTTATCGCGCTCTCAATGCTTCCTCCGAATCTTCGCTTCATCTTCTGGATGGAAGAGAGCCTTGAATTGAGCTCTTCAAGCTCCTCTTCAGAGTACTCAACCGATGACATATGCGAGCGGAGAGTAAGAAGAATGTCCTCGCAGTCTATGCTCACAGGCTCAAGTCGGTCTCTCAGTGCTTCAAGCTCCTTATCCTTTGCCGCAGCCTTCTCCAGCACAGAAAGGGCTTCAGACAATGATGAGACACCGGCCTTAAGCTCGGAAGAAGCTGAAGCAATGCTTTCCCTGATGAATTCAGCGGAGTTTATGACACCAAGCCGCGCCTTTATCTCCTCATCCTCTCCCACACGAAGAGCCGCGCCATCAAGCTCTGAAAGGCAGTATGCGATATAATCCCTTTCCTCGGCGCTCTTTTCAATCTCCTCTGATACCCTCTCAAGCTCTGCTTCTGTCTTTCTGTACTCAGAATACACCTGCCTGTAGCTTTCAAGGATGGATGGATCAGCAATCGAATCATCGAGCATCGACCTGTATACGCCAGGCTTCAGCAATGCCTGATAAGCATGCTGGGAGGATATATCGACAAGAAGGGATCCTAGCTCCTCCCCTTCCTTCCTTGAGACGGGAATTCCATTCACAGTATATACAGACCGTCCTGTCTCACGGACCGATCTCCTGATTATGATCTCCCCGTCATCTCCCAGAGCATCATGATCCTCAAGCCATTTTCTGACAGCTGGGGAATGGTAAGAGAAGACAGCAGCAGCCTCCGCGCTCTTTTCTCCCTTTCTGATCGCATCCTTATCTGCTTTCGCTCCCAGAATCAGCGATAGAGCGCCAAGCAGTATCGATTTCCCGGCTCCGGTTTCGCCTGTGATGACGGAAAAACCCTCTCCGAATTCGATATCAAGCCTATCTATGAGCACATAGCTACGGACTGAAAGCCTTTCAAGCATGCAATCCTCCTGACCAGTGGAGCTTATCACGGATGACCTCTGTGAAGTTCCTCTTGAGCGATCTCACGAGAAGCACCCTGCTCCTGCTTTTCTCGACAGTCACCCTGTCACCTTCCTCAAGCAGGAAATCAAGCTGGCCATCTGCGGTAAGCACAAGATCCGTTCTCTGCCCGGAAGGGACAGTCAGAGAGACAAGCTTCCCAGATGTCACAAGGGGCCTGTTTGAGAGCGTGAACGGGCAGACAGGGGTTATTATCACTGCAGACATCTCAGAGTCGATTATCGGGCCCCCTGCTGCAAGGGAGTAGCCTGTCGATCCTGTAGGGGTGGCTATGATCATGCCATCGGCACGGAAGTTGCCAAGCATAGTGTTGTCAAGAGAGAGCTCAAGAGAGATCACTTTCGCAATACCCGATGATGATATAACAGCTTCATTGAGAGCCGATGCCTGCCAGACCTTCTTTCCGCCGCGGATCACAGTTATGCGGAGCATAAGGCGGCGCGATATGTTCTCGCCGTTTTCCATGTATGCAAGGAGTGTCTCCTTCCATTCATCCTTTCCCACCTCCGTGATATATCCGAACGTACCTAGGTTCACAGGAAGTATCGGGATACCGAGCTCATGGACAGCACGGGCTGCATACAGAACTGTTCCATCGCCGCCGAGCGTTATCACGAGATCTGCAGAGAATGGAACGGAAAGCCTCTCAGAACAGCTTCTCGTACTGACAAGATAGCTTCCGATACCCTTCCCGTCGAGAAAGGAAATGATCTCATCTGCAAGCAGGAGACTCTCCGATTTCGTACCATTGGCAATGATGAGCACCTTTGAAATCATTTCTACCTCAGCTTATATGGCTTATAACGCGCTGTACCGATTCTAGATCAGGCTTTGACAGGAATGGATAGAGAGGAAACGAGATTGCTCTCGTTATAGGAGCGATCGCATGGGGGAATCTGTCATACTTATCCTGATAGCGGTAGCCGACGCTCCCTGTGAATGTCCTTCTGCAGAAAACGGAGTACTTAGAGGCAAATGCTATCGCATCATCAGGTCTTGTGTTCACTATCACAGAGAATCCGAAGCCGTTGGCTGTGAAAAGAGGTGATGCGGAACCGAAGAGTACAGCATCGCTCTTGAGCTGGGCCTGCTGATACATCCTGTAGATCTCAAAGCGGCGTGTAAGAAGCGTATCGATCTTTGAAAGCTGCACAATACCAAGTGCAGCATTCATATCCGGAAGATCGGTGTATGGAGATGCAAGCGAAGAGTATTTCCTGAGCCGCTCTATATACTCCTCATTCGACGACACTGCCGCTGCTCCTCCCCCTGTTGATATCACACCATCCTCCTCGAATGAGGATATCACGATATCGCCGCCTGAGCCCGATCTGGTGATTGCGCCTGATTCATCCTCGAACTTCGAGCCAAGAGACTCGGATACATCGACAATCAGCGGAAGACCAAGGGATCTTACATTATCGTATGATGCAGGCATCTGGCATACAGGCTCAAAATAAAGGATCGCCTTTGCCTCATCAAGATGCTTCGCAGCATCCTCTGTGCTCATCAGTCCATAGTCATCTGTATCGACGATGACAGCTTTCACTCCAAGCCTCCTGAATGCTTCAAGATAAATCTTAGGAGAGAGCACGGAGATTATCACGCCGTCTCCTTCATTTACGCCGCATGCAATAAGGGATGCAGAGATCGCATCAAGATATGAACGGAGGGCAATGCCATCTTCTTTGCCAAGGAAAAGAGAGAAGACGCGCAGGAACTCCTTCTTGCGCTCCCCCGGTCCTATCTTCTCATCAACCATCGTCTGGAGGACGGCGTCCATATCCTTTCTATATAAAGCAGGTTTATAGAATCTGATTAATGCCATAGATTAGGATTTTAGCAGACAAAGAGTTCTTTAGCCATAAGAAAGACCAGCTCCGGAGAGCTGGACCTAAGCCTAACGGAAACCAGAAGAAACTATTTCAGGGAGGATAGGAAATCTTACCCCATGGATTCCTTTATAAAGTATAGCACAACCTGTAATTATTCCTAGTGAATTTCTTATGAAGAAAAGAAATACAGATAATCAGAAATAGAGTATCGGAAAACAGGTATATAAATATAAGAAGAAAGTAAAAATACTATCATAACAATATAAAACCCCCTCAAGTAAGAGGGGGTGAAAAGGCAAAAAAGAACCTGGCGGCGACCTACTCTCCCGCGGACGAGCCGCAGTACCATCGGCGCGAGGGCGTTTTACTTCCGTGTTCGGGATGGGAACGGGTATCGCCGCCCTGCTATGGCCACCAGGAGACCATG
>CALXKZ010000032.1 GCA_944389065.1 uncultured Spirochaetaceae bacterium
ATACGGAAGAGGAGGTGGAGAGGTTCTTCTCTGAGGGGATAGATGAGAACTGGGAGAGGTGCGGATACAGGACAAGGGAAGAGTTTATTAAGGCTATAAAGGACTACTATGATGGCTACCGCTTCTCGCCTGACTCTGAGACGAGGGTATACAATCCTGTCTCTCTTGGTTCATTCTTCTCCGATGACTGCATCTTCAGGAACTACTGGGAAATGACAGGGGCTACGAAGCTTGCCGTTTCATATGCTGTATCCCATGAGATATTCACTGCGGTAGAAAACAGTGTCGGTGTCTCCCCTGAGGCTTTCTCTGTATTCGATATCTCTGAACTCCATAATGAGAATATGGATCCGGAAGCATCACTTGTCCTGCTGTACTTCGCAGGTTATCTTACCATAAAGGATAGCAGGGAGGGACTTATATTCCTCGGTTTCCCCAACCTGGAGGTCAGCACGTCATTCACATCATCGCTGGCTGTGAGGTATGCAAGAAGCACCAGGGTGCGTACTCTTCCGGGGGAAGGGAGGATAGCGGCATCTGAGGGAAATACGGAGGGACTGGTCAATGTACTTGGATCATTCTACAGCCAGTGCACCTACCATCTTCTTGAAACAAGGTATGAAAGACCGTATCAGCTGATAATGCACATGTTCTTCATAGCCGCGGGGTGCAGAGCCTCCGTTGAGGATGGAACCATGCTTGGCCGGATTGACAACTCTATGAGGACTGGAAGGCATATTTATCTATTTGAGCAGAAGATAGATGGAAGCGCAGATGAGGCATTGGAGCAGATAAGAGCAAAGCGCTATGGAGAGAAATTCCAGAAGGATATCAGAGAGGGGATGGTGCTCCATCTTGTAGGGATATCCTTCTCATCCATCGAGCGGAATATCGCGGAATGGAAGGAAGATATAATCTCCTGATGTGAAGAGCATAAGGAGCCTAGTGTAATCCAGGCTCCTTATGGTTCTTATTCTGATAGATTATCGTCAGAGCCTTTCACTCTGTTGTAAGCTTCCTGGAATGCATCAGGCACGGATCTTCTCTTTGTTTTCCTTCCTTCCGCATATATGCCGATCATTACTGATACCATTGCCAATGCAATACCAAGGGTAAGAGGCCTGATCCTCATTGGATAAATCCCTGTGATGCTTTCGAGCAATCTGGCTGTCTCAGGAATGAATCCTGCTGCGATGTAGGCAGCTAGTGAGAGGATTATTGCGGCAGCAGGAAGCCTGATGATCGAAATGAACAGGATTGAGGATATCAGGGAGACTGTGATTGCCAGGAATGCGAATCCACTCAGGATGATGTCATATCCTGGTTCCATCGCATCATATGCAATGATGCATCCAAGAAGAGCTGAGAAGACTATCAGCGATATTATCTTGCTCCCTTTTCCCTTGTTTATCGCAATGCTGAAGAAAAGCGGTATGAGGACAAAGGATGCATACATCGCGATATACCCAGGGTTCAGGATGAATGCAGGCCTGTTGAATACAGTGAATCCTGAATACATCCCGCCAGCGTATACCGCTCCTGCTATAATCAGGACGGAAAGGATTGTCTTTATGGTCCTGTTTGGAGTGAGCAGCGCATATGAATAGATCAGGAAGCTGAAAATAAGGATCGCATCGTAGAGATTGAACAGCAATTGCGTGTTCATTTTCCACATTGCACCGAAGTAGCCGAAGAATATCAGGGCCCAGGACAGCATCAATGATCCGGTTATGGTTTCCTTCTTCCTTTTAACGAATGCGATTATGAGAGCGATTATCCCTACTACGGGGGCTGCCATCACAGCTGCTGCAATCGGCTCTTCATAGAAAATGTAGGCAATGAATCCTATAATCATGAGGGCGCCTAATACATAATCCCCGCCTGTGGTTACCTTTCTGTAATTGCCGAATGCTGTCTTCTCGTATATATTCCCATGCTGATCTTTATATATTGTTCTTCTTCCCATATTTCCCCCTTGATGGAAAATATAAGGAGCGGTTTCCCGCTCCCAGTATCATCAGCAAAGCCCCAGGCAGTCTCCAAGCCACCATAGAACGTATACACATACTCCAAGGATTATTATGGCTCCGACTGCAAAGCATCCGCTCTCCCTTGAAGCTGCTCTCTTATTCTTTGTATCTTCCACCAGGCTGCTGCAGCGGTCCGCATACCTTCTTAGTGAGGAATCGACCATCGAATTGAAGTCTGAAGCATACTCCGTGCTGTTGAAGAACTCATACCAGAGAGAGCTCTCCGTTGCCTTCACTATCTCACTGACATAGCTTGAATCAGGAAGATCCTCCTTCAGCTCTGCTGCCTTTGAAAGCATATAGCTGTGTACGAAGATCGCATAGGCATTCGATGCAGTACCGATTGTGTCAGTATCATATGTTGGAGATCCTGCCGCAGCCACAGTTCCTTTGCAGAAGTCGTCGGTTCTCTTCTCAAGGCCCTTCACATCGCGCTTATTCTCTTCCTGTGAGATAAGATAGCTCATTGCATTGCCTGTGTTCTTGTTAACAGCTTCTCTTATGATTGACCATGCCTTATCGGAGTACTTCCTTATCATCTCAAGATCGGGAATCTTATCCGCGGGCGCAGTCTTCATTGCAAGAAGGAAGTTATCATCGGATGAATCAATGATGAGCCTGCTTTTGAGCTCATCCAGATTGTGAAGCCTGTATTTGCAGAGAATTCTTCCGAGATATGCCTCGAAAAGATCGGGCTTTACCTCAAGAGTCTTGGTGTAATATGTGTCAGCTTCCTCGAAGTTGTTTACGGAAAGAAGCATGTCCGCGCGCTGGAGAAGGGGCATGTAGGATGCAGATGCAGCAGATACCTGCTTCTCCTTATCCTTCTTTATGACCTTCTCGATGCCTCTCTTTATATCCTCTATGCATCCGATCTTGCCAAGATCCTGAGCCTGGTAAAGAGAGAGCTCCTGAGGGAGGTTGTATGGATCCATGTCCTTGTAGCATGGGAAGAGTTTTCTGGATCTGTCCTTTGAGAGCAGAGTCAGATAGCGTGACCATTCATTGCGTACCCATACTGCATTGAAATACTCCGGCTTAGTGCCAACTACAAGCATCACCTTCGCTGACTGAAGCGCTGCGAAGATATATGGCTCATACTCCTCTCCAAGCTTGGATTCAAGTGTGATCCTGGAGAAGAAAACGCGGTATCCGCTGTCTGTGAGGCTGTAGTAGATCTCCTGTGCAAGAAGACTGTCAGGAGTTCTGTTTCCCGCATCATCCTTCTCTTTGTAGCTGATGAAGACATCGTATGGCTTTTCTTTCTCGGAGATCTCGAGAATGCGCTTCTGGATCGCGGCAATCTCCTTTCCCTGTTCCTCATAAAGAGCTCTTACCTCTGAATCAGGAGCATATTCGATTGCTGCCGTATAATCCGGATCCTGCAGTATCGATACGTTCTGCAGTCTGTTGCATGTCGGAACCATCTTCCCTGTTGACGGATCCTTGACATAGTCTATGCCGTAGCGGGATATCACAGCACCCCAGTGTGCCTCAGCATTCTCCGGATCGGCTGTTATGATCTGATCATAAAGCTCGACAGCCTTATCGAAATCCGAGGCTCTGCGCCTTTCATCTGCCCTTGAGAAATAGGAAGCGATAGGGGAACCTCCGATGACAATAGGAAGTGCCATCTTCGAACCGCAGTATTCGCACTCAGCAATTCTTGTATTCTCATCGACATGCAGTTCAGCGCCGCACATCCTGCACTTGAAATCACTCATCACTATCTCCTTTTAGATGCCTTAACGACGGCATTTCTGTTTCTAAGCTTATCTGAAATGCTTTTGGATATCCCCTTCAGCGTTTCAGGATCCTTTTTATCCTTCACGGCAGCTGAAAGCTCTTCGACCACCGCTGATATCTCACTCTCAAGAGGCTGGGAGGAAGGAGAGGATACCGGATCGGAATATCTGAATTCATCATAAAGAGACGATACTATGCTGTCAGATTCGCTTCCGTATCCCTTCATCGCTGAAAGAGCAAGAAGAGTGCTGTCGATGAATGCCTTTGATGCTCTGACGCTCTCATCGACCTCCTTTATCTCTGCCAGTCCTCCGAGCACAGGCACTGTCAGTATCCCCATGATTGCTATCACTGCGATTTCTGCAATGATCAGGACTGTCCTTGGAAACGGTATCCACAGAAGCGCAATTATGTAGATGATCGCAGTAAGCACGAAATAGGCTGTAAGCCTTGAGGGGAGGGCGACTGCCCAGCTGAGAGCTTCCGGATTCTTCCTGATGATCCAAAGCACGGAAGATGTGATCAGCACAATCGACAGCACTACCGCAGAGAATGCTATCAGTGCATTTGTGTGGTGTATGAAGTAAAGCGGAATAGCCGCAAGAAGCACTGCAAGGAGCGCTATTATGACAACATTGCCTGAATGTATATTCTTTCTCATATAAACCTCATTCTATCTTCGTGCCGCATTCAGGGCAGAATTTTGCTCCCTCCGGAACTTCCTTTCCGCATCCGGGGCATACTCCTTCCTTTGCCTTCACCGGATTCCCGCACTCCGGGCAGAATTTTGCGTTTGAAGTGATCTCTGCACCGCAGTTCATGCAGAAATGCTTCTTCTCTGTCTGAGCCGGTGCTGCAGCGGACTGAGGCTGCTGCTGTGACATCGTGCTGCTGACAGCATTGCCCACAGCCGTACCCATCGGACCGGCAACTCCCATCATCATTCCCAGCCCGGCGCCAAGGGACCCAAGCTGGCCTGCGCCGCCTTCGTTCCCTGCAAGACGCTCTGCGACATCGAAGCCTCTCTCATCCTGGTATGTATATCCTTCGATGCGTCTCTTGTCCGCAGCTCCCTGGGCTCTTATGCGCACTTTCTCGGCATTGATGCGCTCTTCCTCGATTTCTGTGACCCTTCTGTAGTGGAGCTCTCTGAACTTCAGGTACTGCGGATCATCCTCAGGCTTCATGATCGCGCTGAGCGCGAACTGCGCAAGCTCGACGCCATAGTTTTCGAATATCGGATCGAGAAGGGCCTTCATTCCCTCCTGGATATCGACAAGCTGGCTGTCAAGATCGAATACGCTGAGCCCATGAGAGGATATATAGGTCACAAGCTCCTTCTTGATATAAGGCATCGTCAGTCCGCGTATCTTCTTCGTGAACTGCTGGTTCGTAAGCTCTGTCTCTGTTCCGACTACCTTGATTATCAGCTTCCTTGGATCGGATACAGTCAGCGACATCTCGCCCCTTGCTCCAAGCTTTATAGGGAAGCGGTACTGTGGATCCATATACTCTGCCTGGCTGTCAGTGCCCCAGAGTATTCCCATCTGCTCTGTCTTATTTATGAAGTAGATCTCGCTTCTGAACTGCTCCTTTCCTCCTGTGGACTTGGAGAAAAGACGGGCGAGAAGAGGCAGATTCTGCGTAGTGAGGATATGCCTTCCCGGACCGAACAGATCCAGAGCCTCTCCATTCATGAAAAAGAGCGCTTCCTGGCTTTCATGGACAATCAATGTGCTTCCTGTAAGGAAGTCAACAACTGGGGATTTATAAATGAATACTGTATTATCCCCCTGGTACTCAATGACTGAAAAGTCCTTATCCTTTGTGAGACCGAACATTTCATCCTCCATAGGTCGTTCTCAGCCAGTTTATGTCTTTTGCGTGAAGATTTCCACCGTATATTCACATTGTTTTGACAATTGACCATGAATTGATGACTGGTTACCATTCAATCCGTTGATATGTACCCTGTCATTGCGTCTCTCACATCCTATCAGGTGATGCTTCTTTCAGCGCTTTTCGCTGTCATCATCATCGGTTATATATATTCCAGGAAGCAGCCTGTCTCATTCCAGGCTTTCATCGAAATGCTGAGCTTCATGCTTGTTGGGGCGATAATAGGGGCAAAGCTTCTTTCTCTCATCACAAGGATCGCGGAGTATGGATTCTCTGCAGAGGAGATCATGGCACCTGGCGGTCTTGTCTTCTATGGAGGTCTTCTTCTGTCCATTCCTGCTGCGTATCTTGGCGGTAGGATAATCGGCTATGGCACAGATTACATATTCGATCATATGGCATTCCTGATGCCATTTGCCCATGGGCTGGGACGTATCGGATGCTTTCTTGTCGGATGCTGCTATGGCATTCCGTATTCAGGGCCGTTCTGCGTTGTATTCCCGGAAGGGGGGAGGGCGCCTTCCGGCATACCATTATTCCCGGTCCAGCTTCTCGAGGCAGTGCTCCTGTTCGCTCTTTCAGGATATCTTCTTTTCCATTATTCCCTGAAGGGCAGGCATGGTGCGCTTATATGCTACCTTGGATCATATGCTGTCATGCGCTTTGTCCTTGAATTCCTCAGGGGAGACTGGTACAGAGGCATATTCTGCGGTCTATCGACTGCACAGTGGATAAGCATAGCGATAATACTGTTTCTTTCAATATGCAGAATACGTAAGCGTTCTCGCTTCAGTGCATAAATCCGCCAGATCCCGCAAAGCACAATTCAGAAAATATCCGATCAATCTTTAATTTCCTCTTGACAAAACGATACCGGGTGGGGGTAGTCTGTTTTTAGAAAAATCGTAAAGGAGAAGCTTGAGGCAGGCCATAATCGCAATTGACTTGGGACATTCGATCGATTGGTTTCTTGATTTCGTCAATAATTGCTTTTCCTGCCAGACAATCATCTCATACGACTCTGTCAATGGCATATTCAATATGGTTGGCAGTGACCTACTCTCCATCCTGTCTCACATTGCTGTGAGCCTGAGGATGGAGCTTCTTCTCACTCAAGACACCTGATGGTGCCAGTATCAATGAGCTATCCCCGCTAGCCCAGCGGTTAAGGATGTCTTTTCCCTCATCCAGCAGGTTCTTGCAGCTGTTCCTGTCCCTGTCGTGCTGTGTGCCGCAGCTCTTGCATGTCCACTCCCTATCTGACAGCTTCAAGTCATGGTTAACCTCATGACACACTGAGCATCGCTTGCTCGAAGGGAAGAACTTATCGACCTTCACGAGTATCTTCCCCTGCTCATTCAGCTTGTAGGCAAGCATTTCTCTCAGCATTCCATAGCCGTTGTCATAAACAGCTTTACCGAAGTTCAGGCTCTGTGACATATGCTGGAGGTTTATGTCCTTCACTACGACGGCATCGAAGGAATCGGAGACTTTTCTGGAGAGCTTATGGAGGAAGTCCTTCCTCCTGTTCCTTGCCTTCTTATGGAGCTTCCCGATTTTGTGTTTCTGCTCCCAGTAGTTAGCAGAGCCATACTTCATCCTCGAGAACCTCCTCTGTTCCTTCGCAATCCTCGGATGTCCTCTGCAGTGATGTCGTTATCCCCGGAAGAGGAGACGACCAGGGAAGGCATTGAGTAGTCAAAGGTCTCGACCTTCTCGGATTCCCTCTTCATCTCTGTCGGCCTTGTTTCCACATCGAACGTCAGCGATATGAAGAACTTCCCGCTTGCCGTCTCCTTTATCGTCGCATGCTTCATCCTCCACTCATCCGGTATG
>CALXKZ010000033.1 GCA_944389065.1 uncultured Spirochaetaceae bacterium
ATGCAGGATCCTCCTGCATTTTAGTTTTACCTCTGAGTAAAGTTTCACATGGTTATCTGATACCGTAAACGAAGATTTTTGGCTCTTTTATCGCTTTTTTTGGACAAGGAAAACCAAACCCTGGAAATTTTTCTCAGCGCTCCGGCGCAAACTCAAGCTTCCCCAGCCTTGTGTCAGCAACACCATGGACACCATCATCCTTCACCGATGCTTCAGCTTTATAATCCAAGGACCCGATAGGGATATCAAACGAACCGGAGAAGCTGAATCCATCCATATCGCCCTCTCCATGGAACTCAGATGAAAAATCCATGAATGAAAGCGTTCCCGATACCTTGCCCTCATTGATCTCAAGATCCATCTTCCCATTGAATCTGCCAAAAGGTGTACGAACGATAATCCCGTATAGCATCAGATGACTCCTTTTCCATCCCCTATCAGCAATATTAACACGGATAGCCACAGCAGCAAAATCATGTCCAAGTCAAAGCAAAAGCCAAGGAACTACATGGCCCTTGGCTCGAAGATTTGAATATAAATCAGATACCTGCCTGCATCCTACTCTCAAGAGCGCTCTCAATATCATCAGGAAGCGCTGACAGGAAATCAAGGCCTGTAAGTGATTCCAGCTTATCTATGCTTATCGCATAGTCTTTCCAGCTAAGATCATCTGGAACAGGCTTGTTCTCAAAGTCAACAGCGAAGGCAACAGCTTTCTCATCTATCCTTGAAAGATCACCGTCTCCATCGGGAATGATTACAACAACTTTCCAGAAATGGGCTGGGATTGTAATCTCAGTTGCATCAGAAACCTTTGGATTCTTATATGTTTTCAGCTCTTTTCCTTCATCATTGATGCCGCCATTGCCATATACTCCGGCAATTATGAAAAGCTCTGATCCCTCCTCCACATATCCACGGCAAGCCTCTTCAAGATATTTCCAATCCTGTTGATTCAAGTTCGGATTCTGCGGTGTGATATTTGACATATAGTATGTCTCCGCGGCGGACTCCGGAGTTATATCCCTATCAGCATTTGGACATAGATGCCCTCTATCAAAACCGGAATTCGTATAATCCTCATATTCTACCTGATACACCTCTATCAGCTTTGGATCGGGAGTAAAGGAATCTTCCCTTTCTGTATCTCCGAAATCATCAGCATCAAGATGCCAAGAGACCCATACTGGAAGAAGGGTATCGTAATCAAAAAGCAGAGTATATGCATCGCGTTCAATTATCTGTGATTCACCAGAGACTGCATTTGAAGGAAAACCAAGAAGAGTATTGCTGTCATCATCAGCAGATGGAACAGCAGGCTCTTCTGTACCGATATCAAGAAGAAAATCACAGCTTGTGAAAAACGAGGAAACTAATAAAGCAAAACAAAGAAAAGCAATTATCCTACGCATGCGCGTATTATACCTCCAATCGGATATCATTAGAAATAATCAACCCTCCGGCGGATGAGACCGGAGGGCTTTTCGTCAGTCTGCAAGCATTGCCTGCATTGCGGCTGGATCGAACTCCTTGCCATTGAGCATTGCCCGGGTGATGGTCGTGACATTAGCTCCATCCTCCCCTCGGCCGACAACAGCCTCATAGCCGATGCTGCGATCCTCTTCTCCTGCTTTGTAATACGCCTCAACATCAAAAGCGACAGTGGCTCCTCCGCTGAAGATATCTGAAAGATCAACATCGATACGGACATGGCTATTGCGTGTCACTGTATAAAGTCCAAGCTTATCTCCCGGCTGATAATCTCCGCGTACTGACTTGTCTGCGAATCCAAGAGAGCCACTGAATCCCGAAGATGCCAGGACCTTTCCCAGCTCCGATTCGAAAGCCGAAGCTTCCTCTGCTGTTGGCGCTGGAAGCGATGCAGTTGCGCATCCAGCAAGCAGCATTGCTGCCACCACAGCCGTTACTGCAAGAAACTTAAAAGATTTTCCCATTGAAATCCTCCTGTAAAGAACAGTCTAACATTGCTTTCAGGTAGTGCTGATCAAATACAGGAACTCTACATAAACAACAATGACCCGGTTTCCCGGGCCATTGTATTACTCATAAGGAGCTGATCAGATGATCTCTCCAAGGAGCTCGCCGCACTTCTGGTAGAATGCAAGTCTGTCCTTTGCATCCTCTGCAGCCTGTGCAAAGAGCTTATCAGCATCCTCAGGATTGGTCTTGTACAGCGATGAGTACCTGACCTCACCCTTGATGAACTCCTGATAATCACCAGTTGCTGGCTTTGTCTCCCAGACAAATCTCTTTCCTGCCTCAAGCTCTGGGTTGAAGCGGTAGAGCGGCCAGTATCCAGCCTCAACAGCCTTCTTTGCCTCAACCTGAGAATATCTCATGTTGATACCGTGGTTGATACACGGAGCATAGCAGAAGACGATTGATGGGCCATGGTATGCAACAGCTTCCTGCAGTGCCTTCTGAGTCTGGAGCCTGTTATAGCCGAGAGCAACAGAAGCAACATATGCATGACCGTATGTCATGAGCATGAAGCCCATATTCTTCTTGCCAACCTTCTTTCCAGCATTTGCGAACTTAGCAACAGCTGCCATCGGCGTCGACTTGGAAGCCTGTCCACCAGTGTTGGAGTAAACCTCTGTATCGAGTACGAGGATCGTCACGTTCTTGCCAGAAGCAATTACATGGTCAACACCACCGTATCCAATATCATAAGCCCATCCATCACCACCGATGATGATGACATCCTTCTCAGAGAAGTAATCCTGGAGCTCGATGATCTTGTCGAGAAGAGCCTGAGACTCTGCATCTGCAGCCTTCTCCTTTGCAAGAACAGCCTGGACTTCCTTCTGAGCTGTGATTGAATCCTCAGATGTGTTGTCATCCCAGAGAGAGTAGCACTTCTCAATAGCTGCCTTGAGCTCTGCTGAGCATCCCTTAGCCATAAGAGCATCGCACTTGATTCTCAGGAGGTTCCTGTTGGAATCGACTGCAAGCCTCATACCAAGACCATACTCTGCATTATCCTCGAAGAGTGAGTTGCCCCATGCCGGTCCACGACCATCAGCCCTCTTTGTGTAAGGGATTGTCGGGAATGTACCGGAGTAGATTGAAGAACAGCCTGTAGCATTAGCGATGATTGCTCTCTCGCCGGAAATCTGGGAAAGCATCTTGACATATGGTGTCTCACCGCATCCTGCACATGCACCGGAGAACTCGAAGAGCGGCTGCTTGAACTGCAGACCCTTGACTGTTCCCATGTTGAGTCCATCGAGGTTGTCATATGTAAGGGACTCGAAGAACTCAGCGTTCTTTGTCTCTCCATTTGCCCTTTCCTCAACAAGCGGCTTGAACTCGAGAGCCTTCTCCTTTGCAGGACATGCCTCGATACATACGCCACAGCCCTGGCAATCCTCTGGATAGACCTGGATCTTGAAGAGGAGATTCCTGTCGTTCTTTGTGTTCGACTTGATAGCTGTGAATGTTGCTGGAGCCTTCTCCATATCCTCTGGTGTTATCTGCTTTGCGCGGATAGCAGCATGCGGACAGGACTGTACACACTGGTTGCACTGGATACACTTCGTGCTATCCCAATGAGGAACATAAGCAGCAACACCTCTCTTCTCGAGCTTTGCTGTTCCTGTAGGAAGCTTTCCATCGAAAGACATCTGGGATACAGGAATGTCATTGCCCTCAAGGTGCATGATGCGCTCGATGACGTTCTTTGTGAAATCATCAGCATCTTCTGGGATAAGCCTCTTCGGCTCGTAGCTCTCAGTGATTGTCGCAGGAACCTTAACCTCTACGAGAGCGTCAGATGCTCCATCTACAGCAGCCCAGTTCTTGTTGACAACATCCTCGCCCTTCTTGAGGAATGTCTTCTTGATGTACTTCTTGATCAGGTCAATAGCCTCTGTCTCAGGGAGAACATTCGCAATCTTGAAGAATGCAGCCTGCATAACAGTATTGATCCTGGATCCAAGACCTACGCTTCTTGCGATATCAAGAGCATCGATGTTGTAGAAGTGGATGTGCTTCTTGATGATCTGCTCCTGCATATCCTTTGTGAGGTGGTTGAATACCTCAGAGGAAGGAATCTGGCTGTTAAGGAGGAATGTACCGCCATCCTTAAGAGCGGAGAGCATATCATAGCGGCCGATGTATGCCGGGTTGTGGCATGCAACGAAGTCAGCATGGT
>CALXKZ010000034.1 GCA_944389065.1 uncultured Spirochaetaceae bacterium
CTGCAGAGCAGGTTGTTATTCTTCCAGGACTGGATGAAAACCATCTGATGCTGATGACACCAGAGTATTTTGAGAAAGAGTTCTCCGGGCCGATTCTCTCATCCCCAATGGCTATGCTCGATAAAAAGAAGAGGACTCTGATCAGAAAGCTGATATCACCGGCGCAGTATGTAGACATTGACAGCTCTGGAAGAATAAACATTCCCCTAAAGGACAGGGAAAAGTACTCCCTGCCTAACAAAGGCGAAGCTCTCCTCGTAGGGACGGGCTATGCTGTTGAGATATGGAATCCAGAGGTATATCAGGGATTTCTGGATGACGAGCCGATAGCAGATCTAGCCCAGAGCCTGTATGAGGAGAAGGAGTGATGGAAATAGATCATACGCCGGTCATGCCGGCAGAGGTACTGGAGAACCTTCTCATCCCTCCAGGGCACTCGGTTATGATTGACTGCACGACAGGGGAGGGCGGACACAGTTCGCTCTTCCTTTCGCACTATCCATCGCTTTCAGTGATAGGCATTGACAGGGATGCTGAGATCCAGAAGAAGGCCATAGAGCGCCTCTCTGAATACGGTGAGAGGTTCACCCCCATCCTTTCCTGGTTCAATGATTATCTTGCTTCTGCTCCTGATTGCTCTGCCGATGCTATCCTCTTTGATCTCGGGATATCGATGTTCCACTATGCCGAGAGCGGAAGGGGCTTTTCCTTCCGGACTGATGAGAAGCTCGATATGAGGCTTGATGGGAACGGCGATGTTACGGCATCGGATATCGTGAATGGATACAGCGAGGAAAGCCTTGCTGATGTAATATACCGCTACGGGGAAGAGCGTTATTCCAGGCGGATTGCGAGGGCGATTGCGGAAAGGAGGAAGGAAAGGCCTTTCGAGCTGTCGTCGGATCTGGCAGACGTCATCTTCCATGCGGTGCCTTCTTCCTACCGGTATGGAAGGATACATCCGGCAACACGTACCTTCCAGGCTCTGCGCATTGAGGTCAATAAGGAGCTTGACAGGATATCACCGGCGCTGGAGGAGGCTATAAGAGTTCTCAGGAAGGGTGGGAGGATTGCCGTGATAACCTTCCATTCCCTTGAGGACAGGATTGTCAAATGGTTCTTCAAGGAGAGGGCCGCTTCCGATGATCCCGATATAAGGATCATCACGAAAAAGCCGATCATCCCGACAGAAGAAGAGATAGAGAGCAATCCACCATCGAGAAGTGCGAAGCTTAGAGTGGTGGAGAAGGTGGTTTGAATGAAAGATCTTGAGATTCATGGTAATGTCACGAAGCCTATAAGGCTGCTGATAATCGCAATGCTGTCTCTCGGATTTGTTGTTGCGCTTATCCCTCTGTGGCAGATCGGTGTGGAGAGCACCAGGATTGTCAGTGTTGCGAAAGCACATGAGGAGCTTAGCGATCTCGACGCAGAAAGCCGCGCGCTCAGGGCTGCGATTGCGGCTGGTCTTCCCTCTGTAGATGAGGATGTCGTATACAAAGCAGGCTTAGCTTATCGCTAGGTTTATGATATGATATTCCCATATGCAGAGAATAAGCGGTAACAGCTATGATGATATGAGCTACAGAGTAAGCGGATCCGGGGGCAATGGCTCCGGATCGCTTTCTCCATTCACGTTTCTCTGCATTGTTCTCATAATCGCTTTCTTCGGGCTGATCATCCTTTATTCAGCTTCATTCCAGAAAGCGATCGATAGCTCTCTTCCCCACTACTACTACTTTATCCGTCAGCTTGTCAGTGCAGGCTGTGCTCTTGCTGCGGGGCTTCTTCTCAGCATCGTTCCGATGGATTATCTGAGAAAGGCATATATTCTTTTCGTCCCGCTCTCAGTCATTGTCCTTTCCATCTCACTTGTTCCCGGCTTCTCAGATTCAGGGTATCTTGTGATCGGAGGATACAGGATTGTCCATGCAGGCTCACTTGCGCTCTTTGCATCTGTATTCCTTGCATCAGGGTATATCCCGGATTCCGATGCGCTCGGCGGCGGCCGCATAAGGGACTTTGTGTTCTCAACGCTTGGCGTGATTGTGATGATGGTCCTCTCTCTCTTCTCATGCGGGCTTTCATGGTTCATGATAATCGGGCTTACAGTCCTTTCAATGCTGAGGTCGAAGAGGATAGGGTATGTATCCATTGCTGTCTCCATTGCTGCAATGGCCGCATCTGCTTTTGTCTTTGTCTCCGTATTCCCGGAGCTTCTCATTCCTGTCTCAAGATCCATTCTTCCCGTTTCTGACAGCAGCCTTTACAACCCATCCCTTCTCAAGGCTGAGGAGGCTATCAGGATGGGAGGCATTGCCGGGATAGGGCTCGGACAGAGCAATCTTGTCGCATACCCCCTGGATGATCAGGAGGGGCTGTATATCTTCGCATCCCTTATACGTGAGCTCGGCCTCAGCGGAGCGCTTTTCGTTATCATGTTCTTCCTTCTGATTCTCCTGATAGGGCTGAGGACAGCCTCAAGGGGCGCAAGGAAAGGCGATGAGCAGAGCGCAGCGCTTGCAATAGGACTTACTATGATGATAGTCCTCAAGGCTCTGATGAACATGATGTATGTAACAGGCATCCTTCCGCTTCCGGGCATACTTCTTCCATTCTTCAGCTATTCTCTCTCGGAAGAGGCCATGAACATCATAGCAGCATGCATCCTCTACCGGCTTATATACATACTGGGAAGGAGGGACAATGCAAAGGCCTGAGAAGACTATCGCCGCGCTCCTTGTTCCCGGAGTCCTGGTTATCTCGCTGTATACCGCACTATCATATCTTCCACTCCTGACTGTAAGGGATCTTGATGTATCCCATCCGTGTGCATCGGTGATGAGCATTCTCCTTCCGATGAAGGGAAGGTCGTTTCTCTCTGCATCAAGGAACGCTGTGGTATCAGAGATAGCTTCCCTTCCGTATGTCGAGGATGTCATGATGCGTTACGGGGATGGGATCCTGAGCATCAGGACTTCGCTGAGAAATGACGGCATAGCCCTTATCTCTGATAAGAGAGCAGCATTGATCTTCCGCGATGCTCTGGTGGCTGTTGATCAGCGCGATATACCCATGCTCTCTGAAGTCTATCCGGTTGTCGGGATGGATGATTCCTACCTGGAATATGCCCTTCTCAAAGGGCTTCCTGAGAGCATGCTTGGCATAATCCGTGCCTCTGCTCTGGCATCGGGCTCCACTTGCTTGATAACATGGATGGAATATGGCAATAATAGCAATAGCGGTTCTCCTGTTCTTACATTGACGATTCCGGATCTTAACGCAGACTTGTCCATCATGGACGCGGATGCGGCATCCAGGATTGAGGAGAGCCTGAGCATCATTGAAGATGAGTATAACGCTGCCGGTTCATGTGCTGTCTTCGGGGAGAGAGCGCATTATGGGCTATACAGCGACAGGCTTATCAGGATAAAGAGGCAATAGCATGGCTGCAGATAAGACTCTTGTTGGGCTGGATATAGGTACAAGCTGGATCAGATCTGTGATAGGATCGGTCTCGAAGGATGGGCAGCTGATGATAGAGGCAATCGCCGAGCGTCCTTCGGAAGGTGTCAGATCCGGTTCGATTGTCAATATAGAGCAGACGCTGAAGATCATAAGCTCCGTTATATCGGATGCAGAGCTTCAGGCAGGAACCGAGGTCTCGTCTGTCATCCTCGGAGTCGGTGGCGATCATATCCGCGGCATACAGTCCAGCGGAGTTGTAGGCATACAGTCCAAGGACCAGGAGATAAAGCGGGAGGATATAAGAAGATCGATCGATGTTGCGCGAGCCCGCGATCTTCCGCAGGATACTGAGATCCTGCATACCCTTGTACAGGATTTCCAGGTTGACAGCAGATCCGGCATAAAGGACCCGATTGATATGCTCGGGCATAGGCTCGATACGCGTGTCCTTCTTGTCACCGGAGCATCCTCAATCTGCCAGAATCTTAGAAAGTGCGTCCAGAAGGCCGGGCTTCAGGTCCAGCGCATGGTGCTCCAGCCGCTTGCTGACAGCGAGGTTGTCCTTGGCATGGACGAGAAGGAGATGGGAGCCGTTGTCATAAACATCGGATCCGGAACGACGAATATGATCGCATACGTCCAGGGCGCTCCTGTATATGCAGGAGGTATCTCGCTTGGAAGCGACAATGTCACAGGAGACATCGCATACATGCTTCAGCTTCCTCGTTCAGTTGCAGAGTCGATAAAGATCTCAGACGGCTGCTGCCATACTCCGTCGGTATCGGAGGATGAGATGATCATCACCCCCGCTGTCGGCGGAAAGCCTCCGATCAGATTCCCCAGAAAGGAGCTTGCAAAGCTTATCGAGCCAAGGATGGCGGAGATATTCTCAATGCTCTATGGGGAGCTTGAGAAGAATGAGGTTCTGGGTACATTCGGCGCAGGCGTCATACTCGTAGGAGGCGGCTCCCTTCTTTCCGGAGCAACAGAGCTTGCTTCCGAGGTATTCAGGATGCCTGCACGTCTTGGTTTTCCGGAGGCGATCAACGGACTGGACAGGATGTATATCGATCCCAGATACTCAACGCTTCTGGGGCTGATGAAGATTGAGGCAAAGAAGTACCGGGATAATCCGTCAATCGGGAATTCTGGAAAGGATAAAGAAGGATTCGGCGGAAAGCTCAAGGGCTTTTTGGGAAGACTGTTTTAAGGAGCGATTATGGATTTTGATATTTTCGATATCGAAGATGCTGCGGCGGCAGAACAGTCGGCTCCGACAATCATAAAGGTAGTCGGTGTAGGCGGTGGGGGCGGAAATGCCGTGAACCGCATGATTGCGTCAGGACTGAAGAAGGTCTCGTTCGTTGCTCTGAACACGGATGTCCAGGCTCTCCAGCGTTCGAATGCGCAGACAAGGATAGCAATCGGAAAGGAGCTTACAGGCGGTCTTGGTGCCGGCGGAGTTCCTGAGATCGGCGAGAAAGCAGCACTTGAGTCCAAGGATGATATCCGCGCAGAGCTCGAGAATGCCGATATGGTCTTCATCACAGCGGGAATGGGAGGCGGAACCGGTACTGGAGCTGCCGCTGTTGTCGCTGAGATCGCGAAATCCTGCGGAGCGCTCACTGTCGCAGTCGTGACTACTCCATTCGCATTCGAGGGCAAGAAGAAGCTCGTGCTTGCCCAGCAGGGCATCGACAGATTAAGGAAGCAGGTCGATACGCTGATCCTGATCCCGAACCAGCATCTTCTGAAGGTTGTTGAGAACAATACCCCCATCAAGCAGGCGTTCCTTATAGCAGACAGTGCTCTTCTCCAGTCCGTGCAGGGCATTTCCGACCTCATAACCGAACCGGGTGAGATAAATATCGACTTTGCCGATGTGAAGACGATCATGAAGGGCAAGGGCGATGCGCTTATCGGGCTAGGGTTCGGCGAAGGTGCCAACAGGGCTGTTGATGCTGCAAAGCTTGCAATCAGCAATCCGCTTCTTGAGAATGCAAGCATAGAAGGTGCCAAGTCCGTCCTTGTCAATCTTGCAGGAGGGGACAACCTGACGCTCCAGGAGTATCAGGATGTTGTCGAGCTCATCACTGCCAACTGCGCTGAGGATGCCCTGATAATCGCTGGTCAGAGCTACAACCAGGCTCTTGGTGACAGGATAAAGGTTACCGTTGTCGCAACAGGATTCGAGCAGAAGCCTGATGTCAAGACTGAGTTCAATCCAGAGACCGAAGTCTTCCGCAGGAAGCCGGAGGAGGAAACTGCAAAGGCAAAGGAGCCTGTGGCCGAGGAAGCGGTTCCTGAGAAGAAGAGAGAGGTAGAGAAGCAGAGCGCGGATCCTGCTGCTATCACAGTAAACAGGTGGCAGGATCTTCAGCAGCAGCTTGGAAAGCGCTCTCAGGCTTCGAATGACTACTCAATCCCTGCAGTGCTCAGGTATGCGCGGCACGACGATGACGAAAGATGACAGAGCATCCCTTCTGAGGGGATTCTCTGATTACATTATCTTCCAGAGACGCCTCTCGGATAAAACCCGGGAGGTCTATTCGTCAGAGGCTGCCCGCTTTCTTGACTACCTTGCAATGAAAGGCATAGATGTTCTTTCATCCACTGCCGATGATATCGAACGATATCTTATTGAGAGAAAGAGAACGGATGGGATAGAGGAGCGGACAGAGGGAAGGATACTCTCTTCCCTGAGGTCCTTCTATCTTTACCTGATCTCGGGAAGCATGGTAAGTGATAATCCCGCATCCCTTGTCGAGAAGCCTAAGGAGAGCATCCATCTGCCGCGTGTGATAAGCGAGGAGGATGTCGATGAGCTTCTTTCGTCCTTTCCTGCAGATGATCCTCTCTCAGTAAGGGACTATACGCTCTTTGAGCTGATATACTCCTCGGGGATGAGGATATCAGAGGCAGTGGCTCTTGATGTCTCTTCCTTCCATCCGGATGAGGGCACGATCGCCGTTATAGGAAAGCGTGACAAGGAGCGCCTTGTATTCATCGGCGATGTGGCTAAGGATGCGCTTTCAGTATACCTTTCGTCCATTCGCCCGAAGCTTCTTTCAGGACACCGCAGCGAGAAAGCCCTCTTTCTCAACAGGCGCGGAGGCCGTCTTACAAGGCAGGCTGCCCATAAGCGTTTCCATCAGGCTGCAGGGAAGCTCGGGATCGATGCGACAATACACACGCTCAGGCATTCCTTTGCAACGCATATGATCGAGCATGGTGCTGATATCCGCTCGGTGCAGGAGATGCTCGGACACAGCGATGTCAGGACAACGCAGATATATACCCATCTAAATACAGGATCGATCCTTGCTTTCTTCGATAAATATTCACCTCTCTCAGATCCTGATTGGCAGGAATAGCGGGTAACTGCGTATATTATACATGGAACATATTGATAATCGCTTTATATCGCTTTTCAGAAGCGAACCTGCTGATGAGCTTGAGAGGGCTGAGGATGATGGGATACAGACTGGTATGATAGGATCCTTTCCTGTCTTCTACAGAGGCGTCCTTCCCCAGGCTAAAGGCGTGCTGATCGTATCGTTTGTCAGCACTGAAATAATCATAATGGATATCTATGCATCCGCTCTTGAAGCGGCTCTCTCTGGTGTGGATATCATATCGATCGGGGACAGAGGAGGAATGCTCTCTGTCATACAAGGCGCAGAGGATGGCGGGGGACGGGTCCATATGGTCATCTCAGAGGGCATGAGGAGTTATGAAAGAGAATATGGCTGGAAGCTGAGGAGGATCCTTCTTTCAGGCGGCAGCGTGATAAGTCCTCTTCTCTTGGGAAGGAATGAGGAAGCTGCGAAATGCATCGCTCTTTCCATTTCATCCTCCATGGTTGCAGCAGCTGGCGGAAAAAGGCTTGGAAGCTCCCATGCGATCATCCAGGCCCTTGATGCAGGGCTTGATGTCTCGATACTCCGTTCGTCTCTGACAGAGGAGTCGATGAGGACGATTGCCCGCGAAGGCTGTCCTGTTGTCTGCTCCTATTCATCCTCCATTGCCCTTCCACGGGCAATAGCATACCCGTCAGAGGATGGCAGTTATGGATTTCATGGCTCACGTTTCGGTATAATGAGGATGCAATGGGACTAAGAGAGGACTTCCTTTCATATATCGATGATATACGCGGTTTGTCCGATAATACGGTGACGAACTATGATATAGATCTGAAGCACTGGGAGAAGTGGGCTTTTAGGATCGGGCGCTGTGAGAGCACCTTCACAAGAAGCGATGCTCTTCTATATACCCGTGAGCTCATGGGCGAGTTCTCGGAGCGCTCAGTGCTGCGTAAGCTTACAGCCCTCAGAACGTACTATGGTTATCTGATACGGCGGGGCATCGTCCAGTCCGATCCATTCAGCGGGATATCGCTGAGGATGAAGGAGAGAAGGCTTCCTTCCGTTCTAACAGAGGATGAGGTGCATGCCCTTCTCTCGCTTCCGAGGAAAGATTACCAGGATGAGAGGGATCATATGCTCTTTCTTCTGATCTACAACTCCGGGATGAGGATATCAGAGGCGCTTTCCGTTGACGTCGATGACTTCGATTTTCCTCACCGCCGCATCCTTATACGGGGAAAGGGAGACAAGGAGCGCTTCGTATTCTTTTCTGAGATGACAGAGAGGGAAATCAGAAAATACCTTCCTCTCCTCGAGGAATTCAGAGCAGGGAAAAAAGGCGATGATAAGGCATTTTTCCTCGGTAGCAAGGGTGGAAGGTTGCCCTTATCAAGTGCCCATATTATCTTTGAAAAGTATAGACAGAGACTTGGATGGCAGAAGGAGTTCACACCACATACGCTCCGCCATTCATTTGCCACCCATCTGATGGACCGTGGTGCTGATATCAGGCTGGTGCAGGAGCTGCTCGGGCATGAGAGCATATCCACGACTCAGATCTATACTCACGTGTCACGCCAGAGGCTTAGGAATGTCTATGAGATGGCACACCCACATGCAAAGGAGAAATGAATGAGCATTCATGGCACTACGATATGCCTTGTCAGAAAGAATGGACAGGTTGCGATAGCAGGAGACGGGCAGGCAACACAGAGCGAGGGCGGAGTTGTGATGAAGGGCAACTGCCGCAAAGTCAGGCGAATATACGACGGGAAGATAATCATCGGCTTTGCAGGAGCGACTGCTGATGCGTTCACTCTCTTCGAGCTCTTTGAATCCAAGCTCAGACAGTACAATGGAGATCTCACAAGGTCCGCAGTTGAGCTAGCAAAGGAGTGGAGGACCGATAAGACCCTGCGCAATCTCAATGCGATGATCCTCACATCCGATGGGGACAAGGCCTTCCTGATAACAGGAGCCGGGGACGTTCTTGAGCCTGAGTATGATGCTGCAGGGATAGGATCGGGCGGAAGCTATGCGCTTGCTGCTGCAAGGGCGTATCTTGATGCCGGTGTGGATATGAGCGCTGAGGAGATAGCGAGGAAGAGCGTGTCGATCGCCGCTGATATCTGCATATATACCAACCACAATATAATCACAGAGGTACAGAATGCCAGAGTTTAAGAAGAAGCTTGATGATATGGTTCCTTCCGAGATCGTGAGGAGCCTTGATGAATATGTAGTGGGCCAGGACGAGGCAAAGCGCACAATAGCGATTGCTATCCGCAACCGTGTCAGGCGCAAAAGGCTTCCGGAGGAGGTGCGCGACGAGGTTACTCCGAAGAATATCCTTATGATCGGACCTACCGGTGTCGGAAAGACTGAGATCGCAAGGAGGATCGCAAAGCTTGCGAATGCACCCTTTATTAAGGTTGAGGCAACAAAGTATACCGAAGTCGGTTATGTCGGACGCGATGTCGAGTCTATGGTCAGGGATCTTGCTGCTGCATCTATCTCCATGGTGCGTGAGGAGATGGCAGGACAGAAGGAGGAAGAGGTAGAGCATCGTGTCGAGGAAAGGCTTCTCGATCTGCTTCTTCCGACTCTTCCGAAGGACAGCTCGACAGAGATTGCCGCTGCTGATACAAGAGAGAAGTTCCGCAATATGCTCAGAAGCGGTGTCTTTGAGGAGAAAGAGGTTGAGATGCCTGTTGATATGAAGACACACCTCGGATTCGAGGTCATGGGCTCTGGCGGGAGCATGGAGGAGATACAGCAGGCTCTTAATTCGCTCGGAAGCATGTTCTCTTCATCGGGCAGGCAGAAGACGCGGAAGCTTACTGTAAAGCGTGCCAGGGAGATACTGCACGAGGAGGAGATGGACAAGGTCATTGATCCTGACAAGGCTGTCGATGAGGCTATAGAGAGGGCGGAGGAGATGGGAATCATCTTCATCGATGAGATCGACAAGGTCGCTTCACGCAACAGCAACTCCAATTCCGATGTATCACGCGAGGGTGTACAGCGTGATATCCTTCCGATAGTGGAGGGAACGAAGGTCTCAACGAAGTGGGGTGTTGTCGATACTACGAATATCCTCTTCATCGCTGCAGGAGCATTCTCCTTTGCAAAGCCTTCGGATCTCATTCCCGAGCTTCAGGGAAGATTCCCGCTCCGTGTAGAGCTCAAGGATCTGACTGGAGAGGATTTCTACAGGATTCTCACAGAGCCCCAGAATGCCATAACAAAGCAGTACAAGGCTCTTCTCTCAACAGAAGGGGTTGAGGTCACATTCACAGATGAAGCGCTTCATGAGATTGCCCAGATCGCGCATGATGTGAATCAGTCGAATGACAATATCGGGGCAAGACGGCTCTATACTGTCATGGAGAAGCTTCTTGAGGAGCTTGCTTTCTCCGCTGATGAGCTTTCCGGGCAGAAGGTGGATATCACAAAGGATTATGTGAGGAAGCGCCTTTCAGACATTGTTGAGGATCAGGACCTTTCGAAGTATATTCTTTGATATATGCAGTACTACACAGTCGTCGCAGAAAGCTATGAGAGTGCGCTGAAGAAGGCAAGGGAGCTTTATGGGAATGATATCCGCATAAACTCCAGGCGCGATTACCATACGCGCGGGTCTCTTTTCACCAGACGGGAGCCCCGGTGCGAGATAGTCTGCTATCTTGCTGAAGGGACAGGAAGGAAGAAGAAGGTCACCGACGAGAAGGATATGACGGAGTTCGAGAAGGAAGCCCGGACTCCCGATCCTTCATCCCTTTCCATGAAGGAACGTCTCGATACGGAGATCTACAGGGAAAAGGAGATCAGTGATCATGAGAAGGAGGCAAGAAGGCTTCTTGAGGAGAACCATATAACGGAGCCTCTTTTCTCGAAGATCCTTGAGAATCTTCCTGCAGACAAGGATCCAAGGATTGTGCTTCCAGACCGCATACTCTCTCTTTCCGGCGTGGACTATACAAGACAGGTCCATCCCCGGAGGTTCGTTGTCTTTATCGGCCCTACTGGATCGGGCAAGACTACGACGCTCGCGAAGACTGCATATCTTTATGCCAGAAGCGGAAAGCGTGTTGCGATAATCTCCCTTGATACATACAGGGTAGGTGCGTATGAGCAGATCAAGGCATTCGGGGATGCTCTCTCGATTCCCGTTGCTACGGCAGGGGCAGAGGATGAGCTTGTCCAGGCATATGAATCATTCTCATGGAAGGATGTGATCTTCATAGATACGATGGGCCTTTCCCCGAAGGACCAGGAGCTCAATCTCAGACTGAGGGCGCTTCTTGGCATTCTGGACAGGGACAGGACCGATTTCATCCTGACAATCTCCGCGTCGATGAAGGAGGAGGATGCAATGGAGCAGTTTTCGTCCTACTCTGAGTTCGGGATCTCCTCTCTCGCCGTCACGAAGCTTGATGAGACTGAGACGATCGGCAATGTGCTGTCATTCTCATACAAGACCAAGACGCCGATCATTCTCTTTACAGATGGACAGAAGGTTCCTGATGACATAAAGAAGGCCTCTTCCGCGCTTATACTGGAGCACCTCAGAGGCTTTGGACTTGATATGAGAAGCTATAGATCCCAGGTTTCTGATATTTCCTGAAGAACAGGGATGTTCTTCTCATCGGAGCATATCCATAGTTCTCCGATCCTTGCCGCATCATCACAGACTTTATGCTCATTGTTCCTGTACAGTGTTCCGGCCTCTCCTGTAACAGAGAGTATGAGATCTGCTGTATCCTCTCCATCTGAGCCAGTGATGGCCGCAATCGAGCCATCGCTGAAGTAGATCACCGTTTTCCCTGGAAGGGCAAGATCCGAAAGACTGTACTGGATATCCTGATCGATTGAGAGCATTACAGTAGCCCCGACTGCGCTCTCCGTTCCTGGCACGGGAACAGGAGTCAGGAAGCCGTCCATGATCTTCTCTATCCCAGACACTCCATGAAGATTCTCATCGGTGCTGCCGATGAATGGAAAAGCGGATTGTGGCACAAGCAGCTTACGTCTCTCAACATAGGAGAAGGAAAGCGAGTCAGAGAGCCCGGCTTTCCTGATATCCGCATCGATTCCTTTGATATCCTCAAGAGATGGAATGCTTGTTATGGCAATGAATGATTCTCCGTTGCCGATCCTGTTCTCAATAGATATCGCATTCTCGTCAGTATAGGCGGAGATGAATGATGCCAGCTCAGAGCCTGGGTGCGTGTCTCCTGTGATATGAAAGCCATAGTCCGGAGCCTGAAGGGCAAGGATATTCCCGTTCCTGTCGACAATGCTCCCTCTGATCAGCACAGAGGGCAGATCCGGATCCTTGTATCCATCAGGTCCTGGCAGCGATATCAGCAGTGCTATCCTTACTATGACCAGAGCGGCTGCGATTGCAATCAGGATTCCTGATATCAGTCCGGGCTTATTGCCATTTTCACTCATAGCTAATTATAATAGTCTGAGGTTTGAGGATTGTCGATAGTATGGGCAGAAACAGTTACGATGATATGCTCCCGGAAGGATACAGGGAGAAACGCTCCGGAAGCAAGGGAACTTCGCTTCTGATTGCATTCATAGGTGTTCTTATAACGCTTATAGCCATAGTCCTCTACCTTATGTTCACTCCACACTCCGATAAAGAGGATCCTGCTGAGTCAGGCGTCAGCAAGGTAAGCTTCTCTGTTGAGGAGCCTGCCATCCTTGAGAATGAGGCTGCGGAGCTGAGGCACTCTGCAGAAGAAGAGGCAGATGCTGCATCGCCTGAGTCAGGGCGTGAGGCGCATATCGCTTCACCGCATTACAGGGAGTATACGGTAAAAAGGGGTGAGACAGTTGATTCGATTGCTTCTCAATTCGGTCTCAGAGCAGATACGCTTGTCAACTTCAACGGAATCACAGATCTCAATGGAATAGGGGAGGGCACCGTGCTCAGGATCCCTGATGCCGATGGCTCATGGTACACTGTCATGGCAGGTGATACCCCTTCATCGATTGTCCTCTCGCGCACTGCTGGGATTACAGCGGATGAGATGCTTGAATTCAATGGGATAGACGGAGTTTCCGAAGGTGACAGGATATTCATCCCATATCCTGAGTCCGACAGGGCTTTTGCTGCATTCACCCTTCCTCTTTCTGATGGAACGATAACAAGGCGTTTCGATTCCATGTACAACGGTGAGATGATCAAGGGCATTGTGATCAAAGGAGCTCCGGGATCTGCTGTCAGAGCTGCAGCCGATGGCAAGATCCAGGACTTTCCGAATGATCCTGATTACGGCAGGGGAGTCGTGATCTACCATGATGGAGGCTATATAACTGAGTACTATGGTCTTGAGACGATCATGGTCGGCACTGGACGCTCAGTCAGACAGGGCGAGACTATAGGATCAATAGGGACAAGCAGCACATACTTTGATGGAGAACCTGCTGTCTTATTCTGTGTCAGGCAATCCGGGATAGCACTGGATCCGGAGACGATGATCTGAGCGCGGAGCATCATGTTCCTCTTCTTGATTTCATTGTCAGCAGCAAGCTGGTTTTTTAAGCTCTGCCTCATGCCGGGATGGACAGCCAGTAATTAAGGATTGGGTTACTCCAATGAAGCTTTGGTAGTCTCGATTAAAGATGAAATGCAACTAAAAAACACATTAACTGCAATAATGTGTATTATCAGTTTCACTTTAAAACTGATCTGAGAGAATACTCCTGCTTCCATAAGCGGAGAGATTATTTTGCATGATATCCCTTTCACCCCGCTGAAAATGCAACACGCTGAATGAAGAATATGGATGATCGGTGAAAAAATCGACCACGCCGGATTCCGTGGTCGATTCTTGCATTCCGGAGTTTTCCAGCAAATTTGGAAAACCTGATTTGCTATATTATAAGTTCTTGCCACAGCAGTGCTTATACTTCTTTCCGCTGCCGCAGGGACATGGGTCATTTCGTCCGATCTTGGGCTGGGAACGCACATATGTTGTGTTCTGGGCCTGGGATGCTGATGTGACGTTTGTCCTGACTTCTCCTCTTGGGACGCTGCTGAGTACAGAGGAAGGGGAGCTATGTGATGCTTCAACCCTTGGCTGGCCCTGCTGCCTCGGCTGCCTTGGCTCAAGTGAGATCCTTACGGCGTTGACAGTCCTGCATACAGTCTCTGTAATGCTTTCTATCATCTCATCGAATGCATCTGATGCTGTATTCTTGTATTCGACAAGAGGATTCTTCTGTGCATAGCTCATAAGAGATGCGGCATCCCTCAGGTCCTCAAGCTCATCAAGGTGGTCAACCCATCTCTTGTCGATGTTCTTAAGATACACAAAGCGGATGAATGCATTGAAATTAGCTTTGCCGACCTTGCTTTCCTTATCGCGAAGATTCGCTTCCATAAGCTTTTTAAGCTCATTCCGCTTGTTCTCCATTCCTTCAGGGATCCTCAGCGAGAAAAGCCTCTGGAAGGATTCGGCGAACTTCGCAGCATTCCCATCTGCTTCCTCGTATGATGCATCGATGATTTCATCTGTATTCTCGATGATCCTCTCGATAAGGTCATCCGAACCAAGGATCTTGTCGCGTTCTGAGTAGATGAAGTTCCTCTGCTCATTGAGCACATCATCGTATTCAAGGAGCTTCTTCCTGATCTCGAAGTTGCGCTGCTCAACGCGCTTCTGCGCATTCTCGATGGCGTTGTCGAGCATCTTGTGCTGTATAGGCTCTCCATCCTTGAGGCCGAGCTTCCCGATCATCTCCCTCAGCCCTTCCTTTGCAAAGAGCCTCATCAGAGGATCGTCGAGAGCAACATAGAACTGGCTGACTCCAGGATCGCCCTGGCGACCAGCTCTTCCTCTGAGCTGGTTGTCGATTCTCCTCGATTCATGACGCTCCGATCCGATTATATAGAGACCTCCGAGGGACTTTACCTTCTCATATGCCTTCCTGTATTCAGGCATGATATCCTGCACAGCCTTTCTGATCTCCTCGGGGGATGCTTCCGTGCCGACCTTCTTCATCGCCAGATGCTCAGGAGATCCTCCAAGCTTGATATCAGTACCGCGTCCTGCCATGTTCGTTGCGATCGTGACAGCGCCTTCCGAGCCAGCTTCTCCGATGATGAAGGCTTCACGGGCATGGTTCTTTGCATTCAGAACCTCATGCCTTATTCCTTCGCGTGTAAGGAGCCGCGAAAGCTTCTCGCTCTTCTCGATCGATGTGGTGCCGATCAGTATTGGCTGGCCAGTAGAATGGATGCGTTTGACATCCTTGACTATCGCATTGTACTTGAACTCCTCGCTGTAGAATGTGAGATCCGGAAGATCCTTCCTCTGAACAGGGAGGTTAGTGGGTATCACGACAACATCGATATTGTAGATCTGCTTGAACTCCGTTGCTTCTGTATCTGCTGTACCGGTCATTCCCGATATCTTGTCATACATCCTGAAGAAGTTCTGGAATGTTACGGTCGCGAATGTCTTTGACTGTCCTCTGACGCTTACATTCTCCTTTGCCTCGATTGCCTGATGCAGACCCTCTGAATACCTTCTTCCAGGAAGGACACGGCCTGTGAATTCATCGACGATCTGGACCTCTCCATCCTTGACTATATAATCGGTATCGCGTTTGTACATGTACTCTGCGCGGACAGCCTGGGTGACATAGTGGACAAGCTCGAAGTTCGCATCATCGTAGAGAGAGTAGACAACAGAGCCATCCTCGGCAGTGGAAGGAACGAGAGCTCCTGACTTTCTCAGGATCTCCTCGATGTGCGTCATTCCCTGTTTTGTGAATGTGACCTTCTTTCCCTTCTCATCCAGCTTGAAATCCCCGCGCTCATCAAATGCTGCGTAGGCTTCCCTGTCAAGCTTGTCCATTGCGGAAAGCTCATAGTAGTCTCCTGTCTCAGGATCCTTCTCGCACTCCTTCAGAAATGGCACCACGCCCTTGGCAGCCCTTACTTTCGGCGTATCATCCTCAGCCTGGCCGGAGATGATGAGAGGAGTTCTTGCCTCATCTATGAGAATAGAGTCTATCTCGTCTATTATGCAGAAGTGGTGCCTTGCCTGGCACTTCGCATCAAGCGATCCCTTGAGATTGTCCCTCAGGTAATCGAAGCCGAACTCGTTGTTCGTTCCATATGTGATGTCCGCCTGATACGCTGCCTTCTTCCTTGCCTCATCCTGGCCTGTGAACACAACACCTGTCGTAAGACCAAGGAAAGAGTAGACACGGCCCATCCATTCGGCATCACGGCCTGCAAGATAGTCATTGACGGTGACGATATGCACGCCCTTTCCTTCAAGTGCATTGAGGTATGCAGCCGGTACTGAAGTCAGGGTCTTTCCTTCTCCTGTCTTCATTTCCAGTATCGCTCCCTGATGAAGGACAATGGCACCCATTATCTGCACATCATAGTGCTTTTCGCCAAGTGTTCTCCATGCAGCTTCCCGTGCCAGTGCATAAGCCTTCGGCAGAAGGTCTTCAAGTGTCTTCCTGCCGCTCTGGACCTCTTCCTTCCATTCCGCTGTGATCTTCGGGAAGTCCTCATCGCTGAGTGACTCAGCCCAGCTGTATTCGGCCTTGACCTTATCGACAAGAGGCCTCAGCCTCTTCATATCCTTATCATGCTTAGTGCCTCCGAAGAGGGCTGCCAGAAAATTAGCCATATCAGGAATATAATACCGATAGGGCCTGAATGTGTAGTGCGATGCCAAAATATCCTTTTTCTGCTATCATCAGCGTATGGACTGGAATTTCACTATCGGATCGCTTTCGTTCGGAGTCCTGGACATCGCGGTCGTTGTAATTGTGCTTATCGGAGCAATATCAGGGTGCATCACGGGATTCAGCAGGTCGGCAACCCGGCTTATTGGCTTTGTCCTCGCGATCCCCATCTCCCTTCTTTTTACGAAGACAGTCGCTGGAGCGATCGCGGATGCATCCGGCTTCAGCTACTTCATCTGTTCCCTCATAGCATTTGTCGCTGTGGCTCTTGCAGTATATATCGTACTGTGCATATTCGGCAGCCAGCTTGCGAATGTGCTTGGTGCATCGGGTGCTCTCCATGCATTGGACTCAGCGCTTGGCTTCATATGGGGACTTGTCGGTTCTGCTGTTTCGCTTTCTCTGATCATCATGATCATGAACTTCCAGCCTTTCATCGATATATCGGGGCTGACAGCCAACAGCCTTGTCGTGCGTGATATCATAGAGCCGCTTTTCCCCTCCGTTCTTGGGATTATCAGCGGAGTGTCCAATGGCGTTTGATCACCTCAGAGCCATACAGCCCAGAATGGCTGATGAGCTTGAGAAGACATGCCAGAGCGGTATGATGCCGCAGTCCGTGCTTTTCTCAGGAGTACCTGGATCAGGAAGGCTCACGGCAGCGCTCGATGCTGCATTCTCCATCACAGGAGAGGATCCTGAGCTTCTTTCCTCTGAGCGGATCGTCTACTTCGCTTCCAGACCGTTCAGACCGGAAATCAAGGCAAGCTATGAGCTTTTCACAAGGCAGCGTACCGATTTCTCAAGACGTTTCTTCATCCGCACGATAAGACGCATCCTCCTTCAGTATCATAGCTCAATAGCATCGCTTCATAAGGAGAATGCAGGCATCAGGGCGAAAATCGAGCAGATGGATGGTGATAAGACCATATTCGCTGCCGCATCAGCTGCTGATGAGATGCTCATTGCTATAGATAGAGGCGGTGAGTACGATGAGAAGACGATCATGTCCACTGCAGATGGGATAATCCAGCTTCTTACGGACTCTGTGCTCGCTGTAGGAAAGAAGACAGCGGGGGCGACAATCGATGAGATCAGAGCCGTACAGGACTGGCTTCATGAAGGAAACGAGGAGAAGGCTGTGATCTTCGAGAATGCCGAAGATTATACCGAAGGGGCTAAGAACAGTCTTCTGAAGCTTTTGGAGGAACCTCCTCAGCATGCCCATCTCATCCTTGTCTCATCTCATCCCGGAAGGCTTCTTGAGACTATCCTATCAAGGGTGAGGAAGTTCTCCTTCCCTGAGCTTGATGCCAGGGCTGTCAGCGCTTTCATACTCAGGTTCTTCATGGTTCCGGGAACATTCTCTTCATTCGATGAGTTCTTCTTCCACGAGGGAGCTGGAGAGGAGGAGAAGAATGCGATGGACAGCTATGTCTCGGCATACTCAGAGGCTCTCATCAATGGCCATATGCTTTCTCCAGAGAAGGAAGAGGAGATATTCTCATCGCTTGAGCGCATGGATGGCTTCAGGTACTTCAGGGAGAGGGTGACAGGATGCATTGAGAAGGCTCTTGTGTCAGGTTCCATAAAGCCGGGAAGGGCCAATGCGGCATGGCGTGCCCTTTCCTCATCGCTTGAGTATGCTGATACTTATAATATGAGCATCAGATATGCGTTCGATCTGGCGCTCAGGGAGGCTTTCGTTGTCAGATAAACTTCTAAGAAAGATACTCGATGACTTTCCGTCAGTGCCGGAGGATGAGAAGATACGCCTCATTTCCGAAGCTCTTGACGAGAACAGCGAGCTGAGGGCTGTGTTCGATTCTCTTTCCGAGGGACATATAGTTGTGGCAAAGGACCATACGGTCCTTCTGACATCCAGGTCTGTCGCGATGCTCCTTCCATCTGACAGAAGAGGGCGCATCAGGGAAGGCAGGTCTGTTGATGATATCATCATAGACAGGGATGTGAAGGCCTTTCTGATGGATGTCCTTTCCGGAAGGGAGAAGGCTGAGCCGAAGGATTTCGCATTCCAGCATGGCGATGAGACGAGGATAATCAGGGTCTCATTCCAGAGTCTTCATGTTGAGGATCTTTCCCTTTTGGATATCATCATAAGGGATATCACGGAGGATATAAGGAAGGAGGCACGCCTCAGGCGCTCTGAGTCGCTTGCTTCCATGACAACGATGGCTGCAGGCATTGCCCATGAGATAAAGAATCCGCTTGCTGCCATGAAGATACATCTTCAGCTTATGCGTAAGGCATTCAGGAGCAAGGGCAGCCTTACAGAGGAGATGGCAGAGCGCTATCTTTCAGTCCTCGATGAGGAGATCGACCATCTCAATTCAATCGCGGTCGACTTCCTTTTCGCTGTGCGTCCGATGGATATAGAGCTGATGCTTGGCTCGATAAACGATGTGATCATGGATCTCGTGACATTCCTTGCCCCGGAGGCAGAGGAGAAGGGGATTTCTGTCAGGACCGATCTTGAGAAGTTCCTGCCGCGCGTCGAGCTTGATGCACGCTATATGAGGCAGAGTCTTCTGAATATCGTGGAGAATGCGTTCTCAGCGATGCCGGGAGGAGGCACGCTCTCGATTGCCACGAAGCTTACAGGCGATTATATCACTCTCACGATCCGCGATACGGGAACAGGAATCGATCCGGAGCATCTTGAGAAGATATTCGAGCCGTACTTCACTACAAAGGCATCAGGGACGGGGCTGGGGCTTACTGTTGTCTATAAGGTCATCAAGGAGCATCATGGCGATATCTTCGTATCATCTGAGACTGGTAAGGGAACGGTATTCACGATAAAGCTTCCTGTACCGCAGAGCCAGAGGAAAGCGCTTGAGAATAAGGAGGATGGAAATGGCTTCACTATTGATTGCTGATGATGAGAAGAATATAAGGTCCGGTCTCGAGCTTGCTTTCACCGATGAGGGATATACAGTGATAACCGCTTCCGATGGAAAGGAGGCCTGGGATAAGCTCCAGAAGAACAGCATAGATCTCGTCATAACCGATCTCAGAATGCCCGAGATGGATGGGTATGAGCTTTTGAAGCGGATAGCAGCAGCTTATCCGACACTGCCTGTCATCGTGCTTACAGGCCATGGAACGATTGAGACTGCAGTCGAGACGATGCGCGATGGAGCCGTGGATTTCTTCACAAAGCCTGTTGATATCGACAAGCTGTCCCTTGTTGTCAGGAAGACCATCTCCGCTTCTTCCCTTGCTGAGCAGAACAGAAAGCTCTCAGAGGAGATCGAGAAGCTTAGAAAGCAGCAGGGATATGGGAAGATAATCGGTAAATCAGGGAAGATCGCGACTCTTATGCAGACTGTCTCGCAGGTTGCACCGACACGGGCGACGGTGCTGATCACCGGTGAGTCAGGAACGGGAAAGGAACTTGTCGCTGATGCGATCCAGTCGCTCTCGACGCGCTCAGATAAGCCTTTCATCAAAGTCCACTGCGCCTCGCTTTCACAGTCGCTTCTGGAAGATGAGCTTTTTGGCCACGAGAAGGGTGCATTCACCGGCGCGATCAGCCAGAAGAAGGGCAGATTCGAGCTTGCTGATACAGGAACACTCTTTCTTGATGAGATAGGAGAGATCGATGCTGCGACCCAGGTCAAGCTTCTGAGGGTGCTGCAGGAGAGGCAGTTCGAGCGTGTCGGAGGTGAGAAGACGCTCACTGTCGATGTGCGGGTCATCTGTGCCACGAACCGCGATCTGAAGAAGGAGGTCGAGCTCGGGAACTTCAGGGAGGATCTTTTTTACCGTCTCAATGTCGTGCATGTCGAAGTTCCGCCCCTGAGGGAAAGAAAAGAGGATATAGAGCTTCTCTCAGCTTCATTCCTGAGCACGTTCAACAGAGAAGATGGCAGGAAGATCGAGGGTTTTACCCCACAGGCGAGGAAGGCTATGTTCTCCTACTCCTGGCCGGGGAATGTAAGGGAGCTGAGAAATACGGTTGAAGCTGCTGTCGTCCTTTCACGCACGAATGTCATAGATATCGATGACCTTCCTCCGCAGATAAGGGAAAGCAGGGCGGAGAGCACAGTCTCCTTCTCCCTCCCGGTAACTATGGAAGAGGCAGAGAAGCGCCTCATACTCGAGACGATATCATTCTGCAAAGGGAACAAGACAAAGGCCGCCGATCTTCTAGGGATCGGGAGGAAGACTCTGCACAGGAAGCTTGCCGAGTACTCCGGGAGTGATAGAGAATGATCGATATGTCCGAGGTCTTCGCCCACGGAGGACTTCTGGAGAACTCCCTTCCATCATACTCCTACAGGGAAGGGCAGTATGACATGGCCGAGCTTGTGTCAAAGGCATTCAGGGAAGAGAAGCATGCCGTGATAGAAGCAGGGACAGGGACTGGCAAGAGCTTTTCCTATCTTGCCCCGATAATGGCAGAGATCGCAGAAGACAGATCAAAGCGCTTCGTGGTCGCAACGAGCACTATTCCTCTTGAGAAGCAGCTCTATGAGAAGGACATCCCATTCCTGAAGGAAGCATTGTCCTCGGATATAGAGGTTGCTGTCCTGTATGGAAGAGCCAACTATCTCTGTATGCGCAAGTACAGGGAAGGCATGGAGAATTCAGGAAGCGACAGAAATGCCAGAGCACTTTCCGATTGGGTTGAGTCAACAGATACCGGTGCCCGGGCTGATATCGAAGATCCAAGGGCTGCAAGGCTGTTTTCGCCGCTTGCATGCGATGACAAGGACTGCGCTTCGTTCCGCTGCCCGTTTTTTCAGGAGTGCTTCTTCTACAATGCAAGGCGCAGAGCGGAGAAGGCCGATCTTATAGTTACGAACCATCATATCCTTCTTTATGATGCGAAATACAGGGCTGAAGCAGAGAAGGATTTCTCCGATGATGCGGTACTTCCATCGTATGATTATGCAGTGATCGATGAGGCTCATCATATCGAGAAGGAAGCAACGGAGATCTTCTCTGATGCATTCTCCACAGCGCTTGTCTCCCGCTATCTTGACTACATGACACGGCGCGAAAGGCGATTCGGCTCTGCCTCCATCCTTGATTTTCTTTCAACAGAGGAGAAGGTCAGGGGAACTGGCAAGGATATCGCTTCAGACATAGCGCATATAAGGACAATGCTCCTGGGTTTCGACACATCGCTCTCTTCGATGATCGCTGAGTACAGGTCAGGAAGCGACGATGTCCTTTTCCTCCCTGATTTCTACTCCCGCTTCCAGGATCGGGTAAGGGATTTTGAGTGTCTTGGTGAGGAGCTGAGGAGAATAGGGCAGAAGATCTATGGCGGCTACAGCGAGAATCCGTCGGAGAGCAATGTCACAGCACTTGAGCTTCTTGTGCGTTATGGTAATGTTTTATCATCGTTCGGTGATACTCTTACTTCTTGGATGCGCTTTACTGACTGGGAAGGACGGATTCCATATGCAGAGCGCTATCAGGATGGGAAGTATGAGATCAGGATATCGCCGATGGATACAGGCCCCGTTCTTTCACGCTATCTTGTCAGGAATCTGAAATCCGTCATCTATTCATCAGCAACGCTCTCCGTAAACGGAGGTTTCTCATACTTCGAGAGCAGATCTGGGCTTTCTGAGGAGAAGGAAAGGACGCTTTCCGGGATATTCCCATCGCCTTTCGAGTACAGCAGGAACCTGATGCTCCTTCTGCCACATGATGGTGCATCCTTCCATAAGGACAGGAGCGCTGAGTACTCCGAGTATGTTGCCGAGGCTGTCTATGAGGCCATAGAGGCAGCAGGAGGAGGGGCTCTTGTGCTCTTTACATCCAGGGAGATGATGAATGCTGTATATTCGCGTCTCAGGGGAAAGATCGGGAATCTTATGAAGCAGGATGATGCAGCGCTCCGCTCCTCGCTTCTCTCTGCATTCTGCTCCGATGAGGATAGCTCCCTCTTTGCCCTTTCATCGTTCTGGGAGGGAATAGATGCGCCGGGACGCACCCTGCGCCTTGTGATAATCGTCAAGCTTCCGTTCTCTGTGCCTACAGCTCCGATAGAGGCTGCGAGGTCGATGAACATTGAGAAGAAGGGTGGGCGCGTGTTCTTTGAGATGTCACTTCCTGAAGCAACGCTCAAGCTCAAGCAGGGGCTCGGAAGGCTTATAAGAAGCGAGGATGACAGGGGAGTTGTCCTCATTCTCGATAATAGGATACTATCCCATGGGTATGGTAGGATAATGCTAAGCTCTCTTCCCGAGTGCTATATCCCGGATGATGCATCGCTCGGGAATATAGCGATGAAGATAGAGCGGTTCTTGTACTGAGAGAGGCTGTTTTGGATAGGAAAGGAAAGACATCGGAAAAGCTTGGGCTGCTTCTGCTGGTTCTTACAGCATGTCCTGCCCTTCTTTATGCTGCATTCCCTCTGCCTGGCGATGCGCTCAGGCGGCTTGACCTGCAGCCTGCATATCTCTCGGTGCCTGCTATCCTTTTCTTCATGCTCTCTGCAGTGATGCTGCAGAAAGGAAAAGCAAGACCCTATTCATGGCGTACAAAGCTGATGTCGCTCTCGTTCATATCGATCACAAGCTATTACATTGTATGGGTCTTCTACTGCATGGGAAGAGTCGGATCCATCTCCGTATTCCTTCTAGGTCTTTTCCCTGTTCTCTCCCTTTTCTTCGCATCCCTTGACCGCAGAAGCGTTCCCTCTGCTGTTTTCTCAGTGCTTGCAGGCGTGCTTCTTGCAGTATCGATAGTGATCTGAGGTCCAAGTTCAGAGAATTTTCAGATACTATGCGTAATGGCGGATTGCATTGCGGGTAATTCTGTGGCAGAGGTGATGCATTCCTATAGAATCACTCCTCACGGATTTACCCTCATAGTCACTGGCTCCCGACTCCGTCAAGAAGGATTGCCACCGATACTGCATCTCTGTAATTCAGACCTCTCTGACTTACGGGCTCAGTGTATTTTGTGAACTGTAAAGTCGAATCAAAAATGCGGATAGGTGAGAAAATTATTCAATAATTTTGTTTCGATAGAATAATATGATATAATCAATTTGAATTAAAAATGCGGATAGGTGCAGAAAAACGTTAAGTATGGAGGGTGTTGGATGATTATTGAACGCAGACATTATCTTGATAAGTTAATCTCAAAAAAGGATAACGGTCTAGTAAAAGTTATCACAGGTATCCGAAGATGCGGCAAGTCCTTCCTATTGTTCGAACTGTACCATTCATACCTGAACTCAATTGGGATAAATGATGACAATATAATCGAACTGGCTCTGGATGAGGCCAGGAATGCAAGATACCGTAATCCTCTTGAGCTTGATGCATATATTCGTTCCAGAGTCTCTGGAGGTGTGGGAAAATACTATGTCTTCCTTGATGAGATCCAGTTCGTCAGGGACATACAGAATCCCTATCTTGATGATAAGGATGCCAGAATCGGATTCATTGACGTGATCCTAGGTCTGATGAAGCTTAGGAATATAGATCTCTATGTTACTGGAAGCAATTCACATATGCTCTCATCAGATATATTGACCCAATTCAGAGGACGTGGTGATGAGATACATGTACTTCCTCTTTCATACAAAGAATTCCATGATGCTTTTGATGGAGAGGAAAGGCATGCATGGAGGGAGTATCTCACATATGGTGGAATGCCCTATGTGCTCTATCTGAAAACCCATGAGGAGAAAAGCAGATATCTTAAGGACCTTTTTGAGAATGTATATATCAAGGATGTTCTGGAACGTAACCGGATTCTGAATGATAAGTCCATTCTTGAGGATCTGCTGAATATCATATCATCTGCTGTTGGTTCACTTACAAATCCGACAAAACTTTCAAATACATTCCATAGTGTCAAGCATGTACAGGTCAATGCGAATACGATCAGCAGGTATCTGGATTGTTTCATTGATGCTTTCATCCTGGAAAAGGCTTGCAGATATGATATAAAAGGCAGGAAGTATATCGAGACTCCGCTTAAATATTATTTCTCTGATGTCGGACTCCGTAATGCAAGGCTGAATTTCAGACAGCAGGAGGAGAATCACATCATGGAGAACATCATCTATAACGAGCTTATAGCAAGAGGCTTTGATGTTGATGTCGGGGTAGTTGAATACAATTCAAAGGATGAAAATGGGAAGAAGATCCGCACTCAGCTGGAGATAGACTTCGTTGCGAATAAGGGAAACAGGCGATATTACATTCAGTCTGCCCTTTCTATTGATGATGAGGCAAAAAGAATTCAGGAAACGAATTCACTTAACAGGGTGGAGGACTCCTATAGAAAGATTGTCGTTGTCAAAGATGGGATCATTCCTTGGTATGATGAGAGGGGAATACTTTATATAGGTATAGAGGAATTCCTTCTTGATGCGGCAGCTATGGACAAGTAATCCTGATTATTCTGTTCAGCAGAAAAAACAGCAACCTATTCTGATGGAAGAGGGAAGCATGGATTTCTATGAAATAATCAACAGAAGACGGACTAAAAGAGTATAGTGACCTACTCTCCATCCTGTCTCACATTGCTGTGAGCCGGAGGATGGAGCTTCTTCTCACTCAAGACACCTGATGGTGCCAGTATCAGTGAGCTATCCCCGCTAGCCCAGCGGTTCAGGATGTCTTTACCCTCATCCAGCAGGTTTTTACAACTGTTCTTGTCCCT
>CALXKZ010000035.1 GCA_944389065.1 uncultured Spirochaetaceae bacterium
TCTGCCCGAAGTGCGGCCAGTACCGTTTCCCTATGTACAACGTCGCCGTAAGCATGATCGTCATCAGCAGGCAGACCGGCAGGATACTGCTGATAAAGCAGTACGGCAGGCCTTCATTCATCCTTGCTGCCGGGTACGTGAACAGGACAGAGCGGCTTGAGCATGCCGTTGCCAGGGAGATAAAGGAGGAGACCGGCATGACCGTATCCTCCATCAGGTTCAACCGGACGAGCTTCTTCGAGCCTTCCGATACGCTGATGTGCAACTTCACCGCATTCGTTGATGACGAGAACGGGCTTTGCGTCAACGATGAGATTGATTCCTACCAATGGTTCACGCAGTCTGAGGCAAGGGAGAATATACGCCCGGGCAGCCTTGCCGCATATTTCCTCAATGCCTATCTGGATGAGCTGTAATCTGATGCGTCTCGGAAGCAGCTCTTTGCCTGAGGCTCTGATCCTGCTTCCTGAATATGGTCCCGGCTGCAAGAGGAATGCCTAACGCAGCATCAATAGCCATCGCTGAGGAGGAAATCCGCCATATGGACTATCTTCACTCCATTGATATTCCCTGCAGCCAGCTCATCCAGCGTCACTACGTATTTGGGATAATGGTCCCTTATCTCAAGAAGATTGGCTATCTCCCTGTCTGATTCCTCTGGCATATTGCGGCATACCTGGATGTAGATGCGCTCGTCTCTCCTTGCTGCGACGAAGTCTATCTCCTTTGTCCCATTCTTGCCGATATAGACATCATAGCCTCTTCTCTTCAGTTCGAAATATACGGTATTCTCAAGCATTGCTGCTATGGATTTCGGATTGAAGCCCATCATGCAGTATTTCAATGAAGCATCTGCCAGATAGAATTTCTCCTGGGTCTTCAGCACTGACTTGCCCTGAAGGTCATAGCGCTGGCAACGGTAGATTGCAAATGCCTTCTCGAGCCATTCAACGTAGTTGTAGATGGCTTCAACGGAGAGAGACCTTCCTTCGCTTTTCAGAAATCTAGCGATGGCATTGGCGGAGAAGGTCTTCCCGACATTCTCCACAATGAATCTCGCGACCCTGTTGAAGAGGTCATAGTTCATGATGCTGTGCCGTCTTGCGATGTCGTTGGTGATAACTGAATCGTATATGCCCTCAGCTATCTGATATGCAGAGCGTTCATCGAAGTTCCCTAGTGCGATGATCGGGAAACCTCCGAAACGGAGATACTCGTTCAGCATTTCCCTGGCAGGAAGCCTTGATTCCTTCCTGAAATCAAGATACTCGGCAAATGAGAGCGTGTAGACGGGAATGGATACATAGCGGCCAGAGAGGTATGTAGAGATTTCGCTCGACATCAGCCTGGAATTCGAACCTGTGGCATAGATATCCGTATTGCCGTCCTCAAGAAGGCTGTTGACTGCTTTTTCCCAGCCATCTATTTCCTGGACCTCATCAAGAAGGAGATAGTAGCGTCCTCCATCAGCCATCCTGGCTTTGATGTCCTTGTACATGTCCTTGTCTGTCATGCCTTCATCAAGCTCTTCGGATGTATAGCGCATGAAGATTATGTGGTCCTTTTTGATTCCGCTTTTCAGAAGATCTGCCTTGAGCATCTCAAGGATTGTTGATTTGCCGCATCTGCGTATTCCTGCAAGTATCTTTACAAGCGGTACATCACGATAAGTCCTAAGGGCTTTCAGATATTGGGGACGGTCAATCATGGGCATCTCCTTTCAACTATATTGAAACCAAAAACTCTGCAATAATCAATAGTTTTTCATGAAAATCAGAAAAAAGTCTGTAGATTTAAGTTTGATTTCCACATAATCAGAAAACAATGAAAAGTACAGCAGCTGTGCTGCGATAAGCGGGGAAGCTACCTGTCAACATTTGCTGCCTTAGAGATGAAATGTTTTCTGTGTTTATGGAAGCATGCAATTGTACTTTGCTTCCCCATATTCCTGCTTGCTGCTGTCAGGCTTATCAATCGTATAATGGCATGTGTCCCAGAGCAGAATCGGGGGTAGTCCTTCCTGGATGTTAGGCATATGCAATAACCGCATTGTCTAGATTTTCCGTATTATTTATGAATCAGAACTGTCAGCATCCATTATGCAGGGTTTTCCTATACTTCTGCTTGCTGCTGTTAGGCTTATCAGGGATCGTGCGTTCTATGAGATGTGCCTCCAAGGCAGGATTGAGATAGTTCTTTCTGAATGTCGGGCGGTGCGCAAGTCCTAGCCGTTTCATGATCTCTGCTGCAGAAAGAGTCTCATCTCCCAGCACTGATAGCAATCTCAGGATAGGACTATCGACTTGGTCGGTTACTTGGTCGCCGACTTGGTCGGTGTTTTTCAGGGTATCCCTTATGATCTCAAGCATCAATGTGACAAAGCAGGAACTGTCAGATGCATTGTTCGCCTTGTTGAATGCCTCATAGTATTCCTTCTGCCGAGACTGGATAAGCTCTTCGATAGGAAGCCAGTAGAACAGTTCCTTCCATTTTCCCAGAAGTATTGTATGCCACATCCTTCCCATGCGCCCATTGCCATCAGCAAATGGATGGATGAACTCGAACTCATAATGGAATATAGAGCTCTTGATCAGTGGATGGAGCCTGGATTCACTGTACCACTCGATGAGATCGTTGATCTGTCCCGGAACGAATTCTGCAGGAGGTGCCATATGTATGATCTTTTCTCCATCAAACACACCGACTCCTTTTGAGCGGAATCGACCGTTCTCAGGAATGAGCCCCGCCATCATCAGGCCGTGAGCCTTAAGCAGGTCATCAGCGGAGAGAGGATTGAGTTCTAGCATGAGCTCGTATGCTTCATATGCATTCCTGACCTCCCTGATTTCATTGGGATTGCCGAGGACACGTTTTCCATCGATGATTGCAGTTACCTGATCTATTGAGAGGGTATTGTTCTCAATTGCAAGGGATGAGTGGATCGTACGTATGCGGTTCTTTCGTCTCAGATGAGGAGTGATATGACATTCATGCATGACAGAGAGTCTGCCAATCTCCTCGCTGATTTCAGAGACCAGCATCGTTATGTCATCGGTCATGGTGAATGGTGGTTTATATGAAATCATATTACCTCTTGCTTCCCCTGTTGCAGATGGATCCAATATCAATCGAGGAGCTTCCAGCTTCCTTTCTTGTTGCTTCCAATTCTCTCTATCTTCTTTCTCGCTACCAGTTTCTGCAGCATTCGTTTTACGGTTGCCTGAGAGACACCCAAGGAATCTGACAGCTCAGAATACGTTGAGGCTGGTTTTGCTCTCAAGACATCGAGCAGCATTGTTTCATTTTCATTGGCCTCATCATGATTTATCGGGTCATTTATCGGGTCATTTATCGGGTCATCTGACCTTGATTCAGTTTCAGAGCGATAGAATATAACAACGAATCCTGATTTCTGTACCTCGAACTCGCATCTGCAGCTGCTTTCCTTGCATGCATCGACTATACGTTTTAGCCCAGTTCCGAAACTCTCGATGTCCTTCGAATAATAGAGAATGGAGGCAATGAGAGGATTGCGGCGAACTGGACGCTGATTGCCATCTATGAAGTCCTTGGGAGATAATCCTGCGGGGAATGTTCCGGGGTTGT
>CALXKZ010000036.1 GCA_944389065.1 uncultured Spirochaetaceae bacterium
ATGCAGGTCCAGCTGGTCGAGTATCTGGTCGATGGCATCCTTTTCCTTTGTGCTTTTCTTGGTCATCTGCTGTATCTCCTTCCTTACAGTAGCATTTCCCATTTACACAAACTATCTTACAGGCCCGGCTAAACATAGGAACCAATCCATTCGCGCTTTCCAAGATCATTGATGATGACAGAATCAAGATAAGATATTTCTCTTCAACAGAATTCCATCCAAAGCTTTACATCATAAAGCACTCTTGTGCTTATGTAGGGTCTTCAAACTTAACAAATAACGCGCTTACTCAAAACAATGAGATAAATGTAAAGCTGGATTTCGAACAGGATGCAGAAACATATGAGGAACTTGCTAAACTTTTCGAACAATTCTGGGCAGAATCCACTCCGCTTGACAGCAGGACTCTTAATGAGTTCCATTCTAGATGTTCAAATATCACGCATCACACATCATTGGCCAGGATGGTACGACAAGGTTGGAAACACCAAATTCGACAACACTACGAATCTGAACAAGAAGGACAATAAGATTGAATTCATTAATTCATTCAAACGGAACTATCACAACTACATAGCAGCATTCCGCAAGCTTGAATCGTTCTATATGAAATTCCCTGGGAGAAAGTTCCCAGACATACCGCTCAGGATAGAGACTGACCGTTTCCTTTGATGGATTCGAGAAGAAAAATGTCAATGAGACAGCTGGACGAATCCTAATATTTATCCTGATGATAAGATTATCCCAACGGTGCTTGAATGCAAGGATAAATTCCTTGCTCCAGGCAAACACGATAAATACCTGAAATCAATTGCACACAACTATGCGATTGCAAAAAAGGCTTTTGCAACAAGAAATACAATCATGGCAATGAATGAAGATGAGATGTTCAATGCTTTGAACAGCGTTAATTCTTTTCATGATTTCTTCCGTTTTCACCAGGGTGGTATCGAAGGCGCAAGACGAGACTTCTCTGCCACGAACTCTCCGGATTCCGTGAAAAAAAACACTTTGCCATCTGCTATTCAATAAAGGAGATTACGAGGAAAGGATATACGATTGCATATACATAAATGGTTACAAGCTTGGCTGTTTCGGCGAAAGCTACATCAAGGAAATCTATGGCTACAACAATCCGGATGATATCCCAATCTGCAATGGACGGACCTTGAAATCCATAGAATGGCTTTAATTGGGAAAATTCTAAATCAAATAAACATATATGAATCCCCGGCCTCACCACGAGGAATGAGACTTGGACCTGGGTTGGCATGGCTTATAATTGGAATGCGGCACAAGGTCGTGCGCTTTTTGGAACGGATAAGAGTCCGGAAATAAAACTGACACTGGCCTTCCTTCCGGACCACGCATTGTCACAATCCTTCGGGAAAGAGGACGCATAAAAAATTGAGCAAGCAAAGGGAGGTCTGCCGTAAATTCTATCAAGGAGGCCAGGATGGAAGTGATGTATTCCGTATGCTGTGGCGTGGATGTGCATAAGAAGATCCTTGTCTGCTGCCTGATGCGCGGACGCAGGAAGGAGATAAGGGAATTCGGGGCATCGACAAGGGAGCTGATAGAGCTTTCATCATGGCTCAAGGAGAACGGCTGCGAGATGGTGGCGATGGAGAGCACCGCATCGTACTGGAAGCCGCTGTACAACATCCTTGAAGCAGAGGACATTCCCGCGATGGTCGTCAATGCGCAGCACATCAAGGCCCTGCCTGGGAGGAAGACGGACACCCTTGATGCTGAATGGATAGCGGAGCTTCTGAGGCATGGGCTTCTCAGGGCAAGCTACATACCATCGAAGCCTCAGAGGGAACTGAGGGAGCTTCTTACATACCGCAAGAGCCTTGCAGCGGATGCCGCGAGCGAGCAGAACAGGATACAGAAGATGCTAGAGGGCGGCAATATAAAGATCTCTGGGACCATATCCTCGGTCATGAACAAGTCAGGACAGTATCTTCTTTCATGCGTCATCGATGGAGAGGCAATAAACGCGGATGACATAAGGCGGATGATCGCAGACGGACTCATCTCATCGCGCCTCAAAGCAACACCAGAGGAGCTGGCAGATGATCTCAATGGGATTCTCACACCTGTCCAGCGGAAGATGATAAGCATATGCCTTGAGCACATCGTATACCTGAACAAGAGGATCGATGAGATAGATGCCATCATCGATGACAACCTCTCATCAGACCAGCAGGAGCTTGTGGAGCTCCTCATGGAGATTCCGGGAGTCGGAGAAAGCTCTGCGAAGACGATCCTCTCTGTCATCGGCACCGACATGTCCAGATTCCCGACGGCAGCCCATCTTGCATCATGGGCTGGTGTATGTCCTGGCAACAACGAGAGCGCAGGGAAGAGGAAGAGCGGAAAGACGCGCAAGGGCAACACCCTGCTCAGGACAACGCTTGTCATCTGCGCGCAGGGAGCATCGAGGGCAAAGGGCTCATTCTTCGCGGCCCAGTATTCACGGCTGATGATAAGAAGAGGCAAGAACAGGGCAAAGATGGCAGTAGCACACTCACTGCTGATCGCCATCTATTACATCATAAGAGACCGTGTTCCTTTCCATGACCTCGGAGAGGATTACTATAACAGATTCAATACTGAGAATAAGATAAAGATGTACATCAAGAAACTGGAAGATCTTGGTGTGTCCGTCAATGTAGAAGCAGCGCCTGCTCTCGCATAAGAAAAGAAAACAGCAGACCATTTCCGCGAATGCATCTGCTGCCAGAATGTTACGAGCGACCTTCGTGCCGCTTTATATTCATGTCCCAAGCCTTAAAACTCAGGACAAAGTCTCATAAAAAAAGGATTGAAAGCATTATCTATCATCTTGCTGTCTTTTTAATAGCATCATTTACCAGCTGCAGCAATGAAACGTCTCCTGCATCAAATGAAGAGGAAAACGGAGGAAGATGGGCTGTTTATTATACGCTTATGCAGGCAGTCCAGAATATTATCCACCCACCTGTCGGTGATGTATATCTGGATGAGACATTGACAGAGAAAGCAGATGCTGAGCCAGGTGAGAGTGCGTATCTTTTCAATGGTACGAAGTGCACTGTCAATGGAATTTCCATAGTTCTCTATGGCTCCTATTCTGCAATTGAGATGGAAGATGGCAGTTTTTCGGAAACCGTTGAGCTTACAGAAGGCACCACCTACGATAACGATCCTCGCACAGCATCCTGGACTGTTATCGTAGATCCAGATGGAAAAGTAATGGATTACAAAGAAGGCCTGCTGGATGGCGAACCCATCGAATAATTTGTTTCATCAACTAATGACAAAACAATGCCTGGACAACAAGGTCCAGGCATATTTCATTTCGATCCTTCTGTGAATCTTGAGAGAAATTCCTTTGTCCTTGGGCTCTTCGGATTGTAGAAGACATCCTTTGGTGATCCCTCCTCCTCAATCTTCCCGTCTGCCATGTATACAACCCTAGTAGAGATATCCCTGGCGAATGCCATCTCATGCGTCACGACCAGCATTGTCATACCACTCTGGGCAAGATCCTTCATTACATCCAGGACTTCCCCGACCATCTCAGGATCAAGAGCTGAGGTAGGTTCGTCAAATAGGAGTATCTCAGGATCCATCGCAAGAGCTCTGGCAATGGCGACCCTCTGCTTCTGGCCACCTGAAAGCTGCCTCGGCTTAGCCATGATGTACTGCTCCATGCCAACCTTTGATAGATACTCAATGGCTTTTGCCCTCGCTTCCCCCTTGGATCTCCTGAGCACCTTTATCTGACCGATCATGCAATTGTCCAGCACATTCATATTGCTGAAGAGATTGAATGACTGGAAAACCATACCGACCTTCGTTCTGTACTGATCTTCATCAATCTCCCCTCCAAGGACATTCTGTCCATGGAAGTATATTGATCCGGCAGTAGCTTCCTCAAGCAGATTGATGCATCTCAGAAGAGTGGATTTGCCAGATCCTGAGGATCCGATGATACTGATCACATCACCAGTATCCACAGAGAAATCTATATCCTTCAGGACCTCGTTTGTTCCGAATGTCTTGACAAGATGTTCGACTTTCAGGATTCCATCCATCAGTATGTACCTCCTGTCTTTTTGTTATAACGTGTCAGTCCGCTTGTGAATGCAAGGGTATCGTTTGTAGCAAGATCGAATGATGCAGGCCCGTCCATCTTGTTCTCAACAGCTCTGAGGATGCGAGAGCATGCGAAAGTAAGCACGAAATATATAATCATTGTTACTGTCGCAGCTTCGAAATACGTATATAGCGCTCCAGATATGCTCTTGAATGTGAAGAAGAGCTCAACTGTTCCGATGATTGACAGTACGCAGGTATCCTTGATGTTTATGATAAGGTTATTGCCGATCTGGGGCATTATATTCCTCAATGCCTGAGGCAGTATGACATAAAGCATCGTCTGGAAGTGCGACATACCGATAGCTCTTGCCCCCTCTCTCTGACCAGGATCAACAGAAAGGATTCCGCCTCTTACAGTCTCTGCCATATATGCGCCGGTATTAACAGATACGATGATTATTGCAGCGCTCCACATACCGAGATTGATTCCGAAAAGCTGGCTTGCTCCATAATATATGAAAGCTGCCTGAAGCATCATAGGAGTTCCTCTGAAGACCTCGACATAGGCCGTAAGTACAAGCTTCACAGCCTTCAGGAGGGCTCGCTTCACAGCGCCATCCTTCTTATGGGGCTCTGTTGTCTGGACCAGTCCTACCGCAAAACCGATGACACAGCCAAGAAGCGTGCAGATCAATGCGATAGCCATCGTAGTAGCGGCCCCTTTTGCAAGGGACCCGCCATAACGCTCGAGGATATAGAGCATCCTCTGTATGAAATTCATTTCAGCGATTGTCATCTCTTCTCCGATCACTGGGCAAGAGGCTGAACAGAAATCGCTTCATCCATCATTCTGTTGAAGTCCTCAACTGTCAGGGTTGCAAGGACACCATTGATAGCATCAAGAAGCTCTGTATTGCCCTTTCTTACTGAGATACCGATATTGATCTCCTCCTGGCTGACCTGGAAATCATCATCAGAGCCGGAGAAATCAAGAAGCCTCATCTGCGGATAAGCGATAAGAGCAGCCTGGCCAGTAGGCATATCCGTGCAGACAAGATCGACTCTGCCGCTGGCAAGGGCCACAAGCATTGCAGGAGCACTCTCCTGGGCAGGAAGTATATTCGCATCAGGAATCTGGGGCAGACAGACATCATACCATACAGTTCCAAGCTGGCTTGTGCATGTAGCACCTGCAAGATCACTTACCCCCTGAGCATTCTCATACTCGCTTCCTTCATTTACAAGACAGATGATGGAAGCATAGTAGTAAGGCGTTGTGAAATCGACCATCTGAAGCCTTTCAGAAGTGATTGACTGGCCAGCGATCACACAGTCGACTGTACCTGAAAGGACTGCAGGAACAAGCGAATCCCAGTCAAGCTTGACAATCTGGAGATCATAGCCAAGACGCTCTGCAATGAGCTTAGCCATCATGACATCATAGCCATATGCATAATCATTGGAATCAGCAATGGGAACAGCCCCATTTGCGTCTGTAGGCTGCGTCCAGTTGTATGGTGCATAACCGCATTCCATAGCCACGCGCAGGACAGGATTTCCCGAAGCAGATGCAGCTTCTTCCTTGCTTCCACCCGCGAGAAGCATTGCGGATACAGAAAGTATCATAAGAACTGTAAAAGCAAATCTTCTGAGTCTCATATAATCACCCCTCTGGATATCAGTGATGATTGGATGATAATCAGTGGTTAGAATAAGGTCAATATGTTTTAATAAAAACATTATGTTATTATTATAACAAAACTAATACTTAGCCCTATCTTTGAGGTCACCAATGCACTATATTATCTTTTATGATGATTGCGGAAAGAACAGTGCATCCCATTCCTCCTGAATATGATGATCAGTCAAAAGTGCTCATTCTTGGATCATTCCCATCTGTCCGATCGAGGGCTGAAGGATTTTTCTATGCTCATCAAGGAAACAGATTCTGGAAGATAATGGAAGCTCTGTACTCAGTCCCGCTTCCGGATATACCGACAAGAAAGACCTTCCTGCATGAGAATCATATAGCCCTGTGGGATACTGTAGCATCCTGCATTATAAGGGCATCGGATGATTCCTCTATCACAGAGGTCATCCCCAATGATCTTTCTCCTATACTCAGCAAAGCCGGAATCCGATCGATCTTCACAAACGGACGGAAGTCATACGACCTGTACATGAAGCTGACTTATCCCAAGACAGGGATACCCCCCGTGCTTCTGCCCTCTACTTCCCCTGCAAACGCAGCATGGAAACTTGATGCGCTTCTCGGAAAATGGAAAGTGATAAAGGAATGTGCGGATTCTGTCCAGGCCCTCCCCTCAGGACATAATTGCGATATCACTATATCCAGCCATTGACGACAGCCTCTTCGTTTGTTTATAGTTGAAGATAATTCGATATAGCGCAGAAGCGCAAAGGAACAGATAAATTGGACGAAGGCCCTGGCAGTAGTAGGACAATAGTGAAGGATCAGGATCCTGATCCTCTGCATTTATGCTTTAGGTGCCGCATTCTCCGCCTCTGATAATCCAATCATCAAGAGGAAACAGATTCAAAGGAGAGAAATGTGACACTTTTACAGCAGATTTTATTACAGGTAGTACTTATACTTTTAAATGCATTCTTCGCGGCCACAGAGATCGCCGTGATATCTTTGAACAGGAACAAGCTGGAGAAAATGGCTGAGGATGGCGACAAGAAGGCCCCGAAGCTTCTCAAGCTCACGGAGAATCAGTCCGCATTCCTGTCGACAATCCAGATCGGAATAACACTTGCAGGATTTCTTGGCTCTGCTTTTGCTGCAGATAATATCGCAGGATACTTCATACCGATATTCAGGAGCTGGGGAATCACTCTCCCGGAAAGCGTTTTAAGAACGATAGCAGTTGTGCTCACAACGCTTATCATCTCATTCTTCACGCTTATCTTCGGAGAGCTCGTGCCGAAGCGCATTGCTCAGCATATCCCATATGGCTATGCGAAGTTCGCTTCCCCTGTGATACTGATCCTTGCAAAGATAATGAGACCCGTCATCTGGCTTCTCTCATCATCGACAGAGCTTGTCCTGAAGATAATCAGGATGAATGACAATGGTGAGAACGATGAAGTCACAGAGGATGATATCCGTCTTATGGTAGATGCAGGAGGAAAGTCCGGATCAATCGAGGAGGATGAGAAGGAATGGATACAGAATGTATTCGAGTTCAATGATATCTCCGTTACCGATGTCATGACACGCGAACCCGATGTCGTATCGTTCCAGGTTGATACCCCCGAGTATGAAATCCTCGACACCATCAAGGATTCAGGCCTTTCCCGTTTCCCTGTATATGGTGAGGATATAAACGATATACTCGGAATCCTCAATGCAAGGGATTTCCTGATCAACAGGAATGAGAGCGAGCATAAGAAGGTCAGGGATCTGCTTAGACCGGCATATATGGTTCCTGAATCAATACATGCAGACAAGCTGTTTGCCAATATGCAGGCAAAGAAGACCCATATCGCTATCGTTGTCGATGAGTATGGGCAGACAGTAGGAATAATCACCCTCGAAGATCTTCTGGAGGAGATCGTAGGGAACATCTACGACGAGTTCGATCCCCAGGAAGAGGCAGAGATACAGAAGATCGATGACAATACATGGAAGGTTTCAGGAACCCTGTCTCTCAGTGATTTCTCAGACGAGACTGGAATCGCAGTCGAGGAAGATGAAGCCTATGATACTATCGGAGGAATGGTTCTCTCTACACTGGAACAGATTCCTGAGGACGGAACTGAGCTGAACGTAAGGATAAATGGCCTTGATATCCACGTCACGAAGATCGAGGATAGAAGGATTGAAGAGGCGATCGTCAGAAGGATATCCAAAGAGGAACAGGAAGAGGAAAACAAGGAAAAAGACAGAGAGAGTGAGGAGTAATCACTCAACCATCTGAAGAACGAGCCCCCGGATGAGGAATCTGAGGGCTTTTTCCTTATCCTGAAGCCTGTCATAAGACAGGAGCAGATACATCAGAGCAGTGTACCCTGCAATGAACATGTTTATATCGTCCTCATCCTCTATTGCAAAGTATGAGAAAAGATCATGGATCATCCTTTCCATTCTTCTACCGATATCCTTTTTCATATCACTGCCATACTTCCGGAGAACAACATCAAGCTCTGCATTATCCAGGAACCGATAGAGACCGCGCTCATAAAAAAGCATCAGAACCCACGTGAACACGTCCGTAAGCGATGTGACTATATGATTCTCATCAAGTTCCTCGAGAAGGGATGGATAGAGTTCATCGACATCATCCTGATAGGTCTTGATCATATCCAGGAAAAGCCCCTCCTTATGCGGATAGAAAAGATAGAACGTCCCCTTCGGGATATCCGCAAGATGGACAAGCTCATCAACGGTTGTCCTTCGCACTCCATAGCGCATCAGGCACTCCCCTCCGGCTTTCATCAGCGACAAACGGATATTCTTTCTTTCTTCTTCTGTGTATTTCTTCGGCATATTTCCTCTTTTTGACTAAATCTGATTATATAGTCAGCAAAAAGGCTTTTCCAGCTGTTTTCCACCGATTTTCATCAGTTTTCTGCAAAGATTTTCCTTTACCCACCGCATTCCATGCCCTAGCATTGAAGTATCGTTAAAACAAAGGAGCAATTGAATGGCTGCAGTTGTACTCAAGAATATCTGCAAGATCTACGATGGCGGTGTAAAGGCTGTAGATAACGTCAACATCGATATCGAAGATCAGGAATTCGTTGTTCTCGTAGGCCCTTCCGGATGCGGTAAGTCAACAACGCTCAGAATGGTAGCTGGCCTTGAGGATATCTCCTCAGGTGAGCTCTATATCGACGGAAAGCTCATGAACGACGTTCCTCCAAAGGACAGGGATATAGCAATGGTATTCCAGAACTATGCTCTCTATCCTCACATGACCGTATATGACAACATGGCATTCGGTCTTAAGATCAGGAAGTTCCCGAAGGATCAGATCGATCAGCGCGTTAAGGAAGCTGCGAAGATCCTCGACATCGAGTCCCTTCTCGACAGAAAGCCGAAGGCACTCTCCGGTGGCCAGAGACAGCGTGTTGCTGTAGGAAGAGCTATCGTCAGAAAGCCAAAGGTATTCCTCTTCGATGAGCCTCTCTCGAACCTCGATGCAAAGCTCAGAGTCCAGATGAGAGCTGAGATCTCAGGTCTTCACAACAGACTCAAGGCAACAATGATCTACGTTACTCACGATCAGGTTGAGGCTCTTACAATGGCTGACAAGATCGTCGTCATGAAGCTTGGCGTCATCCAGCAGATCGGTGGACCAATGGAGCTCTACAATGAGCCAGACAACAAGTTTGTTGCTGGATTCATCGGTTCCCCACCCATGAACTTCCTTGTGACTACAATCAAGAAGGAAGGAGACAAGGTCTATGCAGATGAAGGCACATTCCGCCTTGAGGTAACTCCTGCACAGGCTAAGTTCCTCCAGCCTTATATCGGAAAGGATGTCACATTCGGTATCAGACCAGAGGATGTCGAGTTCTCACATACTCCTATCGACGGAAAGACAATCAATGGTCATGTATCTGTTGTTGAGCCTCTTGGTTCAGAGACTCAGGTATATGTATCCACATCCAAGGCAAAGGTTGTCGGAAAGATCGATCCGACCGTCATTCCTCAGCCGGATGAGAAGGTTGCGCTCATCGTCAACATGGAGAAGGCAAAGTTCTTCGACCTCGACACAGAGCTTACAATCCGCTAAGGATCTGATCGAATCAGGACTGCCGCAGGAATGCGGCAGTTTTTCTATTAACTAAATCCCTGGAACCCAGGGATTTATCAGCCATTATCTGATGATCAACTGAAGAATCTGCTGTAAATTGCCTTTACAGCCTCATCCGCCTGATTCTCTCCTACTGCTATCAGCACTGTCGTATCTGAAGCACCGGAATTGATTGAAGAAGCTTCGATGCCTGCATCCTTCAGAGCCAGCACAGCCTCGGCAGCGGTGACTGCCTCATCCATACCATTTCCTGCAATGCCTACAATCGCATAGCCATGGTCAACCGTTATCATATCAAGTCCGAAATCCTTCAGAAGACGATCGCACATTGCCTGGCATACGCTCTCTGAAGCCTGCTTTGTCTCGAAAAACCATACTATCGAATCGATGCCGAATAGGGAGAAGCATGGCCTGATGCCGAAGATATGCAGCATCGTCAGAAGCGAATGGCGCATACCTGACTTCTTGAACAGCATGAGCTTTCGAAGGCTTATGCGGGAAAGTCCTTTGCGGGCAGAGATACCGGAAACTCCTCTGGTCTCTGACTGGGGGAGGATCATCGTTCCCTGATCATCTGGCTTGTTCGTATTCCGCACATTGATCGGGATGCCGGTATGATAAATCGGCGCAATAGCTTCCTCGTGGAATACGGAAGCCCCAACATCGGAAAGCTCCCTTACTTCCTTATATGACATCGATGGAATCACGGAAGCATTCTCCACAATCCTCGGATCAGCCCTGTAAATCCCGGAAACATCTGTCCAGTTCTCATAGAGATCAGCATTCAGCGCTCTTGCGATTATCGCGCCTGTGATATCAGATCCGCCGCGGGAGAATGTCTTCAGCATACCCTGCTCCGTCTCCCCATAGAATCCGGGGATGACATAGCGCTTTCCACTCTCAATCCTTTCAGCAAGCTTCTGATATGTAGCTTCATTGACTGTAGAATCGGAATTGATGACTATCACGTCAGAAGCATCAATCATCTCCCAGCCAAGGTACTTTGCCATGATATAAGCAGAAAGGAATTCTCCTCTGGATGCTGCATAATCAGCACCATGGCCTGCATCTATCGATACCCTTATATCATCAAGCATCTCTGAAAGCTCTTTCCCATCAAGTCTGAGCTCTGTCGCTATGCTGCTGAAGCGTTTTACGATCTCATTGAACACAGGACGGCAGGACTGCCCCTTCTGGACAAGCGAATTGCATCTGTAAAGAAGATCGGTGACCTTCTCATCATCCTTGCTTCTCTTTCCAGGAGCCGAGACTACCACTGCGATCCTCTCAGGGTTGCTATCCAGAATCGCCTTGACCTTCTTCATCTGGGAAGCATCAGCAAGACTGCTTCCTCCGAATTTGCATACTATCATCTGTAAGGCCTCCGGGCTGATTTTATTTAGAATCAGCGCCGATATTCAAGTACAGCAAAATGAAACGTTGTTGCAATTAATTTTTCTTTTAAATATAAAGGAGCTATGGATAAAGAAATCAAGCAGAACATTATGGGATATGAACCTATCGGGAAGCTTATTATGAAAATATCGCTTCCGCTGATGCTCTCAATGCTGGTACAGGCTCTATACAATGTCGTAGACAGCATATTCGTATCACGGGTCTCGGAACTTGCTCTGACAGCGGTCTCCCTGGCGTTCCCTCTTCAGAATCTCATGATAGCATTCAGCGTCGGTACAGCAGTAGGCGTCAATTCCTATCTGGCAAGAAAACTTGGGGAAGGAAATACTGCCGAGGCGGAGAAAGTCGCTGATACAGGAATCTTCCTTGCTGTCGCCACATGGTTTCTTTTTGCCATGTTCGGTATATTCGGAACACGTCCGTTTCTTTCCATGTATACCGATGATCCTCTGCTTCTGGAAATGTCCGCACAATACAGCTGGATCTGCCTTGTATTCTCATTCGGCATATTCATTGACATAACAGCAGAGCGCATCATGCAGGCCACAGGGGATTCAATCCATCCTATGATCACTCAGACAGCAGGTGCTATAACGAATATCATTCTGGATCCGGTGTTCATCTTTGCATTCAATATGGGTGTGGCAGGAGCGGCAATCGCAACGGTAATCGGCCAGATCGTATCCATGGTGCTTGCCCTGTACTTCGTCCAGAAGAACAAATATGTGTCTCTCCATCTCTCCAGGAACTTCCGTCCTTCCTTTAGGGTGATAAAGGAAATCTACGCCGTCGGTGTTCCTACGATAATAATGAACAGTGTCGGAACGATAATGGTCAGTACCCTGAACTCAATCCTGATTGCATTCAGCACGACTGCTGTATCTGTATTCGGAGTATACTTCAAGCTTCAGTCATTCGTATTCATGCCTGTATTCGGCCTCCAGAGCGGTATGATACCTATAATCGCATACAACTATGGTGCAAGGAACAAGAAGAGAATGACAAGAACGGTGAAGATAGGAGGTCTAATCGCACTCTGCATAATGGTCGTCGGTTTCGCAATATTCCAGATTCTTCCGGATGTCCTGCTCTCCTTCTTCGCTGCATCCCAGGAGATGCTTGAGATAGGAAGACCTGCGCTTCGCATCATCTCGATCTGCTTCATTCCTGCAGCTGTCTCCATAAGCCTCACGTCGGCATTCCAGGCAACTGGTGTAGGATATGCATCGATGATCGTTTCGATTGTAAGACAGCTTGCGATCCTTCTCCCGGTATCGAAGCTTCTTTCAATGACAGGAGTGCTGAACAATGTCTGGTTTGCATTCACGATAGCAGAAGCTGTAGGCCTTACCCTTTCCATCCTGTTCTATATCCATATATACAGGACAAAGATAAAACCTTTGGAGAATGCCGCTGCATGATAAGAATGGGGCTGTGCAAACAGCCCTATAATATTGCTCCTCCCTGAATTCCCATTGCATATCAGCAATTAATCTGAAATCATTTCATTATCTGCTTTTTCACATGATATTCCTTCTTACCTTGAGAGTGCTCTCCAAGTAATCAGGTTCTTCACGGAAGGATGAAGGATGAGGCATGAAAGATAGGGATTGCCAAGAAGAGCATGTGAGTTCTGGAGTTTTTCATATCAGAACACATGAAACTGCATAGCTGCACATAGATAGCATAAGACCGCCGCATTCTGTTCTGCGACGGTCCCACAATACGTTATTTAATTGATATTCCTGTTAGCATTATATTCAGCCATTGCCGCCTGAATCTCTGCCTGGGCCTCCTGAGGAGTCTTCGTCAAACCAAAGACCTCCTGGTTGACATCCAGGAATACCTGGGCTACTGCAGGCGGAAGATACTGATCATACCAAAGCTGAATAACTGGAGCATCCAAAGTCACTCTTGCTATTTTCTGAAGAAGTGGATCCGTCAGCATTTTATCAACATCTTTTATCGGTGGGATCCTGCTGAGGGAAAGGCCGAGATCAATGGTCTCCTGAGACAAATGTGCTTCGACAAGAGCCCATGCAGCCTCAAGTTTATCCCCTGTAACAGATGCATTTATTGTCAGGAACTGATCTCCAACTGTTCCAGCCTGGATCTTTGGATCAATACCTGTTCCTTCAATCTCAGGGAACGGGAACCAGCCTATCTTTGACTCATAGAACTCCTCACTGTCAGCCTTGAATGTACCAGCATACCAGGATCCACCCAGCAGCATTCCAGCAGCTTCCTGATAAATCAGCTGCTTAGCCTGCCCATTATCCTCACTGAGAGAATTGACTCCTTCAGGGAAGTATCCCTTCCTAATCCAATCCTGGATTATCTCACCAGCCTTGATGAAAGATTCATCCTCAAATGAACCGGTACCGTTTACAGCATTTGTAAATGGTTCAACTCCTCCGAACCTGATAGCGAGACAGATATAATGCATCAGACCTGGCCATTTTTCTCTATTTCCAAGTGCAAATGGTATTATTCCATTAGCTTTCAGCGTATCACAGATATTCTCAAGATCTGTAAGTGTCTTTGGCTCTTCCAGTCCATACTTTGCGAAAATATCCTTATTATAGAATATTCCAGCAATAGAAAGATTATTATACGGAATGGCATATATATGATCATTATATGTTGCCTGTGCTATTCCCGCAGGAGCCACTATCTCACTGATTGGTGAATTTGCAAACAAATCATCAAGAGGCTGAGCAAAACCTGAATCTACATATTCAAACAGCGGTCCGCCTGACCAGTTCGAATATACGTCTGGAGCCTGTCCTGAACTCATTGCAATAACCAGCTTTTCCTTATATTTATTACTTACAGTAGCAACATTCTCAATCTTATAACCATTAACTGGGGCTTCGTTATACTGTCTTATAGCACTCTCAACAACATCCTTGGTTGGACTAGATGTCTCCTTATTCCAATAGACGACTGTACCTCCAGCCTCTGTCCCATCTGATGATGTTTCTGCAGATCCTCCGGAAAAAAGCATTGTCGTAGTTACAAGAATCAACATCAGCAATGTAAGAACCTTTTTCATATCTCTCTCCTTTTTATTTTTATCCATATCAGCTAATAGCGGACTGGATATTTCCTTTTGATAATGAGAACTGCTGCACTAGCCCCATATTTTTATCCTGTTATGTCCCTTGACAAGCGATGCGAAAGGTCCTATTGGACTTGATTCCGATCTTTGATTTCCATTGATATCCCAATCAAAAATAATCTCATCGCCAGAAGGTGTATCGAATCTGCATTCTGTAATACGAGGCGGCTCAAAACTCCAGGAGCGTATGATATCTGTCTGCTTGGATATCAATTGCTCATTGGCATCAAATTCTATATAAAGCTGATTACCCTCACTGATAAATCTGACATCAGGGTTGAAGTCTGATACAAACGGATCAGTCTCCTTATCATAATTCTTAGCTCCATTGAAATAACCATTATTCCCAATATACACAGGATCTTTCAGCGTCAGATACATATTGTGATCACCGTTTCCTGTTGCTACTACAATCTTCTTATACTCCTCCATCGATGAGGGGCATCCATTGTAGTCAATTGTTCCGGACTTACAATTCGGATGATATTTAGGAGCTCCACCAATATATATATTCTGATAGATCCTATCATCCCCACTATAAACAAATGATGTTCCAGCAACCTTTGTTGAATGAGCAAAATGATATGGAGTAGATCTGTTAAGAACAGCTTCCCTCTTCATTGTTCCACACATAAGGTTGTTGATGATTGCACCACCCTGTGAGAAATTATCAAAATTGTACTCAGATCCAAATATATTGTTATCAAGAATATATGGTCCATGTGATACTTCAATATATATGTCGCGATCATTATCCAGGAAGACATTCCTTGATACACGGGTACCTTGTGTCTGCCAATCAAGCCAGATGCCTAATATTGAGTCATGGATAAAATTATTCCTGATCTGAACATCCAATGCAGCATGGAGCTTTATGCCAGCTATCTCTGCACCGATAAATTCATGCATGATACCAGTATTCCAGATCTCATTCCCATATATCTCACTGAAAACACATCCTAAATGCCCTACTATACCGTTCTGCCCATTGTCATGAATACGGTTATTCCGGATGATATGCCCTCCGATTTTCTCTTTGGACCATCCGTTTTCAAGAGCGCGGAATACAACTTCCATCTGATAATGATAGCCAGGCTTCCTATGATATTTTGTGCACTCATTATCCCCTGTGGAAACTTCCTTTCCGATACTTACTGCAGAACATTTTGAATCATGGATATCACAGTTCTCAATAATCCAGCCTTTTGCCCAATGCGGTCCGATAATACCAGGCTGATCACCCGTAGGAGGTGCCCAGTATGTAGCAGCCTGAGCCAGCTCAAAACCGTCAACCGTTATATAATTGATTCCTGTGCGCGTAGGGAAGAAAACTGATGGGCGCACATTGATCTCAACCAATTCAGCATTAGGATCAAATCCCTGGAAATTTGCCCATACCGTTGTCTTATAATCCTCAACAACTGCAAACCATGTATAAATGGTGGAATCTATATCACGGATTCTCTCCTCCCTCTTTGTTATAGGAGGATTGAATGTCCATGTTCTCAATGATGGCTTTCGGACCTCATCAATAGATGGAGCTTCATATAGAGCCTTTCCATTCAGATAAACAGCCGCTGTATGTACCTCATAAGCTGATGGGAAAACGAGCCAGTCACCTTTCAATACAGTGGCAAAAGGATTTCCATCCACGAATATATCATTCGGTATCTCAGCCTTCCAGACGCTACCCCCGTCATTGATCCAACTGCTGATGCGTTCTGAACCCTTGATAACAACATGTTCACCGTTAGCGGACTTATATGTAATACGGTGCAAAGGCAATCCGCTATTCATTGGTTTTACCCATTCACGATATACACCTTCGTGAACGATGACGGTATCCCCGAAATCAGCTATTGCCGCTGCCTTTGAAATTGTTTTAAATGGCCTTTCCTCTGTACCGGGATTGAAGTCAGATCCGGTTTTTGACACATGATAAGTAAACATTTTCTCCTCCAATTTTGTGCTTATCCTTTGACAGCTCCTGCAGTCATACCCTTTACAAGCTTATCCTGAAGGAAAATGAACAAAACAAGCATTGGGAGCAACGACAATACAAGAACAGCCATAATCAGGGGTGTATTCATAGTGTATTCACCTTGATATTCCCATATTGCTAAAGGAAGTGTCCGGCTCGATACTGATTGGGTCAGGGTATATGCGAAAGAGAACTCATTCCACATATTCACACCATTGTATATCGCAATAGTCGATAATCCTGGCTGAGATAATGGAAGTATAATAGAGAAGAACATCCTGATTTTACCGCAGCCATCTATTTCAGCAGATTCCTCAATTTCCCTTGGTATGCTTCTTTTCATGAAAGCTGTAAGCATAAAGACTGAAATCGGTGTTGCAAAAGCAACATATGGTCCAATCAGTCCCCAGATAGAATCATACAAACCAGTAGTCTGAGACATCCTGAATATAGGTATGAGAGTTATATGAACAGGAATGGACATGCATGCCACTATTGCACTATATATAGGAGCTGCGAACCTGAATCTGAAGCGTGCTAGTGGGTATGCAGCACAGGCTGAGATAAATAGCAATATTGCTAATGAACATATAAGAACAGTGACACTATTAAGAAAGAATCCAACAAAATTGCCACTCAATATCTCTTTATAATTAGAGAAATCCAATTTATCCGGTAGTTCAAAAACTCCTTTCGTAAGCATTTCAAACTGCCCCTTGAAAGAGTTCAGTACCATAAAGAAAAACGGCAGGATCGATATAGTCAAATAAGCAAGCGCAAGAATGAATGCTATCGTCCAGCATATACGGCTTTTACATCTGGTCTTTGCTGTTTCAATCATTCTCAAGCCTCCTGCTTTCTGTTGATAAGCTTCATTGTCACTAATGCCATAGATGACACGAGGATGAACATGCCACAGGCAACCGCAGAACCATATCCCATGCTGAAATTGCGGAAAGACTGCCGATACATATAAGTAGCCATCAATTCTGTCGATGTGCCTGGACCTCCTCCAGTCATTACATATATGAGATCAAAGTACTTAAGCGAACCAACCATAGACATGATTGCGGCACTCTTGATGTAAGGGACAATAAGAGGGAATGCAATTTTGCGGAAATATATTGATCGAGTTGCTCCGTCAATTATTGAAGCTTCATAAAGATCATATGGTATATTCGAGAAAGCTGCCATGAAATACACCATATAAAATGGAGTGAATTGCCAGCAGATTACTCCAATAACAGTATATAATGCTGTTTTTGGATTTCCTAAGAGGTCAATATTTCCACCACCAAGCATCTTTGATATGGCACTTATCATGCCCCCTTGAGCCGAGAGTGCATATGTAAACAAGAATCCAATTGCAACTGACGACATGAGCAATGGAATAAACCATAGCACCTTAAAAAATTTGATGAATCGTTTTTTCTCATTAAAATCGATGAATGTAGCCAATGCAACGCCCAATGGTAACTGAATACATATTGAAAGGACCATGATTGTTACATTGTTTTTAAATGAAAGCCAGAAGACCGGATCAGTAAGAAGTCTTTTCCAGTTCTCAATCCCTAGGAATTTTCTGTCGGATGATATTCCATTCCACTCATAAGTACTGTTTGTGAAGGACGAGATAATCGGATATAGAAAGAAAATACAAAGAATGATTGCAACGGGCGATAGAAAAAGCGTTGCGACTCTGATAGTTTCCCGATGTCGTAAATCAGAGAGGCTTACTTCTTTTACCCCCCCCATGTATTTGGATAAATCCTTTCATTGTCATGACGCTCCTTTTAACGTGCTCGAGCACATGCGCTACAAAAGCAAGTATCACATGGGATATATGGTAAGTCAAGAAAAATTTGATTGAGTGGATAGGCTGTATCTTTGGCCTTCACATTCATCCAGAAGTCTCAGGAAACATGCTAACTGGGCAGTCATCAGATAGGATTAGAATATGCTGTTCTCGAAAATGGCTGCGATGAAGGCAAGTGAGCCGCTGTCCTCGAATGACATGCTCATACAGTTGTACTTCTGTCTACTGGTGAAGACTATACCGTTTGCCTTCCCTGAAGCGTTGATTGAGATCATGCAGCCACATACGCGACATTGTGGCATGATGGCATCTTCCTTATACGCTATTCAAACTTCACTATCTTTTTCTACTTAGTTTTGCAAAATCCAAGACTCTCTGGATTTGCTTGTTGTAAATGAGAATCTAGAAATGATGAATCAGCGACTATCCTTGCCTCAGTCCTTCTCTATATTCACTCGAGTTCCAATCTGCTTTCAAGAACGGACTGCAAAGCCCTGCCGGCAGACCATTATCATGTATGCTTGATATTGAAAACCGATCTCCATACAAGCATTATGATGCAGTTCCAGCTTTACTTGTTCCATCTTTCCCGGCCGAATGCTATCGCATTTTTGCATATTCATGCAGTTTTTGCAGCTTTCTGTTGACAGAAATATGCATAAATTCTACTGTATGACTCACGAGAGGTATTGGAAATGAAAAAATATGCACTTATTGCTCTTATCGTCCTGATGGTGCCGTTCATGGTTTTCGCAGGTGGTGCCAATGAGGAGAAGTCCGAATATGTATTCGCCACGGATGCTACATGGCCTCCTTTCGAATTCATAGATGAGAGTGGCAATCTCACCGGTTTCGAGGTCGAGCTTGTACCTTTGATCGGAGAAGCAGTCGGAGAAACATTTGTTGTAGAGAATATTCCATGGGATACGATCTTCGCAGGTCTTGTGAATGGCCAGTATGATGCTGTTGCTTCCGGTGTCACTGTGACAGAGGAAAGAAAGGCAACCATAGATTTCTCAATGCCCATCAATAATCAGGGACAGGTCCTGATCGTGAAGACAGAGGATGCGGGCACTATCAGTTCAATCGACAATCTGGCTGACGGAGCAAAAGTCGGCGTACAGATCGGGACAACAGGCGATTTCGCTCTTGAAAGCTACCCTGTTGAGATCAGAAGGTATGATGACATAGGTCTTGCAATCGAGGATCTTCTCAATGGCAATCTTGAAGGTGCAGTCTGCGATTCGCTCATTGCTGCAGACTTCGTTCTCAAGAATCCGAACTACAGCGATAAGCTGGTAGTAGCTGGAGAGCCATTCACAGCTGAGGAGATTGCCATAGGTGTCAAGAAAGGAAACACAGCCCTTCTTGATAAGATAAACGAAGGACTCCAGATCCTCATGGACAATGGCAAGTTCGATGAGCTCAAGGCCAAGTGGGGCATCATCTGATTGATGATGCCAGCTCTGAATGCTTCCTGCGGGAAGCATTTTTTATGCAATGCCATCCATGGAAATGCATGAATATTCATATTAAGGTTGACTTGAACTGCAATATTATACAGAATCAATTAAACGGTGGTTATCCATGGCGGACAATAACGGAATCAATGAGAAGATAAAACTTGATGCAATCAGGGAAAAGACCATATCGGTTGATCCGAATGCACCCAAAAGCGGACCTGCAACGATACAGATGACAGATGGAGTGCTTATACCGAAGAAAGGAGAGAAGCATGTGCTTACATCCTGGAGGCTGACCTTCTTCGGGGCAATTCTGCTCTCCCTGGTTCTCATCATCTTCTTTCCAGATCCATACAGAACGATTTTCATTACATGTCTCAGAGGAGCTCCCGTCACATTTGAGGTCACGGTTTTTTCTATAATAGGAGCGGTGATCATCGGCACATTCACCGGCCTGGGATCTGTTTCCAGCAAACGCTGGATCAATATGATATGCGGCATCTATGTCGAGCTGATCAGAGGAATTCCGCTGCTTGTCCAGCTCATCTTCATATACTATGCTGTCGGACGTTTTTTCCATGTTGAGGGAATGATAGCGGCTATCGTATCGCTCTCGATATGCTTTGGAGCGTATATGGGAGAGATCGTAAGAGCAGGCATTCAGGCAATTCCCAAAGGGCAGATGGAGGCAGCAACAGCTCTGGGAATGACACGGGGGCAGGCGTTCAGATATATAATCCTGCCGCAGACTGTCAAAGTGATACTCCCTGCTATTGGCAATGAGTTCATTTCAATGCTCAAGGATTCTTCGCTTGTCTCTGTTCTATCGCTTGAGGATATCCTCCGCTGCGGAAGAATGTACATATCCCGTACATTCCTCTCTCTTGAGACGATGCTGGTTGTTGCCCTCATCTATCTGATTATCACCCTGGTGCTCTCACGTCTCGTGGGACTGCTTGAGGAAAGGCTTCATAAGAATGGCTAAGATTGAGATCAAGAATCTTTCAAAGGATTATGACACTCCTTCAGGAGTGCTTCATGCAGTTAGAAATGCCTCTGTCACTGTAAATGATGGTGAAGTCGTTGTGATCATCGGTCCATCCGGATCTGGGAAGTCCACGCTTCTTCGTTGTGTGAATGGTCTGGAAAAAGCAACCGGGGGACATATCCTTATAGATGGCATCGATGTAACGGATCCCGCTACAGATATCAGAAGCATCAGGGAAGAGGTTGGAATGGTCTTCCAGTCATTCAATCTTTTCCCTCACCTGACTGTTCTGGAGAATATCACACTGGCACCGATGAAAGTCAGGAGGATGGCAAGAAAGGATGCGGAAGAACTTGCCTTGACGCTTCTGAAGAGAGTCGGACTGGAAGAGAAGGCGGGGGTCCATCCCACACAGCTTTCGGGAGGCCAGCAGCAGAGGGTTGCAATCGCACGCTCTCTGGCAATGAGGCCAAAGGCCATGCTCTTCGATGAACCGACATCAGCACTAGATCCGGAGATGATAAAGGAAGTGCTCGATGTGATGCTTGATCTGGCAAAGGAAGGAATGACTATGCTTCTTGTCACACATGAAATGGGCTTTGCGAAAGCAGCGGCGGACAAAGTCATCTTCATGGATAATGGAGAGGTAATCGAATCCTCCTCCCCTGACGAGATGTTCACAGATCCGAAGAATGAAAGGACAAAGGATTTCCTGAACCACATACTTTAATCCGATCTATCCGCGGGCTTCTTTCAGTGAAGGTATTATCAATCTTCAGGGATATCTGTACCCTCTTGCTTAAAGAAAGGAAAAGGTTGCTGCCGGCAATCCTGCACTGGACTGCTCATCTTTTCTCTTTTTGTTGACATAATATTATGCTCTACATATACTTTTGGAGGTTTTAGGAGAAAAGATGGCAAAGGAAGAAGCAATTGAAGTAGAGGGAGTTGTAAAGGAAGCACTTCCAAATACAATGTTCCGCGTTGAGCTTACAAACAAGCTCGTCATACTTGCACACCTCTCGGGGAAGATGAGAAAGCATTACATCAGGATCGTGCCTGGTGATACTGTAAAGGTTGAACTCTCCCCTTATGATCTGACAAAAGGCAGAATCGTCTACAGAGAGCGCTAAGCTTTAAGGATTATCCAGAGCGCTCCTGATCCGCCAGCGGATAGCGGGGCGCTTGTACGTTCTGATACCACTCCGCTTTCATCAAGCACTTTTATCACAGCCTGCCTCAGAACACCGACTCCATCCTCGCTATGGAGTCCTTTTCCTGTGATTATCGATACTTTCCTCAGTCCATGGGAAGAACATTCATCCAGGAAACGTCTTACCTCCGCCTCTGCTTCCTTCACAGTATCACCATGAAGATCAAGAGTAGCCTGTGGAGGCATTGTCCTCAGCTTTGAGATTGTGATGGTGCTATACCTATGCTCTTCACCCTCACCCTTTTCGCGGATATACTCTTCGAATGTCTTATCGCCATTGCCATTTCCATATTCCTCAAGAATAGAGGAGAACTCCCGTTTCCCTTTATATTGAGGAATGCGTTTTCCTTCTACAGCAGGGGGCTGGGCATCCACTGTATTCCCGCTTGGTGATTTCCTCGGCTTTGGCTCATTTCCTCCGAAGATGGACCAAGCTGCACATTCAGCCCTGGCCTCTCCCTCCTCCGGCTTTCTGAAAAGCGTATCCTCAGGAATAGGCATGGCCTGAGTCTTATCTGGATTATCGCAATGCTCTTCTTTCTTCTCAGAAGGCTTATCCCTGCCACTCTCGAACTCTGTCAGGATTTCCGAGAATGACCTGGAAGGAGAGTATGCAGGACTCTTACGCACATAAAAGGAGTCCTTCTCTGGTTTTTCCACGGTCTTCTCCTCTACAGGATCAGGCCTTGTGAAATTCTCATTGCGCCCACCGAATATTGTCCAGGAGACAGATGATGCGACTCTGTCATCCTCGTCCATCTTCCTGAATAGCGTATCGGAGACCTCCGACGCAGTATCTTCTTTTCTTTCCGGCTTTGCGCTCCCGGCCTTCTTCTCCGGCTTCTTTCCCTCGAAGCTATCAAGGATATCGCCAAAGGAACGGGTGGGATTGTAAACACTTTTCTTTGTCTCGGTCTGGGAAGGCTTTGATTTCTTTCTGCCCTTTCCTTCCCATTGATCAAGTATTGCCCCGAAGTCAGTCTTCCTGCCAGGAATCCTCCCACCCTTGGGAGCTGGCATGGAATAGGGATTGCCTGTATGCTCAAATGAATAGAGGATATCGGCAAAAGATGATGATGGGTTATAGCCCTGCACAATCTCAGAGGGCTTTTTCGCCTTCAGAGGAACTGCCGGCTTGGCCTTCTTCTCTGGTTCCTTCTTCTCTACAAGCTTTATACCTGCAAATGGCGATGGATCTCTCTCATCATCAATAAGGCGGCGCTTTATATCGGCCGCCCTGGTCTTCTTCTTTCCTTTCACCCTTACGCTTCCCTGATATCCAGAACCTCTGCGACAAGCGGCTTCATAAGATCAAGAAGCTCTGTCTTTGTGCATCCCTGCACCTTGATTGTGCAGATGGCATTTGTCGGATCGGTTCCGGTGAATGTACCAAAGGATACGATATCAAGGCCTTTATCTGCAAGTGCTGCACTGATACGGGCAATTGTCCCTGGCTTATCCTCAACAAGGAATGACAGGCGCACTCCATAGTGTCTTGCTCCGAAAAGCTCAAGAAGAATACGGAACATATCGCTTTTTGAGACAATACCTACCAGCTTGTTCCCGCCCTGTACAACAGGCAGACATGAAAGATCCTGGTCAACCATAAGGCGTGCAGCCTCTTCGACAGTCGTATCCTCGCTGATAGTCACGACGTCCTTTGTCATAAGGTCCCTCACCTTGAGCTTGGACAGAAGATAAGCCATCTCATGGATTGAAAGGCTTGTTGCAGGGGATGGGGATGCATGAAGGACATCCTTCTCTGTTATGACACCAACAAGATTCTTGTCTTTATCGAGCACCGGGAGTCTGTGGACCTTCTCCCTTTTCATAAGATCAGAAGCTTCCCCTACAGACATCTCAGGGGTAGCTGTCACAGGATTGCGGGTCATGCGCCTTGATATGATCATATTGCCTCCTATATTGATGGTGAACTGCCCTCACTTAAGAAGAAAGGGCTTCCGGTTTCAACACCGACAGCTTGCTCAGGACCCCCGCTCAAGTCTTATATCAGCTCATCCGGAATACGTATGCGTTCCACATACGTGCGGGGACTTCCTGCCCCGCAAACATCTTGATTGCATTATATCATACGATTCATATCCGTCCTATAGAGGAAAGGAGTCTTCTCGATATTCTTCGATAAACCCAACTGTTTCCTTTTCAAAGATGTCTGACCGCAAAAGACGGCAATTATCCTCTGTCTTCGGCCTCTCCTTTCGTTACTTTTCCCATAAGGAAGAATGCAATGAGCATGAATACCAGACCGAATATGAAAAGAGCCGGATAGCCGAAAAGATCGATTGATCCCCCGGCAAGAGGAGGAGCGACTATCGATGCAAGCTGCGAGAAGAAATAGTAAGCTCCTGTATATATTCCCATTGTTGTATAATCGGCCATCTGCCACAGCATCGGAAATGAATTCGTCACAACAGTAACCCAGAATACCCCGAAAAGGAACAGAAGCGCCCAGAATGATGCAAGACGGAACATGGGATTGAAGCTCTTTGTCATTGTTCCATGGAGGAAAACAAGAAGAAGGATGATCACGATGGCAATAAGGGCCATGCGTATCGTTCTCTTCCTTCCATGCTTATGTGCAAATCGCCCGGAAGGAACAGCGAATGCTGCATACGCTATTCCAACCATGCCAGATGACAGAGCCGCAGTTCCGGCGCTTGTCCCGAGCTCGGTCACAGTGTATATACCGATGAATGGAAGTATTCCCTGATAGGCAATGAACCATGAAAGCAGCGAAAGGAGTATGAACAATGCGCTCTTGTCTCCCTCTCCGAATATTGCCCGTAGGCTCTTGATGACAGGTTCTCTTTTCTCTTTCTCTTCCCCTCCGCCATTTCCTTTTCTCTCTTTGACGAATATGAAGAGCAGCACTACGGCAAGAATCACAAATACAGATGCGACAGGGAATGCAAGGACCTTGTCGACAGGGCCGAAACCGGGAACGGTTACAACAACATCCATAAGCCTTGCAAGGACGACTGTGCCGAGGATCGTAGCAAGACCGCCCATCGTATTGATAACCCCATTTGCTTCGCTTCTGAGATCAGCCGGAACCATATCAGGCATCAATGCAACGACAGGACCGCGGACAGCCTGCTTGAAGATATTCAGCAGGAATACCGTGATGATGAGAAATACCAAAGATTCAAGCGCAGAGAAAGGAACAAGGGCGAAGAATACAGCAGTAAGGGGAAGAAGCGTTATGATATATGGCATGCGCCTGCCTATGCGGGTCTCCGTTCTGTCCGACAATGCTGAGAATACAGGTATAAGGAACACTGCCAGAATGTTATCCAGCGTCATGACAGCTCCTACCAGAGCCGAGGATTCTATGTATTTCCCAAGAAACATGGGAACATAGTTATCATAAAGCGGATCCATCAGCCCCATCGTGAAGAAACCGAGGCCGATAAGGAATGTTGTGGCATAGTATCCGGAAAGACTTTTCTTTTTTTCATTCTGCATGGTCTGAGTATAGCAGAAAGGAAGGAACGCTTGCACCTTTCTACCCGCTGGTGATATAAAATCGGCATGCCTATTACATCAATTGAGGAGCTCTCAAAGCTGATTGAGCTCTCCGGGAGCGAGAAAGAATGGAGAGAAAGCGGATCAGGATCGCTTCCTCTTCTCATATCGGACCATATTGCATCAATGCTCCACGAGCCTGCGATCCGCAGGCAGTTCGTGCCTGATGCCTTGGAGAATATGGATGATACCGGCAATCTCGATCCACAGGAGGAGACTGGGCATGAAGCTGCTTTCCGCCTTGTGCATCGCTATCATAACAGGGCTGCATTCCTCGTCACCGACAGGTGCTTCTCATATTGCAGGCATTGCTTCCGGAGACGGTTCACAGGTTCCATGACTGGACCTGCAACGGACGAAGAGATACAGAAAGCCGCAGAATACATAAATAGCCATAAAGAGATCAAGGAAGTCCTTCTCACCGGAGGTGACATGTTCACCCTATCCGATGACAGGATAGCATTCCTCTTAAAAACAATGAAGGAAAGCAATCCCGATGTGATATTCAGGCTCTGCACAAGAGCCGTGGCTGTCTATCCAGAGCGTTTCACAAAAAAGCTCTTTGGTATAATCAGGGAACACCAGACAGGCGCCCCATACTATCTCATGACGCAGTTCAACCATCCTGCTGAGCTTACGGAGGATGCAATCGGGGCAGTCAGGGGATTTCTTGATCTAGGCATTCCAGCAATGAACCAGACTGTGCTTCTGAAAGATGTAAATGATGATGCAGGCATCCTCATCGAGCTCTCAAACAAGCTTCTGTACAACAGGATAAAGCCATACTATCTCTTCCAGGGAGATCTGGTGAAGGGAACACAGCACCTGAGGGTTCCAATCAGGAAAGGACTTGAGATAGAGCGCAGGATGAGGATGGAGCTCTCCGGTCTTGGAATGCCTCAGTATACGATAGATCTACCGCAGGGCGGCGGGAAAGTGATCCTCACAGAAAACCATCTGATAGGAAAAAAGGGCCGTGAGTACATATTCACGACCCCTGAAGGCGATACCCGGGAATACCCGGATCCAATCAGTTGATGAAAGCCGAAAGCCGGTCAAGCTCTCTCTGCCTCATCTCTTCCCGGGCCCTGTTGTAATCCTCCTGGCTGGCTCCTGGGGCAACTGCAGGAGAAGATGAGAATACAGGTGCGGATATGCTTTCCTTTACTGAAGAGGATGGCTCTTCAGAAACAGCAGGCTCAGGCTCTTCATAGGATGCGGGCTCTGGCTGAGAAGGAATGCCATAATGCGAAATATAATATGCAATGACATCTTCCGCTACAGCATCCCTGTATTCATCATAGAGCTGGATTGCTATTGCCTCGGCATCGATCTCCTCGGCTTCAGGAATAGCTGCAAGAATGGCTGCAGAAATATCATCGATGATGAAAGAGCGGTTTTCCTGATAGAGATCTCCTGCGATCACTGCCATTCCGATAAGCTCTGCCCTCTCTCTGCTGTCCATAGCCGAATACCTTGCAATCGCCTCATTGATCACATCATCAGCGAAAAGACCTTTATGCTCACTGTATATATCCAGGACTATCTTCTCTGCATCAACAGGCTCATCTTCTGGAATTGACATAAGGACATCAGCAATGATCGCGTCGCGATTCTCCATATAAAGCATATTGGCTATTGCACCGATTCCAAGAAGCTCTGCCTTCTGCTGGTCGCCAAGGACACTGTACTCAGCAATTGCCTCCATTATTACATCATAGGCAAGAGCGGAACCGTATTCATCATAAAGCATCAGAATGATATCCTCGCTTCCGAGCAGCTCTGCCCTGTCCTCTGCCGAGAGGGATGAGTACTCACTGATTGCTCTTTCTATGACATCCTCGGCTATCACATCCTTGTTGTTCTCATAGTATGCGATGATTGCATTGGAAATCGCGCTCTTCTGAAGATCAGGTATCACGAGCGATGCACTGATTATCGATACAATCCTATCTGTCGCATCGGAGAATGCCCCAGAATCGGCAGTTCCAAGCTTAGAGGCGACAAGCTCTGCGATCCTGTCGATATTCTCATCGGTCACAATGCGCTTCACAGCCTCTTCCACACCCCGCTCCTGTATGCCGGAGAAAACTGCGGCGGCTTCTTCTCCCTCCACCCATCCGGAAACATATTCAGGAACAACTGATTCAATCGAGGACGATACAGCAGCTATGAAATCCTCGTCAGCAAGGAGGATTTCCCTTACCTTTTCTGCCATCTCCTGCTCTTCCGTCAGAGTCCGCACATCGGTCTCAAGCGGTTCAGCGACAGAAAGCAGAGGCTCCTGCTGTCTAGCTCTGGCTTCATCAAGCACCTCGCTCTCCGTTCCCGGTCTTACAGCCAGCATGGCAATGAATGTGACAACCGCAAGCACTGCGGTAATCGAAAGCAATATGATACGCGTTTTTCTGCCCATTATTCCGCCTCTTTGTAAAGAATAACACAGCATTCATCGACTTGTCGAGAAAAGACAGGCAATGATGGGAAATGAATCAGATGAGAGAAGAGATGAAATAATCAGCCTGCCTACGAAGATTATCCTCATCCTCATCATTAATTATCGTCACAACGCGCTTTCCGGATGAAAACAGGCTCATTCCTATATCCTTCTGTGCATCAGAGCGGGCGCGGAAGGCCTCAGCACTCATACCGTCCCTTAAAACAGCACGCTCAAGGCGCTTCTCATATGAAGCAGCAACAAGAACGATGAGATCACAGAACGGCACAAACCCCATCTGTTCCAATAGTGCCGCATTTATAACCGCATGAAGTCCTTTCTTTCCTGCCTCTTCTGCCAGATCAAGCGCCCTATTTCTCATCCAAGGATGGGTTATCGAATCCAGGGCCCTGAGCTTTTCCGGACCGGAAAAGACCATCGGCCCCAGGATCTTTCTGTCGACAGAGCCATCTTCCCTGAATATAGACGGACCGAAAGCCTCAAGAAGGGCCTCATGGTTCATATCAAGAGCTTCATGTCCCAGCTTATCGACATCGATGATGCAGAATCTATCAGAAGGAAGCATGGAAGCGAATGCATCCTTTCCTGCGCATGATCTGCCTGTCAATCCGATTATCATCAGTGCATATCTCCCCAGGAAGCCCCGAATTCAAGGGATGCGCGGAGGGGTACAGACAGCACCGCAGCTCCTTCCATCTTCTTCCTTACAAGATCCGCCATCACGTCCTTCTCTTCCTCCGGGACTTCAAAAATAAGCTCGTCATGGACCTGGAGAAGCATCCGTGAGCACAGACTGAGATCAGCGATTGCCCTGTCTATCTCAATCATGGCTCTCTTCATTATCTCTGCCGCCGTACCCTGTATCACAGTATTGACAGCAACACGCTCAGCGCCGGCCTTCTCCACTTTGTTCGAGCTTCTGATTCCGAGCACCTCCCTTACATGTCCTCCTGCCGTCCTGACAGATCCATGCTCAGCAGCATAGGCATTGACCTGATCCACGAATGCGCGGACCCCCGAATATCGGTCAAAATACTTCTTTATGAATTCAGAAGCCTCACTTCTGGAAATTCCAAGCTCATTGGAGAGCCTGAATGCCGACATCCCGTACATTATGCCGAAGTTTATTGTCTTCGCAATCCTGCGTTCTCTGGCATCGACATCGTCAACGCTCTTCGAGAAAATCATTGAAGCGGTGTATTTATGGACATCGGTACCGCTTATGAACGCTTTCCTAAGTCCTTCATCACCGCTCATATGCGCGAGGACGACAAGCTCTATCTGGGAGTAATCCGCCGAGAGGAAGACAAAGCCATGATCAGGAGTGAAGGCGCTCCTGATCATCCTGCCTTCATCCGTACGTACCGGGATATTCTGCAGATTGGGATTCCTGGAAGAGAGACGCCCTGTCGCAGTCCCGGTCTGCAGGAATGATGTATGGATTCTTCCGTTTCCATCCCTCATCGATGGAAGCACATCGATATATGTGCTCATAAGCTTTGAAAGCTGCCTGTATTCAAGGATGTATTCTATGAGTTTCCCTCCGGCATTCCTCAGACCTTCAAGCGTAGCTGTATCGGTAGAGTATCCATACTGTGTCTTCTTGCCAGCTGGAAGGGAAAGCTCTTCAAACAGAACCTTAGATAGCTGTCTGGTACTGTTGAGATTGAATTCATGCCCTGCAATCCTGTAGATTTCCGATACAAGGCTGCTGATGCGGCTGCCGCATTCCTTGTCAAGCGCGTTTATCCTCTCCTCAGAAAGATGGATTCCCCTTCTCTCCATTCCTGCAAGTATGCGTATCAAAGGAAGCTCATACTCGTTCAGCACCGTCAGAAGCGCGCGCTCATCAAGTTTCGGATAGAGCATGAGATACAGCCTGTAAGCCATATCGCTATCCTCTGCAGCATATTCAGTGGCTTTCTCAAGCGGGACAGAGGAGAACGGCTGCCCATTCTCAACCACATCCTCATACCGGATTGTCTGATGCGCCAGATATCTTGAAGCGAGCTCATCGAGATTATAGACGTTGGCATTCGAATCAAGGAGCCAGGCAGCGATCATCGTATCGAAATGGATGCGCTTGATATCAGATCCGAGATTCCAGATTGTCTTCAGGTCGTATTTGATATTCTGGTTTATGACAGCAAGCCGTCCTGTTGCCAGGAATTCATCGAAAAGCAATCTGACGCTCTCTTCTGAAAGATATTCCCTGCCGCCGGCCACAAGCGGGACATAATATGCGATTCCCTCTTCAAATGAGAATGAGAAACCTACTATTGAAGCATCTTCCTCAAGTCCTGTAGTCTCTGTATCGAGAGCTATGATCCCCCCTTTCTCCTCAGCCTCGGCAAATAAGGCTTTCACCTCATCGATATCTGTGACGGCACTGTACTTGCCCTTTCTGTCCTCCGGAATGGAATCATCTGATACAGAAGGATGCATGGATGGGTCCTGCTTTATCCTCTTAAGAAGCGTTCTGCAGCCATAATGCTCGAAATCAGGAGCAGCGGCTGCTGTATCGATGCTCTCTGTGCTGATTGATGAGAAACTGAAATCATCAGGAAGCGCATCCCTGCACAGCACAATGAGCTTCTTTGAGAGCTCGGCATCGCTTTTCCCCTCCTCAAGCTTCTTGCGCGTACCCGCGGGGAGCATATCAAGATGACGATATATGCCATCAAGGGTCTCGTACTCTGAAAGAAGCTTCACCGCACCCTTCTCACCAAGTCCCTTTATGCCGGGGATGTTGTCAGCCTTATCGCCTATTATCGTGAGATAATCCACTATCTGATCAGGTCTGACGCCATATTCCTTCCTGACCTCCTCCACATCATAGAGTCTGTATTCCTTACCCCCCTTCTGAGGCGGTCTGAGGGCCGAAACTGCAGGCGATACCAGCTGCATAAGATCCTTATCAGCAGTCACCATCACAGAATGCATCCCCTCTTCTGCGGCAAGCGTAACAAGGGAAGCAATCATATCATCTGCCTCATAACCTTCCCTCGACACCACAGGAACTCCCATCTTGCATAAAGTGCTTCTGATCATCGGGACCTGTGCATGGAGATCCTCCGGAGCCTTATCACGGTTCGCCTTGTATTCAGGGTACATCTCATGACGGAACGTAGGCTTTCTTTCATCCATCACAACAGCGATGTAATCGGCATTCTGTGACCCCATGAGGGATAAAAGAGTCGAGAAGAAGCCGAAATACGCACTGATATTCGTCCCGTCAGGGGCTGTCAGCGGATTGGACATATGCGCAAAATAATTTCTGTATATAACAGAATAACCATCAATGATGTAAAGCTTTGCATCAGTTTTCATCAGACACCTCGATTTCCAGTCCATCATATGCACTCTCTGCATATGGAGCAAACCGTCTCTGGATATCACTATAGCCTGTTTCGTGATTGATATGGGTGAAATATACCTTCTCAGCCCCTATCACTCTGGCAGCCTTGACTGCTTCCTCGAATGTGAAATGGCTCCAGTGCGGTCTATCCCTGAGAGCTCCGATGATAAGAGTGCGTATTCCGGAAAGCCTCCTGCTGTTCTCTTCCCATATGATATCGGAAACATCAGTAAGGTATGCAAAGCTGCCGGATCTGTATCCTGCAATCCTCATCATGCCATGCATCACAGGTATAAGCGTAAAAGGGATATCGCCTACTGAAAAGCTTTCCCCCTCCTCTATCTCAACAGCTTCAAGCTGGGGAGCTCCTTTATACGGCAGGGACGCAAATGCATAAGGGAAAATCCTTTTCACCTTATCCAGAGTGCTTTTAAGTCCGTATACAGGGAACCGGCCATCTGACGAGAAGACACGAAGATCGTCAAGTCCCATAAGATGATCTGCATGGGAATGGGTATACAGCACCCCATCAAGATGGGTTATCCCTGCCCTGAGCGCCTGCATCCTGAATTCGCATCCGGTATCGATTACACAGGATGATCTCCCGCTCTCTATGAGAATCGATGAACGCATGCGCTTATCCCTTGGATCTGGAGAACAGCAGACACTGCAGCTGCATCCTATGACCGGAACACCATGGCTGGTACCTGTTCCGAGGAATACTATCCTCATCAACCCTCCTGAAGCTCCTCAAGGAATGCTTCTATGAACGTTTCCGTGTCTGATACCGCACTGGACGCTGCATCCTCAATCTTCTGCAGCCCCTCTTCAGATGTGATCAGGGACCAGAGCCTGCCTGCGTTATCTCCTGCAGCATCGATAAGAGCAGGCACATTATCAGAGAGCTCTGCCTTTATATCTTCAGACACAGGAAGAGTATCGATAGCGCTCTCTATAACCTGATCCTGGCTGAAGGCAATGCCGAAGAACTTCATTGAGACCTCTGGGACGAAGAAGAATATTATGAAGTACACAGCTATTGAAAGAAAGAAAATCCCAATAAAGCCACCGATGTATTTTCTGATTGCCATGCTGCCATAATACTCCAAATAGCCTATATCTGTAAGGCCTCTGCCTCAGCTGTCCACAGAGAAGCCGATGCATCTGATGGCATTCTCCAGTCAGAGCGGGGAGAAAGCGTTACGGTTCCTACCTTAGGCCCATCCGGAAGACAGCTTCTTTTGAACTGCTGGCTGAAAAAACGTCTGACAAAAGCCGCAAGCCATTTCTTTATGACTGCTTTATCGTATACGCCGTCGAATGCAATCGATGCAAGCCTGAAGATCTTCCTGGGAGAGAATCCGAAGCGTACCATATAGTACAGGAAGAAATCATGGAGCTCATACGGTCCCACTATGTCCTCGGTTCTCTGCGATATCTCACCATCCTCTGCAGGAAGCAGCTCCGGAGATACCGGTGTTGCGAGGATATCATAAAGGACAGGTGACGAACCGTTGTCCGATGTATCCGCAGCATAGCGGACAAGATAGCGGACAAGAGTCTTTGGAACCGATGCATTCACACCATACATGCTCATATGGTCTCCATTGTATGTAGCCCAGCCCAGGGCCAGCTCTGAAAGATCCCCTGTTCCGATCACCATGCCGCCTGTTTTATTCGCTATATCCATAAGAACCTGAGTCCGTTCCCTTGCCTGGGCATTCTCATAGGTTACGCTATGGTCATCCTCTGCCTGGCCTATATCCCTGAAATGGGAAAGAACGCTCTCTCTGATATCTATTTCCATGAAAGTGGTTCCCAATGCCCTCGCAAGCAGCTCGGCATTGCTTTTCGTCCTATTTGTCGTTCCGAAGCACGGCATCGTAACGGAAATTATATCAGTCTGGGGCCTTCCAAGCATCTCGAATGCACGGGATGTGACAAGAAGGGCAAGCGTTGAATCAAGACCTCCGGAGAGCCCTATCACTGCTTTACGTGAATGCGATGCCTCAATACGGCGCATAAGGCCCGTAGCCTGCAGCATAAGTATCTTCCGGCACCTTTCGTCCCTTTCCCTATCATCGGAAGGGACAAAAGGATGCATTGCAATATGCCGGGTTATGGTGCAAGGTCTCTCATTGTTCGGTATATCCACATAATAGAACCCCTCTGTGGACAATGTGAACGTATTCATCCTCATCCGTTCGGATACCAGCCTATCTGTATCGATTTCCGAGATGATATACGAGCCAGAGGAGAAGGAGGAGGATGCAAGCACAGTACCATTCTCGGCAATTATGTTGCTACCTGTGAATACCATATCCGTGGTACTCTCCCCTGATGATGCATCTGCATAGACATATCCTGCCGCCAGCTTGGCAGACTGCATCAATACAAGGTTTCTCCGGTACTCCTCCTTGCCTATTATCTCATCGGAGGCTGAAGGATTGAGTATTATTGTCGCCCCCGCCTTGGCCAGGCCCACAGACGGACTGTCAGGGACCCACAGATCTTCGCAGATCTCGCATCCGGCAAGAAGAGTCGATGGATTCTCAAACCGCAGTACAGTGAATCTTCCGAAGGGGATGGATGAGCCCATGAACTCTACCATCTCATTTCTCTCCGGAGCAGGGGTAAACCATCTGCCCTCATAGAATTCACTGTACATAGGGATATTCTTCTTAGGTATTATCGCGACAACCCTGCCTCTGTATATTGCAAGAGCAGTGTTGTAAAGCTTTCCATTCCATTCATATGGAAAACCTGCAACGATGAGCGCCTCCATGTCCGCAGTCTCAGAAAGAATCCGTTCAAGGGCCTTGAATGAGGCTTCTCTGAGGGATTTCTGCAAAAACAGGTCAGCAGATGTGTACCCGGTTATGGACAGCTCCGGGAAGAGTATGATCAAAGCACCATCATCATAGGCCTTCCGTGATAGCTCTATGATACCTTCGGCATTGAAAGCCGGATCTGCAGGCCTCAGATCGGGAGAGGCTGCCGCAACCTTAACAAATCCATCGCGCATGGAATAATGTTATCACATCCGGCGGCCAAGTCATATGATATAATCATAAGAAATCCGGAGGAACAATGGCAGAGGATAATTCCATAAAGGCAATATCATTCAAGGCGATACCCTGCGAAATAGATGGCAGATGGGCTGTAAGGATGGAAGCTGATGCGGATATAGCAGAAGATGGGGAATTCAGCATCGAGGGCGAGATACACAACGAAAGCACAGTCCGGACCGCAAGACTTGGAAAAGGAAGGCAGAGGATATCGCTGACAGTCTTCCCGGAGAATGTCGAACTGTGGTACCCGAAGGGCTATGGCTATCCGCATATATACCCTTGCTCAATGAAAATCGGCCCATGGGTAGGGAACGCTGTCATCGGTTTTGCAAGGACATGCTGGGAAAATGGCTGGCTTTCAGTCAATGGAAGCAGGATATACATAAAAGCAGCATACTGGAATGACACTGATGATGCAGAAAGAACAGTGAAAAGCGCCGCTGATGCCAACATGAATGCACTCATTGCTGATAATCCATCAGAAAAGCTGTATGCAGCGGCGGACAGGCTCGGGATAATGATACTGGGCCCGGCAGAGAACCCGTACCATCCCTCAGCTGTCAGGAATGGGATCAATATCCATCATCCGGACATTTCCCCGGCGATCCAGCCCGCTCATCTGTTTTCCTGTGAAGAGGATAAGAAGAAGTGCATGGAAAGCCTCAGTTCCGATGGAAGCGGAAAGAAGACATTATTCGGCATAGAGAAGCTTTTCCTCAGACCTTCGTCATTTGACAGGCTTATCTATCTTACCCAGCTCAGATCGGCCTTTGATGCCATAAATGCCGTTACCACCGAGCGCATAAGAACAGGAGAATCAAAGGGAGCATCCATCGGGATACTCCGTGACAGCAGGATAATATCCGGCTCATCGCTGGCATCGGATGGAAGCTGGAAGATACTGCATTATGCAGCAAGACTCCTATATGCTCCGCTTTGCCCGCTTATGGCAATTGAAGGATCCAAGCTGAAGATCTATGCAATCAACAGCGGTGAAAAGGATGAGAAGATAGAGCTTTCAGTCAAGATCCGTGATTTCCATGGCGGCAAGAAGGATGCGAGGGAGTACTCTGCGGTGCTTAGAAGCATGGAGGCAAGGCTTTTTGATGAAATAGAGCTTGGCAGGATAATGCGCAATGAGTATTTCTGCTATGCAAAGCTCTCTACGAAGAACTCCCTCCGCGAACGGAATATCCTTCTTGATATCCCATCCAGGCTCAAGCTCCAGGATCCGCACCTGAAAGCCGAATGCAGGAAGACAGGCCCCCGGTCGATATCGATAAAGCTGACTGCAGAGAAACCTGCATTCTACGTTGTCATCGATTCCGGTCCGATACGTGGAGTCTTCTCAGATAATCTGATATCGGTACGGCCCTCTGCTGAGAAGAATATCGTTTTCATGACAGAGGAAGAGGCCGATCTGGAGAAGTTCATTGATTCAATGAGGATAATGGACCTATACACAGCGATGTGCTAGAGCCTGATAACCTTCTCCCATACTTCGTCAATCACAGGGATTCCGTTTCTGAGGTTATCCTGGCGTACTCTATAGGAGTGCTCTCCCGGATAATATATCTTTCCTCCCTCTTCTGCAGGGAGGGATGACTCTGTATATTCGATTATCCTGGAAACAATCGCCTCCCCTTCATCCCCGATCAGAGAAGGACTGAATGCGACCATCACCTGCGTCAGACCGGATTCGTGCCCCTGGGCTGAGATATCACCAACGGTATTGCCTCTGGAGAGGACAGAACCCAGAAGATCAAGCGCAAGCGAAAGCCCGCTGCCCTTATGAAATCCTATAGGAAGGCTGCGGCGTGTCTTCTCAACTGCCGCTGGATCATAGGTAAGCTCTCCATTCTCATCGTATCCGCCGGGGAAAGGCAGACGGCTGCCATTGAGCCTGTATAGCTCCAGCTTGCCGTAAGAGAACTGGGACATCGCTATATCGAGAACGAAATGCACTCCATTTTCCCTTGGAAGCGCAATGACAAGCGGATTATTGCCAAGCCGAGGCTCCTTTCCTCCCCAAGGAGGGAGATTGCCTATTGTATTTGTCCAGCATATGGATGCATAGCCTTTCATAGCTGCCCTTAATCCATATGTACCGCCTCTGAGCCAGTGGTTATTGTCTGCCAGTGCGACAACCCCAACCATATACTGCGATGCAAGCTCCATTGCCCTGTCAATCGCAATCGCCGCATTCACAGGACCGAATCCGCGATGCCCATTCCAGCGTTCGAATGCTCCAAGACTCTCTATATTCTCAGCCTTTGCCTTGGGATCTATAGCACCATCATCGACATCCCTGATGATACGGGGAAAGCGGTTCAGACCATGGGTATATACACCATCAAGGCTGTTATCGGCAAAGATGGAAGATGCTATCTCTGCACCCTCACTGTCAAATCCATGTCTCTGGAGGATATCCCTGAATGTCTCTTTCATTACCTGATAAGGAATTCTCATAAGCCCTTCCTCCTCTCAAGAAGATACGCACTCTCCTCATGCCCCGATCCGGGATAGAAATCAAAGACCTGGGCCTTTGATACCCCATAGCCCTCAATGCATTTCAGGTCCCGTGCTGCTGTAACGGAATTGCATGATATATATATTATTCTTTCCGGCCTCCATGAAGAGATGAGAGAGCATGTATCTTTTCCCAGCCCTGTGCGCGGAGGATCAACGATGACTGTATCAGCCCGCTTGCCGCACTTCCTTCCCCATGAAAGAGCATCAGATGCAAAGGAATGCGCTGATGGGGCATTCTTCCTTGAGAGCGTAAGGCAGCGCTTATCCCGCTCAACGGCATATACAGTCCTCCCACTGCCTTCAAAAAGCGCAGAGAATGTCCCGACGCCGCTATATAGATCCATTATCGTGCTTCCAACAGCATTCTCCCGGACGAAATCAAAAAGCGCGGGCAGAAGCGATGGATTGGATTGGAAGAAAACATCTCCAGCCACAAAATACCTTATGCCACCGACTGTCATAGTGACAGATCTGTCTGAGAATGTCACTTCATCATCCCCATCGAATGCTCTTACCTCAGCAATTCCCGTATCTCTGTCGATCTCACCGCGGAACATTGCCGCCCTTCCTTCTTCAAAGAGCTTATTCCCCTCACAAAGAAGACCGGAAAGCCTTTCTGTAAGCATAGGGCAATACTCTGTATGGACTATCGAAGATGAACACTTTGCAAGAAATCCCCAGTTCCTGCTTCTCAGGTCAACATGGAAACGGGCTCTGTGACGATAGCCGCTGAAAGCTCCATAGACCGGCGGAATGAATACAGGAAGATCCTCAATGCCCGCAATACGCCTGAGGTTATCCTTGACTATCTCCTCCTTCAATGCAGCGCTGTCCTTCTCATCGACGATCTGGAATGAGCATCCGCCGCAAACGCCATAATATGGACAGACAGGAGAGCGGCGCATCGAAGATGGCTCCAGGACCGCAGTGCAGTCAGCCATGGCATAGCCATTGTGCTCCTCCCTGACAGAATATTCGACAACCTCCCCAGGCAGAGCCCCTTCGATGAAGATTGCCCTTCCCCCATCATGGGCGAATCCCAATGCATCTGATACGATCTTCTCAATCTTTACAGCCATCTAGCAAGCCTCTCTACGTATAATGAGATGAAATTGATACCTGACATCCAGAATTCCTTGCTCGATATATCCATGCCGATGGAAGATGCAGCATCCTCTGCTCTCATTCTTCCGGTATTCATAAGAAGCTCACGGTAAACCAGCGGGAATCCATTCTCTTTTCGTCTCATGAAAAGGGAAAGCGCAAAGAGCTCTCCGAATGCATACGGATAGTTATAGTAGGAGAAATCAGCAGAATAGTAATGGGACTTCACAGCCCACATATATGGATGCTTCTCCGAAAGAGCATTCCCATATGCCCTGCACTGCGCTTCCAGCATCATATCAGAACAGGCATCGGCACTCAGAACGCCATCGCCGGCTCTTTCGAAAGCACTCTTCTCAAACAGATATCTTGAATATATGTCCACAACAGTCTGTGCTGCAGAAGTCAGGAACTGATCTATAGCGACTATCCTCTCCTCCTTTCCCTTTTCCTCTGAGAGGATATGCTCGAAGACAAGCTTCTCGGAGAATGTGGATGCAGTCTCGGCAAGAGTCATCGGATAAGATGAAAGCGATACAGGGAGGCCAGAGAGCACATGATCATGATATGCATGGCCCAGCTCATGGCTGAGAGTGAGGACGCTATCATAAGAGCCATCGAAGTTCATGAATACACGGCTTTCTCCGCAAAGCGGGAAATATGCATCATACGCACCGCCCGCCTTTCCTTCATGCATCAGGGCATCAACCCATCCTGCGTCCATAGCCATCCTGGCAAACCTGCCGATTTCATCGGAGAAACCGGAAAATGACGATACGACGATATCCGAAGCTTCCTGGAATGAATAGCTGCGGCCGCCGGATCCTACAGGAGCGAAAAGATCATAGAAAGAGAAATCTGACAAGCCCAGAAGCCTTGCCTTTATTCCAAAGTATTCATGGAATACAGGAAGCGATTCCTCTATGGCCTTGATGAGCGCGCTGAATGTGCTTTCCGTGATTCTTGACTGGAACAGGGATCTGGCAAGCGGGCTTTTCCAGCCACGCTTTCCATCAAGAGCCAGCACAGTCCCCTTCACACCTGACAATGCATATGCGAACGAAGGTGCATGAGTCTTCAGAAGAGCAATCTCCCTTTCGAAAGCACTCTTCCTCACATTCCTGTCGCCGGACATGGCAAGGGCTCTCAGAGAAGCAAGTGTGGTTCCATCACTGATTGAAGATGCAAGAAGTTCCTGAAGATGCTCCCACAGCGAAGATCCTGATATCGCGAGATCAGCAGCAAGCGCTTCCTCTTCTGCGCTCATCAGATGGTGCTTTGCCTCTCTCAGTTCAGATGCAATGAAGCCGTATCCATCAGGAACAGGCCCATCGTCAGGGAACGCCCTGATGAAAGCATCCTCTGCCTTGCTGAATTCAGCTTCCGCCTTCTCTGCTGCAGAGAGGGCACGGAGATAGTCTGGATCAGAAGTGTCCGTAGAGAGCAATGCCGATGCATATGATGTCAGATTCATCGCTATCGCAAGTCCCCTGTCACGCAATGCGATAAGTTCGGAGACAGATGCTTTCCCCGCAGCATCCTTAAGCTCTCTTCCGATCGCTCCAAGCCTCTCTATATCATCAGAAAACCTATCCGATAAGGGAGAAGGATAGATTGAAGTCATATTCCACTGTGGTACATTGTCCATAGCTGAATAATACCATCAGGCCAGTCTGATAGTGAAGTCTGTCCCCAATAACGCAAGATCCTCTTCATCATGGGTTATAAAGAGCATTGTGCGTCCGCGCCTGAAACGCATAATCCTATCTGCTGCAGCGATCCTTGAGTCATCGTCAAGAGCCCTGAATGGCTCATCCAGGAAAAGGGTATCACCATCAAGAAGCATGAAGCGGGCAAGTGCAAGCTTTCGCTTCATTCCTCCGGAGAGCGCAGAGACTGTCTTCCCCCTCTCCTCCTCCAATCCTGCTTCCTCAAGCCTTTCCATTGCGGTCCTGCGGTCAGGAGCGACGAGCAGCATATTTGATAGAACAGAGATATTTTCCACAAGCCTGTCTTCCTGGAAAAGAACCAGAGGATGCGATGGCGGATCGTCAATGCATCCATCATAGTCATGATCGAGGCCTGAAAGAATACGAAGAAGCGTCGTCTTCCCCGATCCTGATGGTCCTAAGAGCGCAGTGCATTTCCCTTCAGGAATCCCATAGTGCTCATCTGAGAATATGACCTCATCTCCAAAGGCCTTCCTTCTTATGAAAGCATTCATCCCGCTATCCTCCTTGCCAGCATCGAGAAAATGAAAAGGAAGAAGCGCTCAAAGGCAAAAGCCAGGACAATTACTGTCACGGTCCAGGCAAAGAGATCAGGGGTTGAGAGGTATATCTTTGCCTCATATACTCTCTCCCCGATGGATCCAGAAGGAAGGGCGATTACCTCTGCCGCTATACCGCTCTTCCAGCTAAGCCCGAGCGCGATGGAAAGCGAAGAGAGGAAATACGGGAGAACAGATGGGATATAGATATACCGTAAGCGCTTTATTCTCCTTATACAGTAGGCATTGGCCATCTCCATCAGATTCCTGTCGATCTCATCAATTCCTTTCAGGACATTCGTATATACGATTGGAAAGACCATCATTGATGATATAAGCACAGAAAGATTCCGGGAGGATACCCATACAAGAGCAAGTATGACGATGGAAGCGACAGGAGTGGCACGCATTATCCTGACAATGGGGTCAAGAACAATCCTGACTGCCATGCTTGAGGACGATAAGAGAGCCATCACAAGCGCTGCGGCAATGGATATGATGAATCCTAGAAGAATCCTGGATAGCGTGAATGCCAGAGACTGCCAGAACTGAATATGGCTTACAAGAATCAGAAGCCGTGAGATGACACTCCATGGCGAAGGGAGGAACAGATCCTCCCCTATAATGATGGAAGCCATCCACCAGACAGCTATCCAGAAAGCAATCGCAATGCCCTTAAGGGTGCTACTGGATAAAGTAGAAATCTTCAAGTGGAGCACTGCCTCCGACTGATTGCGGATTCTGCACTTCAAGCACCGACAGATAGAATGAAAGGGCCTTTCTCATCTCCTCTCCGTCAATCATGACTATATTGCAATATGGTATTGCTGCTTCAGCGGCCTTCTCTGGAACGATTCCGTATGATGCGATGACAGCAGGGGCAGCGGGATCATTGTTCACAAAGTCCACGGACTGAGCGTAATCGGAAAGGAATGCATCTACCGCATCCTTATGGTTTTCTGCAAATTCCCTGCTTAGTATCGTCACTCCTGTGATAAGACCAAGGCCTGCTGAATCAAGCCAGAGCTGATTGAGATCAAGCGCTATCCTGATCGATGGATCGGAAAGCACAGCAGTAGATGCAAATGGCTGGGGAAGCATTGCAACCGCTTCCTTATTGCTTCTGAGCGCCGCAACGCATTCAGCATGCTCGCTCTTCCACTCAATGAAGACATCCCGGCCAGCTTCCAGACCATTGGCTGAAAGGACATATTCAAGGGCATATTCAGGAGTTGCGCCCTTTCCTGCCGAGTAAATTGTCCTTCCTCTGAGATCCTCTATGGAATGCACGCTCTCCCCACGCTCTGCAATATAGAGAACGCCGAGGGTGTTTATCGCAAGAGCCTGGACCTTTCCTTCTGTTCTTCTGTAAAGCACTGAAGCAAGATTGGCTGGTATAGCAGCTATATCCACATCGCCTCTGACAACAAGCGGGACTACAGCATCAGGAGAGCCTTCAAGGGTGAATTCATAGCTGTTCCCATTCACCGGGCCATCTTCAGCTTTCTGCATCAGACCGCATAATCCCATTGCTGTCGGACCTCTCATTGCTGCGATACGGATATTCTCAGCAGAAACAGGGAAGAGCATCAGAATCAGAAAAAGCACAGGAAAAAAGATCTTCTTCATTTGAACCTCCTCGATGGATTATAGCGTGATGGCGGATACAGGTCTATCAGAGATCGATTCCATACTCCTGTATTTTGGTTATCAATGTACGCCTCGATATTCCAAGCTCCTCTGCGCTTCTTGTCCTGTTTCCTTCCCATCTATGAAGAGAACGGATTATCGCATTGCGCTCTATATCCCTGAGCGATTCTGCTTCTGCCACAGTCCCTGCTTCCTTGCTGGGCTCATGGCCAAGAGAATGCCTCAGATCCAGATCCCTGAGTTCTATCATATCTGAATCAGCGAATATCATGGCACGTTCAATGACATTCTCAAGCTCTCTGACGTTTCCGTAGAATGGATGCTGGGACAATGCCTCAATGGCATCCGGAGCAAAGCCCTTTATCCGCATGCCCATGTTCTCGGAATACTTCGCAAGAATCGCCTGTGCCAGTACAGGTATATCTGAGGGACGTTCTCTGAGAGGCGGGATGCGTATCCTGACTACATTGAGTCTGTAGAAGAGATCCTCCCGGAAAGTTCCTTCACGGACCATATCCTCAAGGTTCCTGTTCGTTGCTGCTACGATCCTGGCATTGATAGGTATCTCTGACGTGCCGCCCAGTCTTGTGATCTTCTTCTCCTGGAGCACACGGAGGATCTTGACCTGCAGAGCTGCAGGCATATCACCGATCTCATCCAGAAAAAGAGTCCCTCCCGAAGCAAGCTCAAATAGCCCTGGTTTACGTCCGTCAGCCCCTGTGAATGCGCCTTTTTCATACCCGAACAGCTCTGACTCTATAAGGTTCTCAGGAACACCTCCGATATTTATCGCCATGAAAGGACCGGAAGATACGGATGATAGATCATGGATCATCCTGGCAGCGACCTCCTTTCCGGTCCCTGACTCTCCTGTAATGAGAACAGTAGCCTGAGATGGAGCGATACGCTCGATTATCCTGCGGATCTGTTCAGCAGAGCTGCTTGCGCCAATAAATCCCTCTCCCTTTCTCTCCCCTTCAGCAGCATTTATCAGATTCTGGGCTTTTATCAGGCCCTTGAGCTTTATCAGAAGCTCATCCGGGTCAAAAGGCTTGACAAGATAATCATCAGCCCCTTCCTTGAGCGCTGTCACCGCATCGTTTATATCTCCATGTGCGCTGATCATCACTACAGGTACCCTGAACCCCTCACCGCGTATCCATCTGAGCAGGGAAAGCCCATCAAGACCGGGCATCCTGAGATCAGCAATCACCGCATCATAGCGCTCTTCTGACATCATCCTCTGGGCAGATAATCCATTCTCTGCTCCATCCGAATCGATGCCCTCCAGCTTCAGCAGCCTTTTCAGCAGTTTCCTGATATTCTCCTCGTCATCACAGATCAGAACTTTCAAAATACTCTCCCGGAGACAGGAACTGTGAACTCAGCAGATGTTCCTCCCCCCTCTCGCTTATAAAGTGCTATGCTGCCACCTGCAGCGCTGAGAAACTGCCTGGCTATCGCAAGCCCGATACCAGATCCATTTATCTTCGTAGTATAGAACGGATCGAATATCTTCGACTTGTCTTCATCGCTTATTCCCTCGCCCCTGTCACGGACAGCGACACGGTACATATTCTTTTCCCTTACAATAGAGCATTCCACAGGAGAATCATCTGCAGTGGCCTCAACAGCATTCTTCATTAGATTCTCGATAACGGATCGGAGCCGTGATGGATCAAATGTCACATACATCGGCCTTTCAGAAGGAGGAATGAGGACAATGCGATGGCTGAAAAGCGGTATGAGCGTCTCTATTGTCGATACAAGATCAACGCGTTCCGGAGTGCCAAGAGGGTTGCGTATGAAATCCGACACCCTGTCTGTAAGCTCTGTGAGCCTTGCTGTCTCATGATCGATCAGCATTATATCATCGAGAAGTTCCGGAGCGGCCTCTCTTTTGAGAAGAGCAAGCTGCAGGCGTATTGCTGAAAGCGGATTCTTAATCTCATGGGTAAGCGTTCTTGCCGCTTCTCCAAGGCTTACGAGGTTCTGCTGCTTCTGGAGCTTTATCCTGTACTCCCTGTTCTGTGCTGCTATCTGGAGGACAATGATGTAAAGCAGCAGTATGACGGCAACGGTTATTATCGCAGAGACTGTAACAAGATGTATCCTGGACATGACAGGAGATGCATCGAATGCCAGATAGAGGATATCAGGATACTCAAGCACGCTTCCCCTGTCCCTGAAAAGATTCTCAGGCATGAATGCTGTATCCGAAACGTAGCGGACGCTTTCTATCACACCACGTGTCTCATCATAGGATGTGACATATGAATCCGAAGCATCAGGGAATATCGTCAGAGGAAGGCGCTGATAGGCGTTTCCCCATGTATACAGCGCATTCCCGGTAGAGGAATAATAGCCGAAGCCAAGAACATCCGATCCTAGCACTGCACTATCGATATTACCTTGGCTGAGGGCCAGAAACACCGAACTGTACGCCCGTTCAATGGAATTCTCAAGCCTCAGCCGCTCCGATGTTACCATCACGAGAGAGAGGATTATCGCAAGGACAAGGAGGGCCAGAAAGCATAAGGTTATGATAGCATTCGCTGCAGAAGCTTCATGATGCTCGAAAACGCTGTGCAGACCTTTTCCTTTACGATCCAAACAAATCCTCCTTCTCATGCATTATATTGTATTTGCCAGAATCGGGATAGCCTGAGTATGCAATGCAATCTCTGGGAAGAATTCCTGCACTATGTACCTTCCATGGGCACTTGCAAGCAAATTCGTTGTCAGATAAGCTACATCCATCATGATACTCCAGCCTATTTCAGATAATGAGCTAAAAGAACATATAGCCTCCCTGCCAGTTGATGGAAGGGAGGTTTTCCTCATGGCTGATGGCAAGGTAAGGGTCTCTGCCGTACAGGCCACATCGATGATCAACCAGATGAGGGCCAACCATGGCCTAGGGATTATGGAAACATATGTGCTCGGGCAGGCTTACATAGCGGGAGCGCTCCTTGCATCAACAGTCAAGAACAACGACAGGATACAGCTGCAGATTGAGTGCGGTGGTCCTATCAAAGGCCTTTCTGTAGAGGCCTGGGCATCAGGGGCCGTAAGAGGATATCTCGCAAACAATCCCATACCTCTTACAAAGCCTGTGGAGTCTTTCGATACTTCGATGCTCTACGGACCGGGTTTCCTTTCCATATCGAAGATACTTGAAGGCAGCAAAGCTCCATTCACAGGACAGATCATGATGGAATATGGCAATCTGGCAAATGATCTTGCACTTTATTTCAGGCAATCTGAGCAGACCCCGACCCTTTTCTATCTTTCAATTGATTTTGACAGGAAAGGACGCGCATGGGGAGCAGGGGGGCTTTTCCTTCAGGCTCTCCCAGGCTGCAGCGATGAAATTCTCTCAGATCTGCATGATAAAGCCGCAAAGCTCAGAGGTCTTGGAAGATCGCTCTCAGAAGGAATAGGCATAAGGGAGTACACGGAAAGCAGATTCGCTGATTACGGAATACAGCATGAAGCCCACTTCCCGGTGGGTTTCTCCTGTCCCTGTTCACGCGATAATTTCAGGAACTATCTCAAAGGACTGCCTGAGGGTGAAAGGAAAGCAATACGGGAAGGAAGCTTCCCTCTTGTGCTTGAGTGCTTCAACTGCGGCACAGACTACAGCTTTGAGAAGAGCGAGATCAATGGACTATTCCAGGAGGAAAAATGATATTCTTCGCAGCATGTGCAGCTAATCAAGGGGATCTGGTAGCTGAAGAAGCAAGGAAAGCCGGATCAGAAGATGTCAGGATGACAGCATCAGGAGTCGAATTCGAAGGATCATTCAGCACAGGCATGAGATTCTGTCTCAATGCGCGTGTGGCCTCACGGCTTCTGATGGCGCTCTATATAGATGAGGATGCAAGAAGCGACGAAGAGCTCTATGAATCAACCCTTGCCCTTCCCTGGGAGGAATGGCTGACTCCAGAGAAGACTCTCAAGGTGACATGCACCACCCAGAGCTGTTCATGGATAAACAACAGCCACTATGCCGCTCTCCGCGTCAAGGACGGGATCTGCGACAGGATGAAGGAGAAGTTCGATGGCGTGCGCCCTGATGTCGACACGGAAAATCCTGACATCACATTCCACGTGCATGTCCATGGAAATGAGGTAAGGTGGTATGCAGACTTCTCCGGAGAGGCTCTGCACATGAGGGGTTATAGGCTCCCAGATCAGACAGATGCTCTTCTTAAGGAGCATCTTGCGGCAGCCCTCATTCTCCGCAGTGAATGGAAGAAGACACTGAAGGATGACAATCCTGGTGTATTCATGGATCCATTCTGCGGATCAGGCACAATAGCAATCGAAGCAGCTCTGATGGCTTCATGCACAGCTCCCGGCCTTATCAGGAAAAGGCCATACGCATTCGAGCGGCTTCCGGGATTCAGCCAGGAGGAATGGGGCGCATTGAAGAAGGAAGCTGAAGATGCAAGGGCCAAGGCGATTGATGAAAGAGATATAAGGATATATGCCTCTGACATCTCAAAGCGCGCAGTCCGTATTGCAGAAGAGGCTGCCAGGAATGCAGGAGTCGATGGTCTTATTGATTTCTCTGTGAAGGATTTCACGAAGTTCACAGAATCAGACTGCCCTGCTCCGGCTGGATACATCGTTACAGATCCTCCATATGGCGAAAGAATGAAGGTGGACGATCTTGATAGATTGTATTCTAATATCGGAATAATACTTCAGAATGTCTTCAAAGGGTGGAAAGCAACAATCCTTACAGGAGCAAGCGACCAGCTCTCGAATATAGACATGAAGCCGGACAGGACAAACAGCCTCTACAATGGAGGCATACTCTGCCAGGCCGCCCATTACAATATCTATACCGATGAGGAGAGGAAAGCCCTTGTAGAAAGAGCTCTGGAGAAAAAGAGGCAGCGTCTTGAGGCCCCGCTTTCTGAAGGTGCCCAGATTGTATATGACAAACTCATGAAAAACCTCTCAGCACTCCGTCCCAAAATGGAAAAGGAGGGCGTGACCTGCTATCGGATCTATGATGCGGACATTCCTGAATATGCGGCAGCAATAGATCTATATGAGGGCAAATGGATCAATCTTTCCGAGTATGCTGCCCCTGATACAGTCGATCCAGCTGTAAGAGAGAGACATCTTGATGAACTTGTCTATGCAACTGAGAGAGCAACAGGAGTAGATATAGAGAACATCTATATAAAAGAACGCAGGAGCCAGAAAGGAAAGAACCAGTACAACCGCCTTGCGACCAAGAACAGATTCAATATCGTAAGGGAGAACGGGCTGAGGCTCCTTGTGAATTTCCAGGACTATCTCGATACAGGGCTGTTCCTTGATCACAGACCTGTAAGGATGATGATACAGAAGATGGCAGAGGGCAAAAGGTTCCTCAATCTCTTCTGCTATACTGGAAGCGCAACGCTCAATGCAATAAAAGGCGGAGCAGTCTCAACAGTCTCTGTAGATGCATCATCCACATACCTTGATTGGGCAATTGAGAACCTAAGGATCAATGAGTACCCGACCGATATAGAGAATTTCTTCTACAGGGATGATGTCATCAACTGGCTATGGGCGACATATGACAGGTACGATCTCATATTCTGTGATCCTCCGACATTCTCCAACGGAAAAGGACGTTCATCATCCTTCGATGTACAGCGCGATCAGTACCAGCTTATCAGGGCTGCGGCAATGCATCTTGCACCCGGAGGCATACTGATCTTCTCCACTAACTTCAGACGTTTCAGACTGGATGATGAAATAAAGGAGAAGTACATTGTCGAGGATATAACGGAAGAGACTATCGGAGAGGATTTCATGACATCCGGCAACATACACAAGTGCTATCTGATCAGGAACAAGGTCAAAGTGAATCTGAACAGGAACAGAAAGCCCAGAAGATAACCGCTATCGGCACCATCGGAAGGTGGTGCCTCTTTTCTGAAACAGCAAACCAGGTTTCTGCAACGTCTCTGTGGAATAAAGAAAAACGAATGGATATAATCAAGCCATGGAGAATGAAGGGTATCTATCTAGGATAAGGATAGTCCTTGTCGATACACAGGATGGGGCTAATATCGGATCATGCTGCAGGGCGATGAAGACCATGGGCATAGAACGCCTTGTCATCACAGGCGGAAGGGAATATGACGAGGACAGGGTAAGGACACTTGCCCTCCACGCAGCTGATGTATGGGAGAAAGCAGAGCGATTCGATACGCTCCAGGAAGCCCTGGAAGGAAGCATATTCACAGTCGGAGCAACAAGAAGGCGCGGAAAATTCAGGAAACTGAGCGCATACTCCCCTGAGCAGCTTGCCAAGAAGCTTTCATCGCTTCCCGAAGGAGATATCTCAATCGTGTTCGGAAGGGAATCAGATGGGCTGAGGGATGACGAGGTTGCAATGTGCTCATCCATTGTCACGATTCCGACATCTGACCGCTTTCCTTCCCTTAATCTCTCACAGGCTGTACAGATAATCGCATACACGCTTTTCACGAATGCCTCAAAGTACAAAAGCGGAATGACTGCCATTTCCCATTCAAGGATCGCAGATGGAGTGACGGAGATGGTATCGCATCTGGATAATATCGGATACTTCAAGCTTCAGGATGAAAGGAAATGGACAGAGCAGCTTCTCAAGGACATAACAGAGAGGGCTGCTCTTTCGGAAAGCGAGATGCAGAGATTCGAGAAGATCTTCCGCAAGACAGAGCTGATAGCGCTCCACAGGAGAAATGATGATGCATGAAAGTTTTCTGTCTCCTATGCCCCGCGTAGTGGCACACAGAGGAGACAGCGCAAATTATCCGGAGAATACGCTTCCTGCGTTCATCTCCGGTGTGAAGATGGGAATAGATGTGATCGAGACAGATGTCCATATCACCAGGGATGGCGAGATCGTGATATGGCATGATCCTACGCTTGACAGGAACACTGATGGCAAAGGAGCACTGGAGATATATACGCTGAAAGAGCTGAAGAAGCTCGACGCCGGATATACATTCACCAAGGATGGCGGGAAGACATATCCATTCAGGGGAAAGGGAATACAGCTCTGCACGCTATCAGAAGCACTTGAAGCATGCCCTGAGGAACGTTTCAACATAGATCTTAAAAGCCAGGAAGAGGATATAGTCGAAACATATATTGATGTAATAAGGAAGCACAATGCGGAAAACCGCGTCTGCACTGCTTCATTCCATCTCAATAACCTGAAGAAGCTGAGACGGCTTGCACCGGAGATGCTGACTTCCGTTTCAACTCTGGAAGTCGCACCTCTTGTCCTGAAGACAAAGCTTCACATGCTTCCTGAAGCTTTTGACAGGAAGATAATCTTCCAGGTTCCGGTCAGGCAGTATGGCATTACAATCATAAACAAGCGTTTTATAGATGAGATGCATAAGCGCGATGCGGTAGTGATGGTATGGACCATCAATGATGAGAATGAGATGGAAAGGCTCTACAGAATGGGGGTCGATACCATAATGACAGATGATCCTGCTTTGCTTATAAAGACTGCAGAAAGACTTGGAATAAGGTGAGGTACTACTATGGCAAGTGATGTTTTCTTCTCTGATATGAGAACAGATTTCAATAACAACCTTCTTGATAAGCTGAGGAAGGTAATCAGGAAAGCTGGAATCAGCAATATTGATTTCCAGGATCATTATGCAGCTATCAAGATGCATTTCGGTGAGCCTGGCAATCTTGCATTTCTGCGTCCTAACTGGGCGAAGGTCGTAGCAGATGAAGTAAAGAGTCTCGGAGGAAAGCCTTTCCTGACTGACTGCAACACCCTTTATGTCGGCGGAAGGAAAAACGGCCTTGATCATCTTGATACAGCAATGGCAAATGGATTCTCCCCTATCTCTACAGGCTGTCAGATAATCATAGCTGATGGACTGAAGGGCATGGATGATGAAGAAGTCCCTGTAGATGGGAAATATGTCCATGAGGCAAAGATAGGAAGAGCTATCATGGATGCGGATATCATAATATCGCTGACACATTTCAAAGGACATGAATCCACCGGATTCGGAGGAGCGCTGAAGAACATAGGCATGGGCTCTGGATCACGAAGGGGCAAGATGGAGATGCATTCTGCAGGAAAGCCGGTTGTCGAGGAAGAAAGATGCATAGGCTGCGGCAAATGCCAGAAGATATGCGCACATTCCGCTCCTGTCATCACTGATGGCAGATGCAGAATCGACCACACAAGGTGCGTTGGCTGCGGAAGATGCATTGCAATATGCCCGAAGGATGCCATCCATGAAGGCACAAGCAATTCAAATGAGATTCTCAACTGCAAGATGATGGAATATTCAAAAGCTGTTCTGCAGAACAGACCATCATTCCACATCTCAATCGCCATTGATATTTCCCCGAACTGTGACTGCCACAGCGAGAATGATGCAGCTATTGTGCCTAATATCGGGATTTTCGCATCATTTGATCCTGTCGCCCTGGATCAGGCATGCGCTGATGCGGTGAACAGAATGCCTGAAAATCCTGGCACAATGCTTTCTGCCGCAGAGCATGCACATAATGATCACTTTGATGATATCCATCCTGATACGAACTGGAAGCAAGGGCTTGAATATGCTGAGAGCATCGGATTGGGAACCAGGGATTATAATCTTATAACTGTAAGATGAAGATGAAACGGGCTAGAATCTGGCCCGTTTTCCTATACAGCATGAAGTTACAGCACCATCATTCCAATAAGATGCACCAGGAATGCAGCAATCCAGGCAACGGCACATTGCAGGAGAACCACACCTAGAGCCCATCTTCTTCCAAGCTCCCTCCTCACCGTTGCTATTGCTGCGACACAAGGTGTATAGAGCAAAGTGAAGACAAGGAACACAAGAGCAGTAAATGGCGAAAAGAACGAACTCAGTGCCCCAAGCGAATCACCAAGCAGCACAGAGAGAGTGGCAACGACGCTCTCCTTTGCCATGAAACCTGTAATGAGCGCAGTCGTAATCCTCCAGTCTCCAAAACCAAGCGGGCGGAAGATCGGAGAAATAAGAGAAGCAAGGGATGCAAGCATGCTGTCAGCAGAATCAGCAACAGGATTCAGGCGGGAGTCGAATGACTGCAGGAACCAGATCACTATCGATGCAACGAAAATGATAGTGAACGCCCTTGTCACGAAATCCTTTGTTTTCTCCCATATGAGCTGTCCTACGCTCTTTGCAGATGGCATCCTGTAATTAGGAAGCTCAAGCACAAAAGGAACAGGGTTGCCTTTGAATCCCGTATGCTTAAGGATCAGCGAGAATATGATCCCGACCAAAATGCCGAATATATAGAGCCCAATCATTACAGCAGCCCCATAAGAACCGAAGAAAGCATATGCAAAAAGAGAGTATATCGGGAGCTTAGCCGAGCATGACATGAACGGAATCAGAAGGATTGTCATCTTCCTGTCCCTATCCGATGAAAGCGTTCTTGTAGCCATGATCGCCGGAACAGAGCAGCCGAACCCGATAAGCATAGGGACGAAACTCCGGCCCGAAAGACCAATCTTCCTCAGAATCTTATCCATCACGAATGAGACTCTTGCCATATATCCGCTATCTTCCAGAATCGACAGGAAGAAAAAGAGGACTACAATGACAGGAAGGAACGAGAGAACACTGCCAACGCCAGTGAATATGCCATCGATGATCAATGAATGGATGACGCTGTTCATCCCATATGCTGTCAATGAAGAATCCACTGCCTCGGTGATCTTCTCTATCAGAAGAGAAAGCAGATCGGAAAGAGTACTTCCTATTGGACCGAATGTCAGATAGAAGACAGCCGCCATTATGAGGATGAATGCAGGTATTGCGGTATATGTTCCGGTGAGGATCCTATCAGCCTTGATGCTACGGAGCCTCTCCTTGGATTCATGAGGTTTTACAACACATTCCTGGCACACATCCTCAATGAACCTGTAACGGGTATCGGAAAGCGCAGCATCAGGATCTGTACCGCTTTCGTTCTGCAGCTGCAGAAGGATATGCTCCAGTGTTTCCATCTCATTTCCATCAAGCGATAACGATTTCATTATGGGCTCATCACCCTCTGCAAGCTTCGATGCAGCAAATCTCACAGGGATTCCTGCTCTATCGGCATGATCCTCGATAAGGTGCATGATCGCATGTATCGAACGATGCACAGACGTGTCCTTGACACTGCCTTCTGAACTGCAGAAGTCCGTACGTCTTGGCCCTTCCTTGAACCTGGCTACATGAATTGCATGCGCTATAAGCTCATCCACACCTTCATTCTTTGCAGCAGAGATGGGAACGACAGGCACCCCCAGCGCATCCTCAAGGGCGTTTACATCTATAGTCCCGCCATTTTCCCGTACCTCATCCATCATATTCAGCGCTATGACAATCGGAAGATCCAGCTCTATAAGCTGCAGTGTGAGATACAGATTCCTTTCGATATTCGTCGCATCGACAATATTTATGATTCCATCGGGATGGTTCTTCAGGATGAAATCACGGGTAACAATCTCTTCATTTGTATATGGTGAAAGAGAATAGATTCCCGGCAGATCCACAACGGAAACATCAGAGTGACCACGGATGATTCCCGATTTGCTATCGACGGTAACACCGGGGAAGTTGCCGACATGCTGATTTGATCCGGTAAGCTGGTTGAACAGAGTGGTCTTTCCGCAGTTCTGATTGCCTGCAAGGGCGAAGACTATCGGAACACCTTCTGCTATCAGAGGTTTATCTGAGTGCTTATGCTCCCCCGGCTCTCCGATATGCGGATGGATAACAGCCTTCTTCCTCTCTGCCATTCCTCTGCGCTCTGCTTCCTTTTCTGCATGCTCAGCACCGATCTTCGCAGCATCTTCCTTCCGTATTGTAAGCTCATAGCCTCTGATGTAGATCTCCAGTGGATCCCCCATCGGAGCTTTCTTAACAAGCGTTGCGACAGACCCCGGCGTAAGGCCCATATCAAGAAGATGCCGGCGAAGTGCCTTATCCCCACCAACTGAGAGAATCCTTGCACTCTCTCCTATTTTCAAATCACTTAGTGTCATATAGCTAACCGGGATAAGAATACGATGATGCAAAAGGTTAATCAATCAGTCAGGAAGGCATTGCTTTAAAGCAATGGGATGCTTTTCATCCCATACACTACAGGATATCAATATCCAGCAGCCTGTCCTTTACCCCGCTCACAGTAAATGCAAGACCTGAGACATGAACATACCTTCCTTCTGGCATCACCCCGTATCTGAAAAGAACCGAATACTTCATTATCTCAGTTATTACCATATCAGCACGATCGCAGGCTTCAAAGAGGTCATCAGCAACGATCCTTCCGCTGAGCTCTGGCAATCCATAGCATCTGAATCCTTCAGTTCTGAAAGAATACCCTTTCCTGGTCGTCTTAACACAGGGAACAGGCAGAATCTCCATCATCATAAGAGGTGTCGGCATACCATCAAAAGCAGAGATGAGACCTGAAGCATCATACAGATAACCGAACACCTCTACAGACTGCGCAGGGACACTGGCAATGATTGACTCAATCAGGGAGGCAAAACACATGCCACGGATAGAACCATCCTGTCCGCTGCTTCCTTTATGCAATGAAATGCGGATGACTGTCAGGCATTGCGAAAGCCCGTCAGCACTATCAAAATCCGAAGGAATCTCCTCATTTTCTATGGCGCTCCAGAGCCTTTCCGGATCTTCCGGGCTATCTTGAGGAAGCTTCTCAAGAGAGCAGTCTATACCGGATAATGTGAACCTGTTCGTTCTGTCTGTTCCTTTTTTCTTTCTTATTTTCAGATGTCTTGTCTGTGAAAGATAATCCCTGAAATCATCGACGGAAATGTCCATTTCATCAGCAATACGTATGACAGCGGTGAAGACATCCCCCTCATCTGATAAGCTATCACTGCTTATGAGCGGCATTGAAGACATGATAGTCCGGGAAAGCTGTCCCATAGGCTCATATTCACCATCGAGCGAATCGAAATCCCCTGCAATCAGTTTATCGGAGAATTCCATAGCATCAAGCATATCAGGGAGGACAGCACCGTGATCAAATGCATCATGGAAGCAGCTGCTGGCCCTCCTGGCGCTTTTCAGGGCAATCCCATCATCATCTGACTCAGCTCCGATTGCAAGGTGGACAAAACCGGATAATCCCTTGATGAGATAGTAATCCGGATCGTCCTTCCTGAGATCAAGCTTCTCAATCTCTTCTAAGGCTGCTTTGCCCTTCCCCTGATTGACCAGCGAAAGAATCCTCTCTATGGCAATCGGATTATCCGGAGAGATATGGCCTAGCGGATTGCTGTTCATTATGAAGTCTTTCTTGCCCATATTCTTCAAATCTGCTGAGAGTGCATAACAAAAACAGGGAATCCTGACAACAGTGGACTCCCTGTCAGGGATTTATTTTTCCCAGAGCTTCTCAGGGTAATACCCACTCTCGATCTTCTTTCTGAGCTCTGCCATGACCATGGCCTTATCCTCGGAATATGTCATTCCGAACCATTTATCAGGGGTTGTGAATACCTTGATGGAGCCCTCTCCTGATGTAACCATCTCAGAAGCACCGTTCGGAAGGAGGCATTCGACCTTCATCTCTGCGACATTCTTCTGCAGGAATCTTTCCCAGTATCCCATGAAGCTTTCAAATGCCTTAGGAGTAAAGCCGAAGAAATTCATCGAGACAGGCTCATCTCCTGTTAGATATACATCTCCGGAAGGAAGTCTAGTGACGACCTTATCTCCCTCGAACTCAATCTTCGGATTCTCCTCCATTGATACAAGGTTTCCATCTTCAATCACGCAGATTGCTCTGGTGACAGATCCTGATAGACTCATCGTGTTGCGGCATTTATACCCAACCATCGCATGATGCGTATCATCATTGGAAAGCGTTGAAAGATAATCTCCGAGGATCTTATATGCAGTCCTGCCATAATAATCATCTGCATTTATGACAGTAAAAGGCGTCTTCACAGCATCCTTTGCAGCTAGAATCGCCTGTATCGTTCCCCAAGGCTTCTTTCTGTCCTTTGAAATCTTTGCCTGCTCTTCTGTAAGAAGCGTCGTCCTATCCTGGAATACATACTCGGCGTCCATATTCCTTGCGATTCTGTCAAAAAGACGTTCTCTGAAATCCTGCTCTATATCCCTGCGGATAATGAATACGACCTTACCGTAGCCATTATGGAAAGCATCATAGACACCGAAATCAAGAAGCGTCTCCCCATGCAGCCCAACCGCATCGATCTGCTTCACTCCGCCGTAGCGGGAACCCATACCGGCAGCCATTACAAGCAATGTAGGTTTCATCTACAACCTCCTAAAGATGATTCTAAGCCAAGTTCTCATTATTGATATATGATTATACACGAGGTTTCTTGACTATTTTACGTTCTTGCTGCTTGCAAATCGGAAGAAGAGATCCCGGCAGAAGCTAAGGCCTTCATCAATCATCGTGGAAAGAGGCAAATATTATTCACATTGAAAGCTTTTCTGCTTAAATTATCAGGCATGAAAAGAAACAACTCAAAAGCCTGTATTCTTCTGATGCCCTCCATCATTCTGGCAGCGCTTTTCTCTTTCTTTCCACTTGCAAAGAGCTTAATCGGTTCATTCTGCACCATATCCCAGCAAGGAAAGATCATAGGCTTTGCTGGTCTGGACAACTTCATAAGCCTCTTTTCCGATAAAGCATTCATAAACAGCGTAGGTCATACAATGCTCTTTATGCTTGTCTTCCTGCCACTCAATACATTTCTTGTTTCTGCCGCCGCCGTGCTTACAAGACATAAGACAAAACATACGGCCATTCCTGAGTATATCTTCCTTATGCCAATGGCGATCTCATTGGCATCCCTTTCTCTGATATTCCGTGAGATCTTCAGGGGCAGGATCTCCATAATCAACAGGATGCTATCAATAGATGTGCCATGGCTTGAAAGCCCGGGATACGCGCTTATTGTGCTTTCGTTTCTCGGAGTCTTCCTGGATTTCGGAATAGATTATGCTCTCCTTCTCTCATCATTCAGGAATATTGACAGAAGCATCATCGAAGCAGCAGAAATCGATGGAGCAGGCAGCTTCAGAACGCTGGTGTCAATAGAGCTTCCAGCGGTCAGACCTATGCTGTCCATCATAGTTTTCCTCGCACTAAAGGATGCCATAATGATATCCGCACCGGTTATGATACTCACGGCAGGAGGTCCCTTCCGCTCTACTGAGACCATCATGTATTATTATTATCTTGAAGCATTCAGAAGTGGGAACCATGGAGCTGAAACATCAATTACAACGCTTATGGCTCTTTTTTCACTTCTTTTCATGCTCACTCTTCTGAAAAGGAGGAGGTATGATGAGAATTCTTTCTGAAAGGATTATCCTGCTATTTCTGCTCATCATAATATCTTTTCCTCTTGTCTATGCATTCTCAGCATCCTTTTTCTCACCGATGGACTTCACTGATCAATATGCTCACATGCTTCCATCATCATTCTCCCTTGATAACTACCGGATGGTACTTGAGAACAGATACTTTCCTGTTTTCATGGTGAACTCAGCATTGACTTCCATTCTTCTTGCCATGCTACGGGTTGCAATATCAGCGGCTGCCGCATTTTCATTCACGCATATCGCATTCAGGGGTAAACGCATAGTCCTGTCATTCCTGCTGATGACGATGTTCATTCCCCCCGATGCACTGCTATATCAGAATTACAGCACAGTTGCGGCGCTAGGTCTTCTGGATACATATGCTGCCATAGTTCTTCCTTCGGTTTTCTCCGCATCCTCCCTCCTGATGCTTCTTGGCATTTACAGCACATATGATAAAAACATATATGATGCTGCTAGAATCGATGGTGCCGAAGACGGCAGATACATGATCAGCATTCTCATTCCGCTTACGAAAAGCGTGACTGCAGCAGTATTTCTCCAGACATTCGTCACTGGATTCAACAGCTATCTCTGGCCGCTGCTTGTCACAAGCAGGATGAGCATGAGGACCGTCCAGGTCGGTATAATAATGCTTGGATTTCCGGAGTCAGGAGAATATGGGGCACAATTCGCGGCTATAATACTGATTACTTTTCCTTTTCTTATTATCTTAGGAATAGTCCGGGAAAAGCTGATGAAGACTCTTTCCGGAAACATATTAAATTGAGGAAGAATATACATGAAAAGGATATTTTCACTTCTGCTGCTGCTCATTATTGCTGCAACTGTCTATGCGGGAGGCGGCAAAGAAGAGAATACACTTACAATATGGCATCAATTCACCGGCACTCATAATCAGGCCTTTGAGGAAATCCTCGATAAGTTCAACAGCTCAGAAGGCAAAAAGCTTGGAATCAAGGCAGAAGGTATTTATCAGGGGGCTGCGAATGATGTGCTGACTAAAGTCAAAGCTGCGGCAGGAACGGCAGAGCTTCCGGATATAGCTGCAATGGATGCTACAGCCTGTCTCGATATGAAGGAGTCTGATTACCTTATCACAGCCGATGCTGCAGGAATAGATCAGTCAGTGATTCTTCCTGCAGCAGTAAGAGCATTCACATCTGAACGGGGACTACTTGCTGTTCCTTTCTGCTGCTCTTCACTCATCCTCTACTATAACAGCACAGTATTCGATGCGGCTGGAAAAGAACCTCCACGCACTCTGGATGATTTTACAGCTATAGCTGCCTCTGTAGGAAAGCGGGATGAGAGCGGGAATGTATCACGCTATGCATTTGCAGGAACTCCGACAACATATGAGCTCGGCGCATTCATCGGGGCACAGAATGGTCTTTCATACATGGTTGACGGAAAGAATGGGCACTTTGGAATACCTCGTAATGTTCTCATTGAGGAGAATGGGACATTCAGGAATTTTCTCACTCACTGGAAGCGGTTCTTTGATACGGGGTATGTTCTGAACACATCTGATCAGATCCAGGAATTTGCGTCAGGGCGTGCAGCTTCCATGCTTAACTCATCCGATCTTATTCCCACTGTTCAGAGACTTGTAGGCAATAGGTTCGAAATTGCAACAGCATTTGCTCCGATGACAGATGAGAATGCTACGGGCGGAGTGAATATCGGAGGAAGCGCGCTTTTCATGTTCTCCGATTCAGATGCTGTAAAAGCCTTTATGGAATATATCCTTTCAGAAGAATGCCAGCTTGAATGGGCAGAGAAAACGGGATTTCTTCCAGCAGCTGCATCAGTCTATGAAAATGATGAATTCAATTCTTTTCTCTCTGAGCATCCTATGTACAGGACCGCTGTCGAACAGACACTATCATCAAATCCGGAAGTGACTGGAATCTGGATGCCTTCTGGGTACCAGATATACCATACATATCAATCAGAGATACAGAAAGTAACTGAGGAAGGAAAGGATATCGATGAGGCTGTAAGCGATATGGCTGATTTCATCCAGCTTCAGCTTGAAGATTACATAAGGCAGAACCAAGCAGATTAGTCAGGGCTTATTACTAAGGCTATCTCTTAATAAAATCAAAAGATAGCCTTCAGCTAAAAGATATTTCATTTATTAGTACCTTGCCTTGATAATAATTATTAAGCAAAGCTTACAATATCTCGAATCATACAGTCTCAGGAATGAATGCTGTTTCTCATACTCTCGATCTCACTGATGGTAAGACCTGAGAACTCAGCGATCTTGGAAAGCGGAATAGATCCATCCCTTACCATGCTTCTGGCAACTTCCTGCCTTCCTCTTTGAAGTCCATTGGCTTCTCCTTCCAGGCGACCTTCTGACCTTCCTTTAATTAGTCCTTCCAGACGTCCTTCCTCCAGGATTTCAGTCCTTGCCTCGTTTATCTTCCTCTGCATTATCTCTTCGAACTTGCCGCTCATATCCTCTATCCCCTCAATCTCCTTCTTGTAGTATGCCACTCTCTCCCTGAGCTCATTATAGTGCATCTTGTCCGGATCGGAACACCTCAGGTCATGCATCAACAGCCCAAGATCGGTTCCCTCATCAGCAAGCGATGAGCTTACGTACACTATATGCGAGCCATCACAGAACGGCTCTCCAGTCTCCGCCACTGTCCTGTCAATCCTGTTAAGGGCATAGCCACTGCCTATTGCATCTCCCCTTGTTATGAAGATCACATAGGACTCAGGAAGCTTCTCATAGCCATCTCTCTTCCCGAGTGCCCTGCTGTCGATCATTGCGCTATAGTAGCGCGCCCGCTTCCTCTCAGCTCCTCTCTCATCCTTCTGTATTTCTATGTTGTACAGATTGCCCATAGCATCTACTGCATGCACATCGAGCTTCACTGAATGCTCCAGGATATTATGCACCCATCTCTGTGTCTCTGTCTTTGTTACAGAGAGATCATCGCGGCCGAGTATTATGCGGAGCATCAGGGA
>CALXKZ010000037.1 GCA_944389065.1 uncultured Spirochaetaceae bacterium
AGAACCTTATGTACTCGCTGCTGTTCTTTATGACGGAGAAGAAATCATTCAGCAGAATCCTCATCTTATCCGTATAGTCGTAGCGTTCAAGGATCGCCTTTGTCAGAGGATCATCGTATTCATCGATGATGATGACAGTTCCTTTTCCGGTCTTCTCTGCAATCTCCTTGATAACATCCCAGAGCATCTCCGCTGGCGATATCTCCTCGAGATCCGTTATTCCGGCAGCCTTCAAGGCTTCGGTTGCAACCATCTTCTGAAGATGCCTTTCAAAGGCCTCATACGAGATCTTGCTGAGATTCGCGAAATTGAAGTGGAGTACAGGATGCTTCTCAAAGGAGTAGTCAGTCTCCTTCTCTATATAGAGTCCCCTGAAAAGATCCCTCCTGCCATCGAATAGAGAATGCAGCGTCGAGCAGAAGAGGCTCTTTCCGAACCTGCGGGGACGGGAGAGGAAGAAGAAGTTACTGTCGGGATACCTCACAAGGTCATAGACATACCTTGTTTTATCCACATACAGAAGATCGTTCTCTATGAAATACTCGAAGCTGAATCTGTCTGTCGATATCCCTTTCATCTCGTCATCAGTATAGCATCCAAGCGCATTCTTATCTGTACTCATAACAGTACCTCCTGATAGATATACGCGCTAAGTACCTGTTTCTGACATCTTCACAGAAGAAATTATTGATGAAACAGCTCTATTTTTCCTTTTCTGAATGTTTACTTAGGATTTTTCGGTTATGACCTGATTAAGTACTTGATTCTAAATCGTCTTTCTGTTAATTTATCACAGTCAAACGACAGATGGCACGATAGCTCAGTTGGTAGAGCAAGCGGCTCATATCCGCTCGGTCAGGGGTCCGAGTCCCTTTCGTGCTACTAGCCCGGATCGATATCCGGGTTTTTATTTTGCTTCTGCTTTGGTATCATCATTGTATGGCTTTTCTCGTTGTTGTTCTTATATTCCTTGTAGTCATTGCCATAGCTACATATGCTGTGGGATCATTCTTTGTTGATTACTCGATTGTCAGGAAGAAGAGGGAAGCATCCTCATTCATTCCTGCTGATGAGATAAAAGCATGGGACAATGAGGAGAAGAACAGGAACAAGGAAGCACGTGACAGAAGGGTTGAGGAGTTTCTGAGGACAACTCCTGCCGAGCATCCCGAGATAATGAGTTCAGATGGTCTTGTTCTCCGTGCTTCCTACTATCCGCAGAGCGGCCATAAGCATGCGATTATGATCCATGGCTACTGCGGCTCAAGAAAGGATATGCAGAGCATTGCTTCGATGTACTACAGCTGGGGATATAGCGTCCTCACTCCTGATAACCGTGCTCATGGAGAGAGTGAAGGAAAATACATCGGCATGGGCTGGCTCGATAAGGATGACATACAGCTCTGGATGGAATGGATAAGGAAAAGAGATAGTGAAGCTAAGATCGTGCTTCAGGGTTGCTCTATGGGGGCTGCAACCGTGATGATGACCGCAGGTGATAATCCTCCAGGCCTTGCTGCCGCTGTTGAGGACTGCGGCTATACATCGGTCTGGGATATCTTTAGCGATGAACTGAAGTCCCTTTTCCATCTTCCAGCCTTTCCTGTTCTTTATATGTGCAATATCATGGCAAGGCTCAAGGCAGGGTACTCTCTTAAGGAAGCATCAAGCATCAGGCAGCTGAGAAAGACATCTGTCCCGATGCTCTTCATCCATGGCAGTAACGATAAGTTCGTGCGCACATCGATGATTGATGAGAACTATGAGGCAAAAGCAGAAGGACCGAGAGAGAAGCTTATAGTTGAAGGCGCAGCCCATGGAGAGTCGGAGATAGTCTCTCCGGATTTATACTACAGGACAATCCATGATTTTCTCGAGAGGAACGTCTGAACTTCACGATTCGGATATCATGTATCTTTCATCGCAATCTCCTCATTTTTTCAATCTGGAGTAATACTCAAATGGATTATCTGATGCTCTTCATCTGAGGGGACAGCTTTGGGAATATCAATATAATACTGAATATTATATTCCTATAAAGGTATAATTAAATAAATTAGAAATAAACATTCATTATAATCTCAATCACTGCTATTTTGCTTTATAGAAAGAATTTCCGTATGATGTGAAAGATTATGGTTTTAGAGAAATCAAACGGGCCATTTCTGACCCGCTATATTTCTATGCTATGGTGTTCCTGAGGATTCCCAGTCCTTCGATCTCTATTTCAACGACATCGCCTTTCTGCATCCCTGATATCCCTCCAGGTGTCCCTGTTGATATAACATCGCCGGGAAGGAGTGTCATGACGTGTGATAGATATGATACGAGGTAGGGGACGGAGAAGATCAGGTTAGAGGTCCTGGACATCTGCTTTGTCTCGCCGTTGACCCTGCTTGTTATATAGAGGTCGCTTCCATCTGTCTCATCGGAGATATACGGTCCGAATGGGAAGAATGTGTCAAAACTCTTTGCGACTGTCCATTGTCCGTTCTTAGGCTGAAGATCGCGGGCTGTAACGTCATTTGCGATCGTGTATCCAAGAATGTATTTATGAGCATCTTCCTCAGAGACATCCTTGCATCTTTTGCCTATTACGACAGCAAGCTCAGCTTCATAATCAAGCCTGTGGCACATGGCGGGGTAGATTATGTCCTCATCCTGTGCAGCTGCAGACGTGGAAGGCTTCATGAATACAACCGGAGTCTCTGGGATCGGAAGACCGAACTCCTCTGCATGGTCACGGTAATTAAGTCCTATGCATACAGCCTTCGTATACTCGCATGGAGGAAGGAGCTTTACCTCTGAGATATTGTAGTGTTCATCAAGGAGCATGAATGGTTTGTCAAAGGGTGATCCTTCCATAAGCGTTATAGTCTTATCCTCAAGGATTCCATAGGATACTCTTCTGTCAGGTGTCTTGATTCTCACATATTTCATGTTCATTCCTCCTGAATAGAGTATACCACCCAAATTCTGAGAATCCCAGCTTTCTGTACATTCCTTCTGCCTTCTGTTCAGGCCAGAGAGAAAGCCTTTCTATTCCACGGCTGAATGCCGCTTTTGAAAGGTATGAAAGAACACTGGATGCATATCCTCTGTTTCTGCATTCTTTATCGGTTGCGACACCTGCGATCATTGCATTCCGCTCCGTCCCTGCTGATATGATCGCTGCAGACACAAGACGGCTGTTCTCAAATACGCCTGCCGCCATGAATGGAAATTTCCTTTCCGCAAACTTCTCCGCAGCATCATTGTCATCCTCAGGGTAGGGATCTGCCATTGAATCAATAGTCCTGTAAAGCCTTATAAGCGATAGATAATCATCTGCTCTTTCAAGCATTCTTGCATTGTGGCAGTTAGAGGGGATTAGGGTAGCAGGAGTGACGGAAAGGAGGATCCTGTCTTCCTTCTTTGTGCCTTGGATAGTGAGAGTATCAGCAATCGATTTCGGAGAGAGAAGCGAATTCCACCGGGAATCTTCAATCATTCTTTCTGCTTCATCTGGATTGAATGATCTTGTGCCTTTATCGATAAGAACCATAGAGAGCCCAAGGTATGAGATGGCATACAATGAGCCTGTCCTGTGGATTTCCACATCGCTTTCAGGAAAGGAAAGCACCCCCTCCATATATGGATGAAGAGGGTGGTGGATACTCCTTCTCAGGTCACTGAGCCGCATTTGCTGTATCTGGCGTAGTGGAGTACAGATAGTCGAAGTACTCCATATCGGTCGTGAAGGTCTTGTCGATTGCCGGCATAGTGCGCTTATAGCTTTCAAGCGTTGTCCAGAGCCTGAAGAACTCAGGATTCTCTGAGTATGCCTCGCTGTAGATAGCGGCAGCCTTCCTGTCCGCTTCTCCCTTTATCTTCTCCGATTCAGCATAGGCTTCGGAGAGTATAGTGCGCTTGTCATTCTCTGCTCTTCCCTGCCATGACAGCAGCTGGCCGCGGCCATAGGATCTGTATGCCTCGGCAATCTGGCTTCTTTCCTTGATCATTCTTGTATAGACAGATGCAGTGAGATCATCGGAGTATCTGATCTGGCGGATGATCACATCCTCAAGCTCTATGCCATAGCGCCTTGTAAGAGGATCTGCGGCCTTGAGCATCATATCAGAAAGGCCATCACGTCCGATTGTTATATCATCCTGACGCATTACAGTCTCGGTAAGGGATCTCAGCGTCTCCCTGTCCTCAGGGTTCTCCACCTCCCCGATATCCTCAGCATAGATCATCGAGTTGATCCTGTTAGTGCTTCTTACCGCCTCATTGAGGTAGTTCTCGGAGATGACTGTGCGGATTGTCGAGTCAAGGACGTCGTTGAGACGCGCAATCCCTCCTTCGACGGTCTTCACCGTCTGATAGAAAAGCGATGGATCGTCGATTCTCCACCTTGCGGTCGCATCGACCCAGATGAACTGGTTCTCCTTTGTAGGGATCCTCTGGGCATCTCCGTCCCAGGAAAGAAGTGTTCCCGGATACTTCGTCACTGTATCGATGAACGGCACGCGGAACTTGAGTCCTGCGGTTGTCTCAGTATCCGTTATCCTTCCGAATCTTGTTACTACTGATATCTCTCCTTCATTGAGGATGTAGAACGGACCTGAGATGAAGAAGAGGACAGCAAGCACCGCGATTATGATAATGGCTGTAAGCAGTTTCTTCATCATAGGCTCCTTATTGGCAGGAAGTTCTCAAGATCCTTGTCTATGATAGTGACTGTTCTGCTATCAGCAGAGAGAATCTCCTCCATAGTCTCGATATAAAGACGCTTTGCAGTCGTCTCCCCGTTTGCAGAGTACTCGGCAAGCATCTCCTTGAAGCGCGCGGTATCTCCTTCAGCTCTGTTGATACGCTCTGCTGCATAGCCAGAGGCTTCCGATATGATCTTGTCTGCCTCACCCTCTGCCGCAGGAATCTGCTGGTTGTAGTACTGCTTTCCCTCGTTTATATATCCATTCATATCCTGGATGGCCTTATTCACATCCTCGAATGCATCCTGCACCTCGCCCTCTGGAGGCATTATGTTCTGGAGCTTCACTGCAACGATATCGATGCCGAAGCCGTAGCGGTCGAAGAGCTTCTGCATAGCCTCAGCTGCATCGTACTCGATCTGTGTTCTCTGGTCTGTCATCACAGCGAGTATCGGAAGATCCCCTACAAGCTGATTCATCACAGACTGTGAGATATCGCGTATTGTTGTCTCCTTGTCGCGTACTGAGAAAAGATAGGCCTTTGGATCGGCGACTCTGTACTGGACGATCCATTCTACATCCACGATATTGAGATCCCCTGTGAGCATCATTGACTCTTCCTGGTTCACACGGGCATTCGTCAGAGAAGTCCCTGACGGATCCGTGGCCCTGTATCCGAATGTAAGCGTCTTCACTATCTGTGTCTCTACGTTGATGTTCTTCTCGATACCGAATGGTATCTTCATCTGAAGACCCGGCCCGACCGTTCTCTGATACTTCCCGAACCGGAGAACTACAGCGTTCTCAGCCTGGTCGACGGAGAAGAATGATGTGGCAGCGGCAGCAAGCGCTATAAGCACGATTGCGATCAGCACCACCATTGACGGACGCAGCGTGAATTGCGGCATCCTTCTTTCCTGTTCCTGATTTTCCATGTTAAGAAGATAACAAGGAAACGTTCAGGCAGAAAGACCTTGATGCAATCTTTTCATTGTAAAAAAGTGGAGTTATACGCAGAAAATTGAAATGATTAAGCGCTTTGAACGGAAAAAATATCTTGATAAGCTTATTGCAAAAAAAGGAATGGGAGAATCAAGATCATTGCAGGACTAAGAAGAGCTGGGAAATCTTTTCTGCTTTTTGAACTTTTCAGGGAACATCTTATTTCTTTGGGGGGTGAAGCAAGAGAATATCATCACCCTTGCTCTCGATTCCATTGAGAATGAGAAGTATACGGATCCTTATATTCTTTATGATTATCTTAAAAGCAGGATCGCTGATAAGACGGAAGAGTATTATATTCTTCTGGATGAGATCCAGTATGCAATCTCATCCGCTGAGCTCAAGGATAAGGATAAGCCCCCCAGACTATATGGTGTGCTCAATGGCCTTATCGGTATGAAGAATGCTGATGTGTACATTACCAGCAGCAATTCCAGGCTGCTTTCGGATGATATAATGACTGAATTCAGGGGCAGGGGAGATGTCGTTTCCGTCTATCCTCTTTCATTCGATGAATTTCTTCCTGCTTCCGGAAAGGATAAGGAAGATGCTTTCGATGATTATCTTCTTTATGGCGGGCTTCCGCTTGTTCTGTCGTTCGATTCAATGGAAGACAAGGCAGGCTATCTGGATTCCCTTTTCACAGAGATCTACATCAAAGATATAATCGAACGGTACAGGATCGAAAAACCCGAAGTCCTTCTGCAGATAACGGATAGGATATGCTCTCAGATAGGATCCCTGACGAATATCAACACAATCGCAAATGCGGTGAACAGTATCAATAAGAACAGATTAACAGAAAGGGTTTCGAATTCTACCATCGCATCATATCTAAGGTACCTGAAGGATTCGTTTCTTTTTTCAGAAGCCCGCCGCTATGATATCCGCGGAAAATCCTATCTGGAGAATACTGCAAAATACTATCCTGCAGATACTGGACTCAGGAATGCCCGATTGAATTTCCGGCAGATCGAGCCGACTCATATGATGGAGAATACTATATACAATTACCTGAAATGCAAGGGGTTCCGTGTTGATGTCGGAGTGATCATCAGGAATAGGACCGATAAGACAGGAAAGCATATCCGAGTCCCTTATGAGATCGATTTTGTCGTCAATAAGGGAATGTTTCAGTATTATATCCAGTCTGCATTCAGCATGGAAAGCGATGAGAAAACAGAGAGGGAGCTCTATCCATTCAGCATCACTGGCGATTCTTTCAGGAAGATCGTAGTGACGAGGCATGAGCTTATGCCGCATTATGACAGCAAAGGCATATTCCATGTCGGTGTCGTTGATTTCCTTCTCGGGGACTATCTGAAGGACTGATGCCCATCTTGAGCTAGATGCCCTCGATGGGTATATTAGCTGTATGAAGAAAAGACTGATTACTTCGGCATTGCCATATGTTAACAACATCCCGCATCTCGGGAATCTTACGCAGGTTCTCTCTGCGGATGTCTTTGCACGCTTCTGCCGCTCCCGTGGCTATGAGACGCTCTATGTCTGCGGAACTGATGAGTACGGAACTGCAAGCGAGACAAGAGCTCTGCAGGAAGGGGTGACTCCACGTGAGCTCTGTGATCACTACCACAAGATCCATAAGGCGATCTATGACTGGTTCAATATCGATTTCGATTACTTTGGACGGACAAGCACTCCTCTTCAGACAGAGATCGTGCAGCATATATTCTCTGCATGCGATGAGAATGGCTATATAACCGAGAAGGAATCGGAGCAGCTCTACTGTCCCGAGTGCAAGCGCTTCCTTGCTGATAGATTCGTAGCCGGCACCTGTCCGCACTGCGGCTATGAAGGTGCCAGGGGAGATCAGTGCGAGAAGTGCGGAACGCTCCTCGATCCGACTGAGCTTATCGACCCAAAGTGCTCTGTCTGCGGCTCGACTCCAGTGCTGAAGAAGACGAAGAATCTCTATCTTGATCTTCCGAAGCTCATGCCGAAGCTGAAGGAGTGGATGGATAAGGCCTCTGTTGAGGGATTCTGGGCAAAGAATGCAGTGCAGATCACATCATCCTGGCTCCGCGACGGGCTTCAGGAGAGATGCATCACCCGCGATCTGAAGTGGGGAATCCCTGTCAATAAGCCAGGATATGAGGACAAGGTCTTCTATGTCTGGTTCGATGCTCCTATCGGATACATCTCCATAACAGCGAACAAGGTTGACAACTGGGAGTACTGGTGGAGGGATCCTGAGAATACAGAGCTTTTCCAGTTCATCGGAAAGGACAATATACCATTCCATACAGTCGTATTCCCTTCATCGCTTCTTGGAACAGGCGAGAAGTGGACGATGCTCTATCATATGTCCTCGACAGAGTACCTGAACTATGAGGGCGGTAAGTTCTCGAAGTCCAAGGGCATAGGGATCTTCGGCAATGATGTCGAGGAGACAGGAATCCCTGCCGATGTCTGGCGCTTCTACATGTTCTACAACAGACCTGAAAAGAGCGACTTCACATTCACATGGGCTGATTTCCAGGACAAGGTGAACAAGGAACTCATCGGAAATCTTTCAAATCTCGTCAACAGGACTCTTACGTTCGTAAAGAGATTCTATGATGGATCGATGGGCGAGGGGGATTTCGATGAAGCTCTCAGGAAAGAGATAATCGAGAGGGAGAAGGCTATAACAGATGCTCTGGAGAGAGCTGATGAGAAGGATGCCATCCATGGCATATTCGAGCTTTCCGATATAGGCAACAAGGCATTCCAGGAAGGTGAGCCATGGAAGGCAAGGAAGGAGGATCCGGAGAAGGCAGGAAAGCTTCTCAGGACACTGATGTATCTCATCCGCGATCTAGGGGTGATGGTCACACCTTATATGCCTGATACAGGCAAGAAGATTCTTTCATTTGTCTCATCTCCTGATTCAAAGTGGGACAGTGTCGGAACATTTGAAGGGACTGTCGCTGTAGGAGAGACAGAGCTTCTCTTCCAGAAGCTTGAGGATGAGAGGATAAAGGAACTTAAGGAGCGCTACTCCGGATCCCAGAAGGACAGGGAAGAGCGCAAGAAGGATGAAGAGGTAGATAAAGTGGAAAACGAAGAGAAGAAGGAAACGCTTGCTGAGGAGTTCGCAAGGCGCGTAATACTCAAAGTCTCGAAGATCGTAAATGTCGAGAAGCACCCAGGGGGAGATAAGCTCTATATCCTCAAGCTTGACTGCGGAGAGGAGGAGCCAAGGCAGATTGTGTCCTCAATCGTTCCTTTCTATACTATCGATGAGCTTATGGGTAGGAATATCGTTCTTGTGTCCAACCTCAAGCCTGCTAACTTCCGCGGCGTCAAGAGCTATGGAATGCTTCTTGCAGCTTCCGACAAGGATGATGAGACACATGCCACATGCGAGCTCATCTTCGCTGATGATATCGCTCCGGGAACTGTGCTGAAGTATGAGGGAGAGGGGGAGACTGAGAAGGTAACTACATATATCAAGCCCGATCACTTCTTCGCGCTTCCTATGAAGACCATCGATGGCTATGTGACTATCGAAGGAAAGAAGATCGGCAGCGATGGCCACTTCCTCCGTGTCTTCAAGTACACAGATGGCAATGTAGGCTGATATGGTTATCGAAGGACTGAACAACAGGATCTCGAAGATCCGCGGACAGGTCGAGGCAATCGGAAGGATGGTGGAGAGGGGTGACTCTGCTGAAGCCATCCTCATCCAGGTCAATGCTGTCAAATCCGCAATCCATAAAGTCGGGGAGCTTGTGATCCTTGAGGATATCAGGGAAAAGCTCTCCGGGAGCGGAGCAGATAGTGCCCAGATCGAAGAGGCCCTTACTGATATAAAGCGCTTTTCCGGTCTTTCATGAGAATACCGCGGTCTATTCTTTCCGCGGGGCAAGTAGCTTTCTTATATAGCTTCTGAACGCCCTGCCGCGTTCGAATTCATTCGCATAGTACTCATCGGCATATGCACCAGGGGAGAGGAGGATGATTTCTGATGTGTCTCTGCCTCTCTGCCTTGATAATGCATTCCTGATTGAACTGTCGACAGCATCTTCCATCCTCTCAAATGGTCCTGTGAATCTGATGCTCTCTCGCCTGAGCATTGGAACGAGTCTGTCTGTCAGGCTCCCTGCAAGGAGCGTTACCGATACAGCTTCATTCAGCGGTCCTTCAAGCTCCTCTATGTCTGTATGGCTTTTGTCGGTTCCTCCGATTATAAGATGCACTGGCGTGCCCTTCATCCCCCTCATCGAGAACTGGACGGAGATCGGGAGCACAGATGATGAATCATTTATGAATGATATCCCATGATCGACAGCTACGAGCTCGAGTCTGTTCGGAATACCTTTGTAGCTGAGTATTGCCCTGTTTATATCCTTTCTCCTGAAGCCAATCGTTCTGATGCACTCCCATGCAAGCTCGCTTCCTGCTTTGTGCTTGAATGGATTGAGCGGGGAGGGATACGATCTGACCTTTGCCTTTGTGATGACTCCGGAAAAGAGGAGCTTCTCCCTTAGGAAGCGGGGGATTATAAGCCTTCTGGCCCACGGCCCGATAATCAGGCCTCCCTCTGCGGATATATCGGAAGGGGATGTCGGGAGGGCGATCTCATCTGTTATCCCTATGATATCGATACGAGGCCATCTGAATGAGAGTGCCTCTGCCGTATCCCTGACCTGCCACTGTGACATCTCGACTATCACGGCATCATACACCATATTGTCATTCTCTATTTCGGAAAGTATATGGAATGCCGAGTATCCGACCCCTTCAGTGGAAGCAGCTCTTATGCCAAGCTCTGATAGAGCTGCGGAGAGCGCAGATGCCGTGCTTGTCTTTCCCTTCGATCCGAGTATTATGATCTTCTTCATGCGCTCTGTCCGTGGATCCTCAAGAAGTGCAGCGATATCATTTATGATCCTCCTTGCCTTCTTCTTGATGATATATGGAACAGGGATGCCCGGCATTTTCACGACAATATCAGAATCGGAGGCTGCAATCTCAGCATCATGGCGTGAAATGAAAACAGCTCCCTTTTTCTCAAGGTAGCTTCTCATCTGCTCGTTCCGGTTCTCATCGGAAGGGGATAGTATAGACACTTCATTCCCCTGGTTAAGATAGTACTCGGCAGCTTCTGCTCCTCCTCCGGAGCCGCCTATGCCCATTATCAGGACTTTCATCTGTAGTCAGATTATATGATGAAGGAATTCAGAATAAAAGGAAAATGATGCATTTAGGGCATTGCGTGTTCCTGAACAAGGAGCAAGAGAAAGCAAAGAATCATCTGGTTCATCATTTCCGGAAATTTTCTCTTGCAAAATGCTTAACAGCGTTTATCATTTAACTGAGTTAATTAATAAAAGGAGTTCATTGATGCCATTCATCATCTCCCAGAAGGGATCAAATGAAAACGATCTGATGCTGCACAACCGCTCGGCTTTGGTAAAGTTCCTGATGAAGAACGGAGCATGCCCGAGATCCGAGCTTGCAAAGGCAATGAACCTCACTCAGGCTTCCATATCAAAGATAGTCAACAATCTTATCGATGAGGGTGTTGTCCAGGAGAAGTCCTCCGAGAAAAGCCCCAATGGAAAGCGCGTTATACCAGTTGCTCTCAATGAGAGCGGAGTGCAGTTCATCGGAATCAGGATAACGTGGACTTCAGCTTTATTCGGTGTTTTCTCACTCAGAGGAGTCTGCTCCCATTATGAGACAAAAGAGATCTCGCTCCATGATGGTTATGATGATGCAATACTTCTTATAAGCGATACGATAAATCGTCTTTCATTTGAGTATCCGAATATAATCTCTGCAGGTGTTTCCGTTCCAAGTCCATACATCGGCAAGGAAGGGAGCATCCTTTACACCGGGCCAGATGGCAATGATGAGCTTATAAGCATCGCAAAGGAGATAAGGCAGAATTCGAATATCCCGATATATTTCAAGAATGATGCAAAAGCAGGTGCTCTTGCTGAGTGGTGGTTCGGAAGCCATGATTGCAGCGTTCTATTCCATCTTCTTGCAGGAGATCGCCTGCATTCAAGCGTCATCGTGAATGACGAGCCTATCGTCGGCGCGTACGGAATCGCTGGTGAAATCGGGGAGAACATCGTATTCGATGATGAGACAGGGCGTTATGCAAAGCTCAATGACTGTGCCTCCTCATCCGCTTTCCTCGATAACTTCATCAGGAACATTCAAAGTGCTTCGCGCTGGGCTGATTCTGCTGATATAACTCTCCGGGCAGTATTCAGAGCTGCAGAAAATAATGATCCATATGCCCGTGACCGTGTTATGCGTCTTGGCAGATTCCTAGGAATAGCGCTTACAGGGGCGATAAACATGCTTAACCCTGATGTGATTGTGATAACAGACAGCCTCACAGCAGGAGGAGAGCTTCTTCTTGAAAGCATAAAGGAAACTGTAAAGTCCAATGTACCTGCATATGTCTATGACAGGATCCAGATCAGGTTCAGCACATTGAGCGGAACATGGCTTTCAGCAGTGCAGCCTGGGTTCGTGATCGAGCCTTCTGTCCTAGGTGCAGTCGCAGTGGCAATAGACATGTATCTTCAGGATGCGGCCAGATACATAAAGAGAAAGAACGCGAGGATGGGATATGGTACGTAGGATCGCATTCGCTTCTCTCTCCAATGATATGATCACGCTTCTCTCAATTCCATCCCAGGGGTGCAAAAGCGGCTCAGTAAGGCTATATCTCGGCCCTGATCTTGCAGCAGCTATCGCAGTCGATGCGCCTGGCGGCTGGAAATATGATATTCCTCTGATGCCTGGCCATGAATACGCATTGGAAGCAGAGGATGCGGAGATACCTTATGCCTACCTTTTCAGGAATGATATGTCCGTTCTGGATGATGGGATAACTTTCATTGATTTCAGCGGAGGCAGACTGTACCATGGCGATGAACTATCAAGCGCTTATGATCAGCCCTGCAGGAATCAGTTCCATTTCTCTGTGATAAGGAACTGGATGAATGACCCGAATGGGCTTTGCTTCTATAACGGGCTTTACCACATGTTCTATCAGATGAATCCATTCTCCATGAAGTGGGGGAATGTCTATTGGGGACATGCTGTAAGCTCTGATCTTGTCGCATGGCGCCATCTTCCGATAGCCATGATGCCTCAGTATGAACTCAAGTACGATAAGGATCATAAAGGCGGTGCATACAGCGGATCGGCATATATCGAGAATGGCACGATGAAGCTTTATTTTACCAGGAGCTTCTCAAAGCATATACGCGACAACACTACAGAAGAGTATCAGGCAGAGGCACTCTGCGATGGCGTCAATGTCACTGCAGAAAGGATGATCATTCCTTCTTCTCCTGGCAAGGGTGAAACAGATTTCAATTTCAGGGATCCGAAGGTTGTTCTGATCAATGGAATAGAAGTCATGCTTATAGCCTCTACCTACAATGGAATATGCTCTGTTCTCGCATATACAAGAGAAGAGGACAGGTGGTTTTTTTCATCTCTCATGTTCCAGGATCCTGAGGAGAGAGACGCTGCATCTTTCGAGTGCGCTAATTTCATTGCAGATCAGAAATCAGGGTACTCAGCTCTGATCGTATCGCTTCAGGACAGGAAAAACGCAATTGGCAAGCGCCGCAGGATGCGTGCCTACATAGGACGGCTTGACGGACTGACGTTCACCGCTCTGAAAAAACAGGAAATCGATTTCGGAACCGGAAGCTATGCGCTTCAGCTCTTCTCGTCCTGTGGTGAGACAATCGCATTTTCGTGGATAGTCGATGCCTACGGCGAGATGAAGCCAGGCCTGAGCTGGTCAAATGGTGCGATAAGCCTTCCTCTTTTATGCAGCGTAGGGAAGGATGGGCTCCGGCTGCTGCCATTTCCTGGTCTGAGGAAGCTGGAAGGGGATGTTCTTTTGAAGCCATCATCTGCTCTATACGTCTGGCGTCTCTGTTTCAGTGATTCTATATCTTTCCGTCTGATTTTCGCTGAGAGTGGCAATGAGCATATAGGGCTTGAGTTCAAGGACGGCAGTCTTGAGTTCATCTACGGCAGAAAGGGGCAGGCGCCTGGTGTAAAGCTCTCTGCACCCATTTCAGAGATCCATGATCTTACCATCTATGTCGACAGAGCTGTGATCGAGGTCTTTGCCAATGGTGGCACTCTATACGGCTCTAAACCATATTTCATCGCATCTCCGGACAGCTTTGCCTCGGCAGAATTCAGCGATGGATCGAAGGTTTTATTGAATGAGATAAGAATGCTTAGAGGCATTTGGTAAAAGGAGGAAAATTATGGTAAAGAAAGCGTCAATGCTTCTTGTGCTTATCCTGGCTTGTATGGTTGCTGTATTCGCAAGCGGCTCGGATGAGAAGGCTGATTCAGGCGTTAAGACCATAACTGTATGGAGACCTCAGAATACTGCTGAGATCGAAAAGTGGTGGAGTGATATGCTTGAAGCCTTCAATGAGAAGTATCAAGGGGTTTACCAGGCAGAGCAGGTGACTTTCCCGAAAGGTGGCTCACAGGGCTATGAGGACAAGATCAATACTGCTGTCATCGCAGGATCCCTTCCCGATGTCATCCTTGTCGATGGTCCTGCTGTCGCGACATATGCAGAGGCAGGTATCATCATCCCTCTCGATGATATGATCTCCGAGGAGAGCAAGGCGGATCTTCTTGATTCCACATTGAAGCAGGGAAGCTATGATGGAAAGCTCTATACGCTTCCTCTCTGGGAGTCATCGGTAGGAATATACTACAACAAGGATATGCTTGCAGAGGCTGGAATAGAGGTCCCGGAGACACTTCAGGATGCATGGACATGGGATGAGTTCTATGAGGTTGCAAAGGCTCTTACCACACCTGAGCACTATGGGTGCACGATGCATACAAACAGCGGACAGATAGCATATTACTACTCTCCGATGCTTGTCCAGAATGGTACTGACCTCATAAGCGCAGACGGATCAACGACAAAGGGTTACCTTGACTCAGAAAAGACTGTGGAGTTCCTTAACTGGCTCAAGAGGCTCTATGATGAGAAGATCGTGAATATCGAGCCGACACCTACCGAGTTCTTCGATGGGAAGTCCGCAATGCTTTTCAGCACATGCTATCAGATTGCAACGCTGCAGAGTACGTATCCCGATCTTAACTGGGGTGTTACTTACTATCCTGTATCGAATGACGGTGTTGCTGGAACACCTACCGGAAGCTGGACTGTGGGTATCACAAACAAGGCTTCTGATCCAGAGGCTGCTTTCGTATTCGCAGACTACATGACAAATACAGAGGCGAATATGTCAGGCTGTCCGGCTTCAGGATACCTTCCGCCAAGAAAGTCGTCTTCTGAAGCTCTTACCGCGTATCAGGAAGAGCCATACAGAAAGTTCATGGAGCAGCTTGAGGAAACTGGTGTTCCTAGACCCCGTACTCCGGTATGGACAGTCCTCAATCCGACATTCGGCTCTGTTGTCACCGATGTGATCATGGGCGCCGATCCATATCAGAAGCTGGCAGAGGCTGTCGAGAAGATCGATTCTGACTATCAGATGAACTACGCAGACTAAGCCCGGAGATGGTCTGCCTGGATTCCGGGCAGACCTTCCCTCTATGCTGCAGATCAGAGGACCTGCAGAGGAGAACAGATGAATGAGAAATGCTTATACCCTGAAGCGTAACCGCTTCGATATAGTCCCATATCTTTTTGTCGCACCTGCTCTTGTCATACTTGCGGCTTTCATAATACTGCCTGTCATAATGGCAGTAAGGTATAGTTTCTTCAACTTCAACATGCTCCGTCCGGACAGGATGAGCTTCATCGGAGCTGAGAACTATAAGAACATCATCACAGACGATCTCTTCCTTAAAGCAATCGGGAATACATTCCGCTATGCCATCGTTCTTGTTCCGATAGAGGTCGTTGTCGCATTCTCTCTTGCCCTTCTTGTCAATAACAGCCTGAAGGGAATATCGATATTCAGGATCGCATATTTCAGTCCGATGCTCACATCGATGACAGTTGTCTCAATTCTCTGGACTTTCATATATAATCCCACACCTGGCCAGGGGCTTCTCAATACATTCCTTGCAAAGCTCGGAATGGATCCGTGCCCATTTCTGCGCAGTGCCGATACAGCGCTCAATTCGATAGTGGCGATGTCCGTCTGGCAGTCTGCCGGAAACTACATGATGATATTCCTTGCAGGCCTTCAGGGAGTTTCACAGGAGCTCTATGAAGCTGCTGATATCGATGGAGCGGGGTGGTGGAGGAAGATGCGCTCGATAACGATCCCAGGGCTTCACAATGTCTTTGTATTCATAATCCTCATGACGACGATCTCCGCAATGAAGATGTTCACGCAGTCATTTGTCATGACGCAGGGCGGACCGGATAATTCGACGATGACGATTGTCTATTACGTTTATCAGCAGGGATTGCAGTTCAGGAACATAGGTTATGCAAGCGCTGCATCGGTCATATTCTTCTTTATCGTCCTGTTCCTTTCAACAGGCATAAAGCGTTTCGTGGATTCAGAGAGGTAGGGTATGATCGGGAAAAGAAAAAGACAGATAGCAAAGACAGCATCGCTGTATATTGTGAATATAGTAATCGGAGTTCTGTTCCTCGTCCCGCTTGTTTGGATGATCGCTTCATCATTCAAGCCCGAGCAGAACATCTTCAGGGATATGAGCTCTCTTGCTGCGTTCATTCCTACGGATTTCACGCTGGAAAACTATAAAGAGGCATTTGAGCGTGTTCCTCTGCTTAAATATATTGCCAACAGCATCATCTATATCTCGATAATGCTGATGATGAGCCTGACATTCAATTCACTCTGTGCATATGCGCTTGCTAAGTTCAGGTTCCGTGGCAGGAAGTTCATCCTCTCGCTCATCATCGCGCTTATGGTATTCCCGTTCGAGAGCATCGTTGTCCCGCTTTTCATAATAATAACGAAGATGAATCTTCTGGATACAAGGTGGGCGCTGATATTGCCATTCACTGCACGCTGCTTCAGCATATTCCTTTTCAGGCAGTTCTTCCTGGATGTGCCTGATGAGCTTCTGGAAGCGGCTGCGATTGACGGATCGAACAGGCTGATGTCATTCTTCGCCGTAGTGCTTCCTATATCCGGGCCAGTATTCGCAACGGTATTCATCCTCGATTTCGTCATGCACTGGTCGGATTTCATCTGGCCGCTTATAGTGCTTATCGAGGACTCACGCCGGACCGTGCAGATAGGTATACAGGCATTCTTCACAGATCCGCCTATACATTACGGACCGATAATGGCGGCACTGACAGTGGTTGTGATCCCGATGATCATCCTGTTCCTGATATTCCAGAAGTACTATGTGCAGGGTATATCGACAACAGGATTGAAAGGATAATGGATTATTCAGATTTTGATATGGAGGTTTTGAAATGAATATCCTGATAATCAATACAGTAGGCTTCAGGTTCAGCGACGAGAACATCAGCAATCTCAGGAAGGATTTTCCTGAGCATGAGTTCACCGTTGTCGATGATAAGGATGTAACAGATGATGAGATAAAGAAAGCAGAGGTCATGGTCGGCTTTCCAGATCCAAAGCTTCTCAGGAAGGCAGAGAATCTGAAATGGCTCCATCTTTCAAGCATCGGAGTGGATAAGCATGTTGATAAAAGCCTTTATGCCAATCCGGATGTTATATTGACAAACAGTTCCGGAATCTATGGAAAACCCATTTCGGATCACATTGTCGGATACATGATTGCTCTTACAAGGAATTTCCCTTTCTTCATCAGAAACCAGGAGAAGGCTGCATGGATCAAAAAGGATGCTGATAAGGATATATTCGGTTCTACAGCCCTTATTGTGGGACTAGGAGATGTCGGCCGCAATCTTGCAAGGAAGCTCAAAGCCTTTGATGTCCATACCATCGCTGTCAAGCGTACAATGACTGAAAAGCCCGATTATATCGATGAGCTTTATACAACAGAGTCTCTGGACGAGCTTATCCCGCGTGCTGATTTCGTGATTCTCTGTGTTGCTGCAACACCTGAGACAGCAGGGATAATGAGCAGGGATAGAATCGCGCTGATGAGAAAAGATTCCTACCTGATAAACATTGGAAGAGGTAGCCTCATCGATCAGGACGCTCTCTATGAAGCACTTTCGGAAAAGAGGATCGCTGGAGCTGCCGCAGACTCATCAACTCCTGAGCCTCTTCCTCCGGAGAGCAGATTCTGGCAGCTTGATAACATGATCATCACACCTCACTGCTCAGGGAAGTCGCCGACAACATACATCAGGCAGTATGCTGTCTTTTACAGCGAGCTTGAGAGATTCTCAAAAGGAGAGAAGCTTAAGAACCTGATCGACTTCGACCTGAAGTACTGAGGAAATCCTTGTTCTGCTTGTCCGATATTATTTGACGTTTTCTGCAAATCTGTGGGATAATGCAAATAGAAAGGGTGCTGCAGCAAGCGGCGTCCCATTAAGTTTTAGCTACGCAGCCGCAACTTCTCAGGGTCAGCGGCTGTTGCTTTTCATAGCAGCTATTACAATTCCGATTACCGTAAATACGAGCATCAAAATCTGCTAGTCACTCATAGCACACCAAGGGTGGGTCAGGAGGATTGCAGCAACCCTCCTGGTCGGAGGGACAACCGCTTGCCGTGCTTTCAGCACCTATTGCCTTATAGCATATTCTTCAGTTCTTTGTGTCATTTAGCTTAAGAAGCGCGTGAAATATCTTCTTTTGTCGTGAAAATACTACAGATCTGCTACTTGCAAGAAAAATAGGAGAGTGAATCATATCAGAGAACCGACAATTGTGCGGCTACTTGACAACTATAGGCTAAAAAAGCAGAATAGACCGGTAATTACATTAATTCCATATGGAAAGGAAGGAGCATTACTGTGCCTTGCGGAAGAAAAAGAAAGAAGCATAAGATAGCAACTCACAAGAGAAAGAAAAGACTCAGAATGAACAGACACAAGAAGAAGTAATCTTCTTGAAGCTATCTAGGCCGCTGGTGAAAAAAAGCCAGCGGTTTTCCTTCACCTTACGGACTTGCTCTCCATCGTTCCTTCAGGAAGCAGCTCATCAAGAGCAAGCTCTGCCATATATTCACCGAAAACTGCAGTGACGGTAGGAAGGGAACCAAGCACAGGGCGTTTGGACTCTTTTCCGGGAATGTTCTCTGCCTCATCATCAGCATATGGATCCTTGTATTCAAATCTTACTTCTTCAGATGAGAAAACGCACTTTATCCCTTTCCCGATTCCTCTTTTCCTCAGTCCTTTCCTGATTTCCTTTGCAAGCGGACAGCCATATGTATCCATCACATCAGCGCTGTGGATATGCTTAACGCTCCGCCTTAAAGCCGCTCCCATGCTTGAGACTACCGGAATATGGTTATCGTAAGCATATGCAAGAAGCTCGATCTTCGCTCCGACTGAATCAATGCAGTCCAGGATTATATCAGCATGTGAAAAGATGGGAAGATTATCCGATGAGATCACCTCAGGATAAGTTTCAATAATGCATTCCGGATTGATATCCTTCACACGCTTTTCAGCGACCGCTGTCTTCATCATCCCTACAGTGGAGTGGAGGGCGAGTATCTGACGGTTTATGTTGCTCTCCGATACCTTATCGAAATCGACAAGGATGAAGTGTCCGATGCCGATACGGGAAAGCGCTTCCAATGCATAGCCGCCGACAGCACCTATTCCAGCGATTGCAACGGTTTTTGAATGAAGAAGCTCTGTATTATCATCACCTAAAAGCCTTCTCGTCCTCTCAAACTGCCTTCCTGTCATAGAACCTCCCTGAGCATCTTCCAGCTTCTCTCCCCGATATCGATCCCTGTCCTTTTGGATAACCTCTCATTCCAGGATGAAAGTACATCCATCTCTTCTTTCCCTGCTTTCATATCTGTCTCTATAAGAAAGGGCAGGGCAATGAGCTTATCAAAGCTCTTAGCTGCCTCCGCCCGTGGGGAGAGGGAAATCATCCCGCCAAGCCTGATGGCTTCCAATGCTGTCTCATAGGAGCCCGTGAAACCATGCATGATGAATTTATCAACGCCCTCTTCCTTCAGAATATCAAGAGTTCTGCCATATGCCCTTACAGTATGTATGACAGCAATTCTGCCATATCTTTTCGCTATCTGAAGAGATGCACGGAATATGGCTTCCTGACCTGGAATGTCCGGAAAGCGCTTATCAAGTCCTATTTCCCCGATATGCCATCCGCACTTTGCCGCTCTTTCAAGCTTATCAAGCTCCCTCTCCGTTCCTTCCGGAATGATTCCCAATGCCTTATATATATAACAAGATGCGCTTTCCATCTCAGCAGTGGATGCTGTTGCGATGAAAGCTGAATCAGTGATTGAACCAATATGCGCATGGGCATCGAAAAGCATAGAAAGATGATACAGCATCACAGCAATAAATAGAATAAGCAAACAAAACCGACAGAATACTCGGTTTTTGATGATGAATATCTCAATTCATATGAAAAATCCACCCCCTGAAACCACAAATAAGCTTGACAAAATAATACGGGGGGGGGGGGTAGCATCATAGCAGAATCTTATTAGAAGAGGGTTGAGAGAATGGCAAGAAAAACAAACATTTTTCTAGCGATTGGACTTGTTCTCGTAGCTATCCTTGCAGGATGCTCGGACAAGGCTTCATATCCGCCGTATCCTGTATCTGTTTACATAGA
>CALXKZ010000038.1 GCA_944389065.1 uncultured Spirochaetaceae bacterium
AGAACCTTATGTACTCGCTGCTGTTCTTTATGACGGAGAAGAAATCATTCAGCAGAATCCTCATCTTATCCGTATAGTCGTAGCGTTCAAGGATCGCCTTTGTCAGAGGATCATCGTATTCATCGATAATGATGACAGTTCCTTTCCCTGTCTTCTCAGCAATCCTGGGAAGGAGAATACGGAGCATACGCGCAGGGCTCATCCTCTCTAAATCAGCTATCCCTGCCCCCTTATCAGCTTCGAATGCGATCATATCCTGCAGGCTGCCTTCAAAGTCCTCATATGAGATCTTACTGAGATTCGCGAAGTTGAAGTGGAGTACAGGGTATTTATCAAAGGAGTAGTCAGTCTCATTCTCTATATAGAGTCCCTTGAAAAGATCCTTCCTGCCATCGAAGAGAGAGTGCAGCGTCGAGCAGAAGAGGCTCTTGCCAAATCTCCTTGGACTGGAGAGGAAGAAGAAGCTCCTGTCCATCGATCTTACAAGATCATAGATGTACTTGGTCTTGTCGACATAAAGAAGATCGCGCTTTATTATCTCCTCGAACTTGAATATGTCTGTAGTCACACCTTTCAAGTCATCAGTATAGCACCGATGCGCATTCTTATCTGTACTCATAACAGTACCTCCTGATAGATATACGCGCTATGTTGCTGTTTCTGACATCTTCCAGGGGAATTCTTCCAAAGAAAATGGAGCCGTTTCCAGCTCCTAGCTTACCGAGATGACTTTGTATCCGGCATTCTCTATTGCTTTCCTTACAAGGAAATCATCGGTATTCCTATCAAACTTGACATCTGCGATTCCTGACTTATGGTCAACGAATTCCGCAGCAGCTCCATCAACAGAGTTGATTGCTCTTCTGACGCGCTCTGCACAGTTCTGGCAGTACATGCCTTCTATCTTCAGTGTCCTTCTTTTCATGACAGGACCGTTCAATACCTTCTCGCCTGGCTTTGCTGCAGAACCACCTCCGCAGCATGGACCTTCGCCCTTGAAATGCTTAACGCTTCCCCTCGCTGCCAGAACGATAAGGACTGCAACGATGAGCACTATTGCGATATCAACCATATCAATCTTCCCCGAAACGTCTGTCCCGTTTCTTCTCATTGAGCTTCTTCACCTTCTGTACAGCAAGGTAGATACCCATTCCGATCACATATGCTCCCAGGAATATTGCAACCATGTAGAACATCGAGCTTCCAGAGTAGCTTCCTGTCATGGATTCCCCTTCTTTCTCTCAGCGCTTCTGATGAGATCATCGATATAGGAAGGAGAGCATCCTCTGCATTCTGCACAGCATCCGGAACAAAAGGAGCTTCCGCATTTTCTCTTACGCTTTGCGATTCTGCAGATCACATAAGCGCAATATGCTGCAATAAGAGCAAGTACTGTAATATCTGCCATAATACTTCCTTAAAGGAAGGCGGGTCTCCCCGCCTCCCGGTATCGAGTGCGCTTACACAGCTGCAGCCTGCACCGATCTCTTGGAGTAGACCTTGAGATCCTTGTACGGATCCGGGCGGAACAGCATGTAGAGCATTGCAGCGAGAAGAACCAATGCAACCACTGTGCCTATACCGAATCCACCACCTGCAAAGAGCATTCCAAGCTGGTAGACAATCAGAGTCACAACGTAAGCGAATACATTCTGGAAGATGATTGCGAACCAGAACCACTTCCTTGACTGGAGCTGCTGTGCCATTGTCGCGATTGCTGCCAGGCAAGGAGAGTCGAGCAGGTTGAACATAAGGAAGCAGAATGCGGCAAGAGCTGTCGGGAACCATGATCCGATGACAGCTGCAACAGCTACTGCATCCTCCTCCATTCCAGCCTCTACATTGGCAAGAACTCCCATTGTAGACACGATCGCTTCCTTTGCTGTGAAACCGGAAAGGGAAGCTGCGACAGGCTGCCACTGGCCGAATCCAAGAGGTGCGAATATAGGTGCAATAGCGCCGCCGATGACTGCAAGAAGACTGTCAGAGCTCTCTTCTACCAATCCGAATCCATCAGGGCCAAAACCGAAACCTGAGAGGAACCACATGACGACACAGGCAAGGAAGAGTATTGTTCCGGCCTTGACAATAAAGCCCTTGAGCCTTTCCCAGACATGGAGAAGAACGGTCTTTGCAGATGGGACATGATACTCAGGAAGCTCCATGACAAACGGTGCGGGCTTGCCGCTGAACGGTTTTGTCTTCTTGAGCATGATCGCAGAGACAAGGACAGCGACAATGCCGATGAAGTACATACTGGGAGCAACCCATGCACTTCCTGCATAACCTGTAGCAGCTCCTGCCATTACACCGCCCATGAGAGCGATTACAGGAAGCTTTGCGCCGCAGGGAACGAATGTCGAAGTCATTATCGTAAGTCTTCTGTCATTATCCTGCTCGATTGTACGGGATGCCATTATGCCCGGGATTCCGCATCCTGATGATATCAGAAGAGGGATAAAGCTCTTTCCGGAAAGACCGAAGTGCCTGAATACCCTATCCATGACGAATGCAATGCGGACCATGTATCCGCAGTCCTCAAGGATTGACAGGAAAAGGAAGAGTATTGCCATCTGAGGCACAAAGCCGAGAACCGCGACAAGACCTCCGACTATACCATCGACTACAAGGCTTGTCACAAGATCCCCTGCCCCGATTGCCGCCAGCCCGCTTTCAAACAGAGATGCGACCCATCCTCCGAATGTATCGTTCGTCCAGTCCGTGACCCATGTTCCTACGGTTGTGACAGAGACATAGTAGACAATGAACATGACAGCGATGAAGATAGGGATTCCTAGGATCCTGTTGGTGACGATGCGGTCTATCTTATCTGTCGTGGACATCTCCGCCTTGCCCTTCTTCACGCATGTAGAGACAATCTGCTGGATGTACTTATAACGGGCATCTGTGATGATCGACTCCATGTCATCATCATGGTTTTTCTCTATCCTCTTCCTGATCTCATCCGCCTTGCTCTTCTTTTCTCCAGAAAGATCAAGCTCGCTTATCGCCTTCTCATCATTCTCAAGAAGCTTGACTGCAAACCATCTTGATTTCTCTGGCGCGACTTGTTCAGGCAGAAGCGCCTTCGTCTCCATGATAGCACTCTCGATCTCATCTGGGAAAATCTCAGCAGGAAGCTTCGCAGTACGGGCCTGAGCTGTCTTCTCTGCTTCGCGGATCACAGCATCAAGGCCGGTCTTCTTAAGTGCCGATGTCTCTATAACCGGGCATCCGAGAACCATAGAAAGCCTCTTTGTATCGATCTTCAGGCCTTTCTTCTCTATCAGATCTGCCATATTCAGCGCAATGACAACAGGAACCCCTGTCTCGATCAGCTGAGTTGTGAGATAAAGGTTTCTCTCGATATTCGTCGCATCGACAAGATCGATTATCACATCGGGATTGTCATGAAGAATATAGTTACGGCTTACAACTTCTTCAAGTGTATATGGTGAAAGGGAATAAATGCCGGGAAGATCGGTTACGACGGTATTTCTGCCGCTCTTTCCCCTTACTTTTCCCTCCTTTTTCTCAACAGTAACACCAGGCCAGTTGCCTACGTACTGGTTAGCGCCTGTAAGCGCATTGAACATTGTTGTCTTTCCGCAGTTCGGATTGCCAGCAAGTGCGAATCTGTAGCTCATTTCCCAATCCTCCGGTCTATCTGACGATGACGCATGATGCATCATTCTTTCTGACGCTGAGCTCATAGCCTCTGACAGTGATCTCAACAGGATCGCCAAGCGGAGCAACCTTCCTGATGAAAAGCTCAGTTCCTTTCGTAATCCCCATGTCCATAATGCGACGCTTGTACGCACTATCTCCATCGATCTTCAGCACAGTGACAGTGCTTCCGACCTTTGCTTCCCCTAGTGTCATTTCTATACTCCTTCCAGTCATACGAGAATATGGCTGGCCATATCCTTGTTTATAGCTATGCGTGAATCCTTGATGTTCACGATGACATTGCCTCCGATTTCAGAAACCACATGGACCTCCACTCCATTCACAAAGCCGAGATTTCCAAGATACCTCCGCATCTCATCATTGCCGCTGACGCGTCTGACAAAGGCGGAATTACCTGCACCGATCATATTAAGTGGCATCATCGTTCTCCTCTTGATGGTCATCCATCGGTGGTTAGTCTAATCTAACTGAAATTAACAGTCAACAACTACAGCTAGCTTTTGCTTACTATTTTTGAATGCCAAAACAATATTTTTCTGCTATATTCAGGGTATGAATGATCCAAGAGACAATGATTTCCAGTCGATGGCTGTGCTCATCGATGCAGATAATACACAGCTTCCGAAGATCGAGAGCGTTCTCCATGAGCTCTCAGCATACGGCAGGATAATAGTCAAGAAAGCCTACGGCAACTGGAAGAAGCAGATTCTATCGAAGTGGGAAGATGAGATAAAGAGACTCGCGATCAAGGCAGAACAGCAGTTCGATTATGTCGCAGGGAAGAACACTACCGACATCGCGATGGTGATCGATGCCATGGATCTTCTGCATACAGGCATGTACGATGCCGTAGCCCTTGTATCGAGCGACAGTGACTTCACCCCGCTAGCTGTCCGCCTGAGGGAATCCGGGATGTATGTAATAGGAGTCGGAGAGAAGAAGACACCGGAGGCTTTCTGCAATGCCTGCGATGATTTCATCTACCTTGAATACCTAAAGTCATCGGAACCGAAGAAGGAAAAGAAAGCTGATAAGAAGAGCCAGAAGTCAAAGAAGCAGGGAGCAAGCGCTCCTGAAAGCATCGATGAAAAGGACAATGACACGCCTGATCTCGATGAGATCCATACTCTCCTAAGGATCGCATATGAGAAATACCAGGATGATGATGGGTTTATAAACGTAAGCAGCGCAGGCACATACATCAAGCGCGTGAAGCCGGAGTTCAATACATATCTCTACGGCTTCCAGAAGCTATCTGATCTCATAAGGGCATACCCCGAGAGGTATGAGATCAAACGGTACCCGACAAGCGGCAATGCCGGTGTTGTCATGTACCGCTGCAGGAACTAGAGAAGACGCTGGATATCGGGGAAGACGGAGAGGCTTCGCCTGAGTATCCCGTTGATATACGCGATCAATATGCCGTAATTTGTCATCGGAGTACCGCATTCCTCAGCTTTCTTGCGCCTGAAAGCCATCTCCTGCTCTGTAAGCATGCATCCCCCGCAGTGGATGATAAGGCTGTACGGAGATAGATCCTCTGGGAAAGCTGTTCCGGATGAGAAGCCGAATGAAAGCTTTTTACCGGTCTTCGCTTCAAGCCAGCGAGGGATCTTGTCACGTCCTATATCCCCGCACTGCCTGTGGTGGGTACAGCCCTCTGCTATAAGTATTCTATCCCCGTCGGAGAGGCTTTCAACCTTCCTCACCCCCCTCACAGCGCTCTCCAGACTGCCTTTATAGCGTGCAAAGAGGATTGAGAATGAAGTAAGAGGAATCGTCTCAGGAACTGTCTTTGAGACAGACCCGAAGATCTGGCTGTCTGTGATCACAAGCGAGGGATCATATGACAGAGCCTTCTCAAGCCCATCCTCCTTCACCATCATCACGCTCCCGTTTCCATCAAGAATATCCCTGATAGTCTGCTGCTGGGGAAGAATAAGACGGCCTTTAGGAGCGGATTTATCAATAGGGATCACTAGAAGAACCGTCTCACCAGGAGAGATGAGGTCCCTGGCTATTGGCTTTTCCTCTCCTTCAGAGAGAAGGTTGCCGAGCGTGTTCTTTATGTCCTCGATCCCTGTTCCGTCCACAGAGCTTGCCATGATGATGGTAGCATCAGAGGGAAGCATATCCTTCCATGCATAAGCACCGCTTACAGTATCGCTCTTGTTTATCACAATGACGTATGGAATAGAGCGCTCTTTCACCTCCCTGATGATCCCGAGATCGGTTTTGTCAGGAGAGAAAGAGGCATCAATGACGACAAGCGCGGCATCAACTGTCGACAGGGCCTTCCTTGCCTTCTTCACACGCTCCAGGCCGATAACGCCGTCATCATCAAGCCCGGGGGTATCGACAAGAAGGACAGGACCGGCAGGCAGTATCTCCATGGCTTTGGAGACAGTATCGGTAGTCGTGCCCTTCACTGGGGACACGACAGCAAGATCCTGGGAGGCTATGACATTCAGAAGACTCGATTTCCCGGCGTTCCGGCGGCCGAAAATGCCTATATGCTTTCTGACAGATGAAGGTGTTCCTGATAGCGCCATATCAGAACCTGAAATCCCTTTCGCCCTTCTCGATAAGGCCAAGGCGTTCCTTGACAATGCGCCTTGCATTATCATTCGGGATTGTCTCCACCTCACGGAGAATCATCTCATCCCCTGCCTTCTTCGTCTCAGGAGAGGCATAATCGATCAGATACTCCTTGAGTGTCATCAGAGCATTGGGCAGACAGCAGTTCTGGATCTGGCCCGACTTGCAGAGAGACATGAAACGGTCACCGGTCCTTCCTTCCCTGTAGCACGCTGTGCAGAATGATGGAGTATAGCCCATGCCTATAAGCCATCTGACAACCTCATCCAAAGATCTTCTGTCAGAGACCTCGAACTGTGATGAATCCTCCTCTTCCTCCTCAGCGTACCCTCCTACACTGGTCCTTGAGCCACCGGAGATCTGTGAAATCCCGAGATGAAGAACCCGTTCCCTCGTCTCCTGCGTTTCACGCGTGGAGATGATCATGCCAGTATACGGGACAGCGATACGTATGCAAGCGACGATCTTCGCGAATGTATCATCATCGATGCCATTGTCGAATGCCGATGGATCGATATCATCGGCACGGCGGATACGAGGCACCGAGATCGTGTGCGGTCCAACACCATGCACAGCCTCAAGATGCTCCGCATGCATCAGAAGTCCTGTGAACTCATAGCGATACAGCTCAAGACCGAAAAGCACTCCGCATCCGACATCGTCAATGCCACCCTCCATTGCCCTGTCCATGGCCTCGGTGTGGTAATCATAGTCATGCTTCGGGCCTGTCGGATGGAGCTTGAGATAGCTTTCCTTGTTGTAGGTCTCCTGGAAAAGGATATATGTGCCGATTCCCGCTTCCTTGAGCTTTCTGTAGTTCTCGACTGTCGTTGCCGCGATATTGACATTCACACGCCTTATCTCGCCGTTCTTATGCTTTATCGAATAGATCGTCTCTATCGATTCAAGGACGTAGTCAATCGGGCAGTTCACAGGATCCTCCCCTGTCTCAAGAGCAAGGCGCTTATGCCCCATATCCATAAGGGCGATGACCTCCTCTCTGATCTCTTCCTGCGTAAGCTTCTTTCTGGGGATATGCTTGTTCTTCGCATGGTATGGACAGTACACACAGCCATTGACACAGTAGTTCGAGAGATAAAGAGGGGCGAACATAACGATTCTGTTACCGTAGAAATCATTCTTTATCTCATTTGCAAGGCGGAAGATCTCTTCATTGAGATCAGGGATCGTGCAGTCAAGCAGCACTGCAGCTTCCCTGTGCTCAAGCCCCTTTCTCTTCTTCGCCTTCTCAATCAGGCTCTCTATCAGGGCTCTGTTAGCCTTATTGGCCTCAGCATAGCTGAGTGTCTCCATGATCTCATCATGGTTGATGAAATCATCGGCCTTCATCGATTTTCTGTCGTACATTTCTTCTCTCCTTAACGGGTCAGGCTTCTTTCCCTTCAGCATAGTGAAAATAGGACCTAGCGTCGGATGACCTGGCTTCGGTAGCTACATGATAGCAGAAGAGGAAAATGAATGGAATACGGGCAAATCCAGGGCTGGGAAAGAGAAATACGATCCACTTTGATCTCCCCCTTACCTTTTCTTCTCTTTGTGATAAATTTACACAAGAACTTCAAAAAAGCTTTAACATGAGTTGACTTTCATGAATCGTAAAATGAATTCCAGATCATATCCTACGGGGGGGGGGAGTACTAGTAGAATCATAGCATTTGCTGTACTGGTTCTAGTCCTTGCTCTCCTTTCATCCTGCAAGCAGCAGCTGATCGTTCTTCCACCGGTTCACGATGATGAGATCACGATTACAGGACCGGAAGATTTTCTCGGCCAAGGGGAATCATTCCAGCTTAGCGTTGAAACTGAGATTCCTTCATCGGAAATAACCTGGGAATCATCAGATGAGTCTGTTGCAATAGTATCTGACGATGGAAAAGTAACAGCAGTCGGCCCAGGAGTTGCAGAGATCACAGCAAAGCATGATGGATATGTAAGCGAGCCGGTAAAGGTGACTGTAAGCGGCTTCAAGGCCACAGCAGGATTCAGCGGCACTCTCAATCCATCCACAGAGGACAAGACCATCACAATCGAGGCATTCGGAGATGCCGATTCCTCTGCTCTGCCAGCCCTTCCGACGGTGTATCCGGATGGAGCAATCACATTCACAAAGAAAACCCTTGATGATGGTTCTGTTGTATATGAGATCCAGAGTATAAATACAACCACAGCTGAGTGCACTATAAGCTTTGGCCAGGGTATCGATATCGACCCGATAACAGTCAATATTGTCTCAAAGGACATATCTGTGAATATCGGGGGTGAGGATATCGAGGCAGTAGCTACAGAAGACGGAAAGGCCGCTATCGATCTATCAGGTGTCATCGGAGAAGATGATGAGATTGCAGTAATCAAGGATAAGGATGGAAATACCATCTACGATGTGAATAACCCGGATGATACAGAAGCTGGATACACCTATGATTCTGATGACAAGACACTCACAGTCGATGTATCCGAAGTCACAGACGATGATCTTGCATTCACAGCAGAGACTGTCAAAGTACTTCTTTATGATGCAGAGCTGATAATAAATGGAAGGGAATATACACGTCCTGAATTCAATACTTTGGATCCCAAAGGCAAATTCGCACATTTAAAAGAAGCTTGTGATGCTGTAGGAAATAATACTTTCTCTAGTGGAATATATTTCAGGCTTCTCGACGACTTTACAGAGGAATCCTTTAATGTTTCCAGTTCAGATGTTGATGTCACAATTGATCTTAACGGACATCACATATCAAAAGGAGACCCGGAAAACCCACCAAAAGGTGCAAAATATAATAGAATTATAACTGCATCTCTTGTGACCGGGGGAAGCTGCGTCAACATAATTGACGGAACACTCAAGGACAATGATCTGACTGCGAATTCTGATATTCTTGGTGCAGCAATTTATGTAAATGGCCCATCATTAACCCTTACTGATACCAATTGGGCTGAGTCTACTGAAGATTGGGGCACAATGAATATCGTCGATGTGACATTCTCCAATAACTATACTGACTGCGGTGGCGCAATCTGCATCCATAGAGCAGTCAAGCTGAACATCTATGATTCAGAGTTCATTGGCAATAGATCAAGTACCACTGGTGGGAAAGGATACTCCAGGCCTTATGGTACCGGCTCTGCTATATTCGTCTGGAATACGAATTATAGGAGGGGAAATAGTCAACATCTATGATTGCATATTCAATGACAATACTGGCAGCAATCTTTTCTCAATGGATTCAACCTCAGGAATACTTTTCAATATCTATTGTGGAGATTTCACGGGTAATACATTCACAGGAAATAGTGCATTGATGTTGATTTCGGCATTCAATATCTATGGTGGGAATTTTACAGGCAATACCGCTCAGGATCCTTATAATGGCATCCATCCTTCTATTCTGCATGTAGGTGGAGACAGAGCTGCGACTGAAAGAGCACCTGTTTCCATCAATGGCGGAATAATCAATGGCGGCGATGATTTCTACAGCATCAATCTCAATAAAGATGACAACCATGAAAGAATCTCATTCAATGGAGGATCGATGGATAGCCTTGTGTGGTCCGCGGGTCTCAATACTCCAGTGGAATATGCTCTTTCAGAGAAACACCTAGTGCTTGCTTCTGCTCTTCTCCATGATTCCAGGCAGGTTGAATATGTCACATATGGGGCAGATGGTGCTGTTAATATCAACAGCCCATTGAAGATTGATAGCACAGGAAATGTTGTCTACAAATTTGATAAAGGGTATTCCAGCATTACCGGTGCTGCCTTCAATGGCCCTGATTTCAATCCTGCAATCACTGAATTCGGAGTATTCCTCCCTGCAGATCAGATTGAATTAATTGAAAGCATTACAGTCCACTTTGCTGATGATACTTCAGTTACTCTTAATAAAACGACTGATGGCAATACAGTGAAGTTCAGCTGATCACAGCTTCCTGGTTCACTTGCCTCCGGTTCAGGCCGGAGGCTCTTTCTTTCAGGGGATATAATCCCCTCTTTCCATCGAGAGCTCATAACCGATTGATCTCATCTTCTCTGCGATCCTCTCAAGGTTCTCGCCTGCCTCATCGCCTGTGATCTTCTTGCCATCATAGATCATGTACTTGGACCTTTCCTCCTTCGGAGTTATGTCAGGCATTATGACATTCGCACCATGGAGAATACCGAGAAGCTGTCCATCCTCTGAGGCTGTTGCAAGCGCTGTCGTTGCAGGAATCATTGCATGAGGAAGCATAAGGCGAACCAGCGATACCATCCTCAGCGTCAGATCCACACTCCCCTTCTTCTCATTTCTGAAAGGTGTCGAGCTATGTGGTATGAATGGTCCTATACCCACCATCTCAGGATCGAGGGATTTCATGAAGACCATATCCTCGGCAAGCGTCCTCAACGAGGATTCTGGAGACCCTACCATCATTCCAGCGCCTGTCTGGTATCCGAGCTTCTTCAGGTTATGAAGACATTCCATCCTGTTTGCCATGGACATTGCATCAGGGTGCAGGATCCTGTAGTGAGCACTATCTGCTGTCTCATGCCTCAAGAGATACCTGTCAGCACCGACAGCTCTGAGCGTTTTATAGCTTTCATAGCTTCTCTCGCCTACGCTGAGTGTCACAGCTACGTCAGGATATGATGCTTTTATATCCCTTACGATTTCAGCAATGCGCTCATCTGTAAAATAGTTATCCTCACCGCCCTGCAGTACGAATGTGCGGAATCCTATCTCATACCCGATATCCACGCACTCCATCACCGAGTCATATGAAAGCCTGTAGCGGAGAGCATCTCTGTTGCTCTTTCTAAGTCCGCAGTAGAAGCAATCGTTGCGGCAATATGATGTGAACTCTATGAGCCCTCTTGCAAAGACCTTCTTTCCATATATACTGTCACGGATCTCAGATGCGGCTTTCCTGATCTCCTCGATATCGCAGTTTCCGATCGCATCCACCCATTCATCAATGGAAAGATCCTCTCCAGAGAGCACTCTGTCTATGATTCTCATATTATTCTCTTCCCATCAACATACTTTGCAATTGGTCTTCTATCAGGGGTGCGGTATGCATAGAACTCAAGCTTCTCCTCTATGGAGAGCTCTGGAGCAAGCACAGTCATCTCCTCTGATGAATCCTCAAGGATGAGGATATCAGCAGCAAAACCAGGTTCGAACGAACCGGCCTTACCAAAGAATGAACCTCCGCCCTTCGTCGCGATATAGAATGCCTCAGAGAATCTCAGAGGAGGAAGGGAATCATCCTGGAGCCTCCACCTAAGCTTCGATGACTGGATTGAATCTGTTATCATCCTGAACATCGAGAGGGAAGAACCCCCTGCCGTATCGGTTGCAAGCCCCACATTCACCCCGCGCTCCAGGAAGCGGCGCACAGGAGCAATGCCTGACGAGAGATTCATATTCGATGAAGGGGAATGCGCAACCCATGCATCATGGGATGAAAGAATATCCATCTCCTCTTCTGTGGTCCATACGGAATGAGCCATGATGCTCCGTCCATCCAGGAGTCCGTATCTTTCATAGGCATCTGCATAGCTACGGCTCTCAGGGCAGAGCTCTCTGACCCACTCTATCTCGCTCTGGTTCTCATCAAGATGGGTCTGCACCGGAAGATTCCTCTCCTTGCTGATCGCTCCGAGCGCCGAGAGAAGACTATCTGTGCACGATGGGATGAACCGAGGCGTGACAATGGGTTTTATATTCTTCAGCGAAGAAGCCTCATCAATGAATCTTATCTCTTCGGATACAGCTTCCTCCGTGGTCTCCGTGAGGATATCAGGAGAGTTGCGGTCCATGGATACTTTACCGATATATCCGCATAGCCCTGCTTTCTCAAGCAATGACATCAGAAGAAGTGTTGATTTCCTATGTATCGTTCCGAATACGGATGCTCTTACTGTACAGCTATTCTTGAGATCATCTGCAAATGCAGTATATGCCTTACAAGCGAAATCCATATCGGCGAACCTGGCTTCAAGAGGGAATGTATGCTTATCAAGCCACTCAAGAAGCTCCTCATCCATGAAAAGCCCTGAGAACATATACTGCGGCGCATGGAGATGGAGATCATAAAGGCCGGGGGTTATCAGCGAAGACCCGAAATCAGCAACAGGAACATTCTCAGGCTTTTTGGCAGAGACGCCCAGTATCGTATTGTCCTCGATAAGAAGATACCCGTCCTTCAATACCCTGAAGCTTCCCATCTCCTCCGTCCAGATAAGATTTCCCTTAAGTGCGTGGCGCATATATCCTCCGTTTATATTCTACCATACCATAAGCCAAGATTGACATACAGAATGTGCCGGGATAGCATTCTCATGTGACTAATGACAAGCGGATCGCGGAGACGAAGGAAAAGCTCAGAAAAGCACTTACAGAGCTTCTGCTGACAGAGAGCATGGAGAGCATCTCCATCAGGATGATAACAGATAAAGCCGGAGTGAACAGGAGCACATTCTATGCCCACTACACCTGCCAGAGGGACCTTATAGATGAGATGGAGGAGGAACTTCTGGAGCATCTGCCTGTATTCTCATCATCATCGCATGAGGATATAGCGAAGACATTCACTTCCTTCATGGCATATGTAAAGGAAAACAGGGATGTCGTCCAGGTTCTTATGATGGAAGGTGTTGACCGATCGTTTGGAGAGAGGCTTGTGAAGATCATAATGGACAGATACGATGAGTTCTCTCCATTCGACGATGAAGAGCTGTCAAGGATGAGCTATCTATTCTCTGTAAACGGCATTGTGGGTATAGTCCGTGACTGGATAAACAGCGGCTGCAGCTGCCCTGTGGAGAAAATGGCAGGCTTTTCAATAGAGATGGCATTCCGTGCTTCCGGCATAGACCGGATGATACGGAAAAAGCGCTAATGCACGAGATCATTCACCATCGCCCAGTCCTCACCTCGCCCTCCGCTCTTTTCCTCAGCAAAGCCTGACCGGATCAGGGCAACGGTATTGGACCACTTCACATCACGATCTGAGAAAGCGGAGACAAACTCATCCTCGCTGAGACCTGAGATGCTGTAGCTGCCCTTGTAGAAGCCTCTGAGAGATTCAGGATAGAGATGTCTTGTCTCAATATTCTCTGAGTATTCGACAGTTGCTTCCGGAAACACATTCCTGACAGCCTCCTCAAGCTCCTTCTTTCCCCATGAGACAAGAGGATCTGATGAAGAGTATATTATCTTCTCTGCCTCTTCCAGCTTTCCGCGTATGCTTTCCGGAGCGAAGGATGAAAGCCTGGATGACAGCACAGGAATTGCCTGTATAAGGGCAATCATGCCATCTTTTTCAAGCCTCTCCCTGATTCTTGGGAGGATATTGCTGTCCTCAGAAAGACGGGAAAGGACATTCCGCCCTGATATCACGCGGAAAAGAAGCCCCTCCTCAAGCTTATCGAATACAGAGTATGCATCTGATACGATGACCATCGGTCTAAGGATCTCCTCAAGGGAGGATGAGAAATGGTCGATGACCTCCTTATCGCTTTTACTGCAGACCGAAGCAACGCTCAGTCCCTCAGGATTGAGCTTCATCAGAGGCCAGAGAAGAAGACCATGGGATGCATTGAGGACCAGGACATTGTCGCTTCTGAGGATATCAATGGCAGAGTACAGACGCTTGGTAAGCTCAAGAAGGACCTCTGCGCGCCCTGACATAGCCCTCTCGATCCACTTCTCCCTTTTCCTGTCACCAGGGGAGAATGTGAGGTTCTCCTTATAGACATCCTCCGTCACAGCCTCAAGCTGCGCCTCGCGTCTGAGCATGACCTCATCCCTTATGCGCTTCTCGTATCCCATGCCGGATGGCTTATAGTAGACCTTCCCCTGAAGTCCTGTCGGAAGATACTGCTGAGCAACCCAGTGATCCTTATAGGAATGGGGATACATGTATCCTTCACCATGCCCGAAGCCCTTGCTGTCCCTGCTTGGATCCCTGAGATGGTTCGGCACTTCCTCCGCCTTCTCCTTCTCGACATCCGAAAGCGCATCGAAAAAGCCCAGGGAGGAATTGCTCTTGGGACAGGTTGAGAGATAAATCGCAGCATGGGCAAGATGGAACCGTCCTTCAGGAAGGCCTATCCTGTCAAAGGCCTCGGCATCAGCAACCGCAACGGAGACAGCCATGGGATCAGCCATGCCGACATCCTCTGCGGCAAGGATTATCATGCGCCGGAATATGAAGCGTGGATCCTCGCCTGCAGCAACCATCCTTGCAAGCCAGTACAGGGCTGCATCGGTATCTGAGCCGCGGAGGGATTTGATGAATGCAGAGATCACATCGAAGTGGTAATCCCCTTCCTTGTCATAGAGCACCGCACGGCGCTGTATGGACTCCTCCGCAGTCTCCTTCGATATATAGATCTCAGATCCCTCCGGAGGAGGAAATGAGTCCGGGGTTGTCTCTACAGCAAGCTCTATTGCATTGAGAAGTGATCTTGCATCTCCTGCTGCTACCGAGACGAGATGCTCAAGCGCACCGTCCTCGAATACGACAGAGTACTTTCCATAGCCACGTTCCTTATCCTGGATGGCATCATGCGCAATATGCATGAGATCGGAATCGGAAAGCTTCTTAAGCTGGAATATCCTGGAGCGTGAGACAAGGGCTGCATTGACCTCGAAATATGGATTCTCAGTCGTCGCGCCTATAAGTATGAATGTACCGTTCTCAACCCATGGAAGGAGGGCATCCTGCTGGCTTTTGTTCCAGCGGTGGACCTCATCCACGAATAGAATGGTCCGCATCCCGTACATCTCACGCCGTCTTTTAGCATCCTCGATCTCAGTTCTCAGCTCCTTCACGCCGGAAAGAACAGCATTGAGAGTCGAGAAATGGCTCTCGGTCGTATTGGCGATGACACGGGCAAGCGTTGTCTTGCCGGTTCCTGGAGGTCCGTATAATATGACAGATGAAAGCTGGTCCGCCTGGATTGCCCGCCGGAGAAGCCTGCCTTTTCCGAGAATATGCTCCTGACCGACATACTCATCAAGAGTACGGGGCCTCATGCGTGCTGCAAGCGGCTCTTCGGAACGGGAGAGAGATGATGAGAAGAGATCCATCAGCGCCCTCCCCAGAAAACGTAGTAATACCCTGAGGAGATTCCTGCGGGTGTATTCTTAAGCGTACGCTCGCACTCGGCAAGGCGATCGAAGAGCGTATCGGAAAGGATCCGGCCTGCCAGTTCCGCATCGATCATCTCCGGCTCTGATATATATGTTGCATGGCCGACTGCAGATAGATTGAGATATGCACCCCTGACAGCGCTGAAATCGGTATAGGAGGGCTGGAATGCGTCATCAAGCTCATCCTGGCATCTCCTGATCTCATTTCCATAGTATATGGCAACGCTTTCCCCTATTCTGCTTCTGATGCCTTCCGTGAACGCCGTATCATCGTGTATGAAGGCATCGGAACCAGACTCAGCAAGGACCGAGGCCGAGTCCCGGACAAGGTGCAATGCATCTTTAAGAAACGGAGTTATGATAACTGAAAGGCGCTGCGAATAGTCTTCAGCTATATCATCATACAGCGGTACGTAGCGCGAGTATGCTGTATATGTAAGAGGAAGCGCGCTCTTTATCCTTTCCGCATCCACCGGGCTATCAAGGTCAACCGCCATGAACATATCAGAAGAAAGGGACATGAGGGCGTTCCTTATCTCGTCCTTCGTATACTGTACAGAATCCGTACTCCTGCATGAGAAAAGAAGGAGTACGGAGAAAAGGATGACAAGAGTCTTCCTCATGCTTAGATCTCGGCCTTCCAGAGTCCATGGAGATTGCAGTACTCATATACTGCAGCAACTCCATCTGCTGCAAACACAGCCTCAGGCTTCTCGCCGGGATGCAGATAGTGTACTTCAACGCCGTCCTTTCTTTCCGCAGCGATGAACTTTATGCTGTGCTCCTCAGTCATCGGGTGCTCTACGGAGCCGACCTTCGCATAGATCTTCCCATCCCTCTCTTCAAGGGCAGGGACATGCTTTTCCTTTGCTCCGTCGGTCGTGTTTGCCTTCAATTCCGTCATTTCCTTGCCGCAGCAGCGTGGAGTGCATGTGCCTTTCTCAAGGACCATCACCATCTCACCGCAGGCCTGGCATCTGTAAATCGTAAGTGCCATATTTTCTCCTCCACCGCGATTATATCCCAAATTGGATGGAATGGGCATCGCCAGAGAACAGAATACAGATATTCACCACAGCTTTGCATGCAATACGCATAATAATGCACTTTCGTGCATCATGCTTGCCAGAATCAGTCAATCAATGATAATGTAGTCATAATCAATACACACAAGGGAGATTAATATGAAAAGAATCCTTTCAATTCTTCTCGTACTCGTTACCCTGTCTGCAGCAGCTTTCGCAGCTGACTTCCACATCGGTGTCGTAACAGGAACTGTATCTCAGTCCGAAGACGACCTCCGCGGAGCTGAGGCTCTCATCGCGGAATACGGTGCAGTTGCAGATGGCGGTATCATCCAGCACATGACATACCCTGACAACTTCATGGAAGAGCAGGAGACAACGATTTCCGTTATCCGCGGACTCGCTGACGATCCTCTCATGAAGGCAGTCATCGTAAATCAGGCTGTTCCTGGAACTGCGGAGGCTTTCCGTCAGATCAAGGAAGTCAGACCTGACATCCTCTGCTTCGCAGGCGAGGCCCATGAGGAGCCATACCTTGTTTCCGGCGCAGCAGATCTCGCAACATCCAACGACTTCGTAGCACGTGGATACCTCATGATCAGAACAGCTCATGAGCTCGGATGCGATACATTCGTCCACATCTCATTCCCACGCCACCTCTCAATGGAGAAGATGCAGAGAAGAGTCGCCATCATGAGAGAGACATGCAACCAGCTCGGCATGAACTTCGTCATGGAGACAGCTCCGGACCCGACATCCGACGTTGGAATCGCAGGTGCGCAGCAGTACATCCTCGAGCAGACTCCGAACTGGATCGAGAGATATGGTGAGAACACAGCATTCTTCTGCACAAACGACGCACATACAGAGCCTCTTCTCAGACAGCTTATCGAGTATGGCGGATACTTTGTAGAGGCTGATCTCCCGTCACCGCTCATGGGCTATCCTGGAGCTCTTGGCATCGACCTCTCTGCAGAGACAGGCGACTTCCCTGCAATCCTTGCAAAGGTTGAGGCTGCTATCGTAGAGAAGGGTGGCGCAGGCCGCTTCGGCACATGGGCATACAGCTATGGCTATACAACAACCGCTGGTCTTGGCTCTCTCGCTATCGAGGCAGTCCAGGCTCAGATGGCTGGTGAGGAGTATGATATCCACTCCATCAGAAACGTCAGCAAGAACTTCACGAAGTATACACCTGGCGCACAGTGGAATGGATCCTACTACACCAACGCTACTACAATGGAGACTTACACCAACTTCATCCTCGTATACCAGGATACCTATATCATGGGCAATCCGGGATTCTACATGGGCAATGCTGATGTTGAGATTCCTGAGTGGTGCTTCACAATGACTGGTGAGGGTGTATAACAAAACCTATCCACAGGAAAAGGGGAGGGTCTCCCTCCCCTTTCTTCTTGAAAATCTGAGGGGAGACAATGAGTGAAATGACAAATACCTTGCTTGAGATGCAGAACGTCAGCAAGGAGTACAATGGAAATCCTGTACTGAAAGATGTGAATTTCACGCTGAAAGAGGGAGAAGTTCTCGGACTGGTCGGAGAAAACGGAGCCGGAAAGAGCACTCTCATGAACATACTCTTCGGCATGGATGTCATTCAGCAGACAGGCGGCTATGGCGGAAAGGTCCTCATAGACGGGAAGGAAGTTAAGTTCGCATCCCCGCTCGATGCGCTTAAGGCCGGTATCGGCATGGTACATCAGGAGTTCTCGCTGCTTCCTGGTTTCACTGCGGCGGAGAATATCCTTCTGAATCGTGAACCCGAGAATAAAAGCGTCCTGTCGCTTGTCTTCGGAGACAGGGCAAATACAATAGATAGAAAAGAGCTTCAGAAAGAAGCAATCGCTGCAATAACAAAGCTTGGCGTAGAGCTTGATCCGGACATGCTTGTATCTGAAATGCCTGTCGGACACAAGCAGTTCACGGAAATCTCAAGAGAGATCTCCAAGAGCGCGATAAGGCTTCTTGTGCTCGATGAGCCTACTGCGGTTCTTACCGAGAAGGAAGCTGATATGCTTCTCAAGGCAATCAGGAACCTTGCAAACCAGGGGATTGCGGTAATCTTCATCACACATCGTCTGCAGGAGATCCTCGATGTCTGCAACAAGGTCGTCGTCATGCGCGATGGACGCATCATCAAGGAGCTTGATGCTGCATCGACATCGATATCGGAGATGGCGAAGCTCATGGTCGGCCGCGAAGTCAGCACCGACAAGCCAGCACCAGACAATGATGGAAGGAAGATCTCGGACAAGATCGCGCTCTCAGTGCAGAATCTGTGGGTCGATATGCCTGGAGAGACTGTACGCGATGTCAATCTCGAGGTAAGAGAGGGAGAGATCCTTGGAATAGGAGGACTTGCAGGACAGGGCAAGCTGGGCATTCCGAATGGAATCATGGGGCTGTTCCCTGCCGGTGGCAAGGTTGTGCTCAATGGCAGTGAGATCCCTCTCAACAATCCAAGGGCCTGTCTTGACTCCTCCCTTGCATTCGTCTCTGAGGACAGAAGAGGCGTCGGGCTTCTTCTGGATGAATCGCTTGAATGGAATATCGCATTCCCTGCTATGCAGATACAGAACAAATTCCTGAAGAACTACCTCGGAGGGCTTATCAAATGGCGTGATCAGGATGCCATCAGGGAGGTTACTGAGAAGTACATCAACCAGCTCCAGATCAAATGCACATCCTCTGAGCAGAAGGCAAAGGAGCTCTCTGGAGGAAACCAGCAGAAGATATGCCTTGCAAAGGCATTCGCCCTTGAGCCTAAGCTTCTCTTTGTCTCAGAGCCGACGCGCGGTATCGATATCGGAGCGAAGGCACTGGTGCTGCAGGCTCTCAGGGAATACAACAAAAAGCATGGAGTGACTATCGTCATGATCTCCTCCGAGCTTGAGGAGCTCAGGCAGATCTGCGACAGGATCGCTATCATAACCGACGGAGCAGTCTCAGGCATCCTTCCTGCTGATAGGCCCAGCGAGGACTTCGGTATCCTCATGGTCGGTAAATCAAAGAAGGAGGCTATGTGATGGATAAAGCTATGGAACTTGTAAAGTCCTTCGGGCTTCCGCGTCTCATAATCACGCTGTTTCTCCTCGCGCTCTTTGTCATCGCACCATTTGCCGGCATCAATGTCGCATCATCGGTGACAGATGTCCTGGGGCGTTTCGGGCAGAATGCGATCATGGTCCTTGCCATGGTCCCGATGATCCACTCAGGATGCGGTCTTAACTTCGGACTTCCTCTGGGAATAATCTCCGGCCTTCTCGGAGCAACGCTTGCTATCGAGACAGGAATACAGGGGCCGGTATCATTCCTGCTTGCTATCCTCTACTCCACTCCGTTCGCACTCATCTTCGGATGGGGCTATGGAAAGCTTCTCAACAGAGTCAAAGGCAGCGAGATGATGATTGCGACCTATGTCGGATTCTCGTCAGTTGCTTTCATGTCGATCATGTGGCTCATCCTTCCCTACCACTCACCTACGATGGTCTGGGGCTATACAGGACAGGGTCTAAGGACAACAATCTCCACAGAGGGCTTCTATTACCACATCCTCCGCGACACGCTCAATCTCAGGATAGGAAACCTCTCAATCTCCTTTGGAGAGATCATCTTCTTCGCTCTCTTTGCCTTCATCATCTGGGCCTTCCTCCATACAAAGACAGGAACAGCGATGACAGCGGTCGGATCGAATCCGGTATTCGCAAGAGCATCAGGCATAAACATCGACAGGCAGAGGACTCTCTCTGTTATCATGTCCACATGGCTTGGAGCGCTTGGAATCCTCTGCTATCAGCAGGGATACGGCTTCGTACAGCTCTATCAGGGGCCGATGTACATGGCAATGCCCGCAGTCTCCGCGATCCTTATAGGAGGAGCCAGCGTGAACAAGGCAAACATCACGAATGTCATCATCGGCACGATACTTTATCAGGGAATCGTATCAATGACTCCTTCTGTCATGAACTCCCTGATCCATACTGATATGTCAGAAGTCCTCAGGATCATCGTCTCCAACGGTATGATCCTCTATGCTCTGACAAGAAAGTCGGGGGCTTCAAGATGAAAAAAGAGATAACCAGCAAAGATGTGAGGAAGTTCCTCGCAAACAATATCGTACCGATTATCTTCATCGTCCTCTGTGCTGTCTGCATTCCTATCGCAGGATACTCAGGCCAGTACCTTGTCGATCAGATAATCACGAGAATCGTCCGCAACAGCTTCCTTGTCCTTTCCCTCCTGATTCCTATCATGGCAGGCATGGGATTGAATTTCGGAATGACGCTTGGAGCTATGGCAGGGCAGATCGGGCTCATATTCGTAACATCATGGAATGTAGTGAGCATTCCTGGCCTTCTCCTTGCTGCAATCATCGCAACCCCGATAGCAATCCTTCTCGGATGGTTCTGCGGAAAGATGCTCAACATGGCAAAAGGCAGGGAGATGATCACGAGCTACATGATCTCGTTCTTCATGAATGGTGTCTATCAGCTTGTGGTGCTTTATGGAATGGGTGCGCTCATCCCGATCCATTCGAACAGGGTAATCCTTCCAAGAGGTTATGGTGTAAGGAACACTGTTGATCTTCTTGATGTAAGAAAGAGCATCGACAACTTCTGGTCCATAAGGATCTTCACCGATGAGAATGGAATGGGAGGACTTACGATTCCTCTTCTGACACTCATCCTCATTGCCATCCTCTGTGTGATCATCATCTGGTTCCGCAAGACGAAGATCGGACAAGATATGAGAGCTGTAGGACAGGATATGGAAGTCGCAAGGGAAGCAGGCATCAAGGTTGAGCGCACGAGAATCCTTGCAATCGTCATCTCAACGGTATTCGCTGCTTATGGCATGATCATCTACCTTTCGAACATGGGAACGCTCAACACCTACAACTCCCATTCGCAGATCGGCATGTTCAGCATCGCGGCCCTTCTTGTAGGAGGAGCTTCAGTATCAAGAGCATCGATAAAGAATGTATTCCTTGGAATCATACTCTTCCACCTGATGTTCATCCTGACACCGCAGGCGGGAAGAAACCTCATCGGACAGGCACAGATCGGAGAGTTCTTCCGCGTATTCGTATCCTACGGTGTCATCACACTCTCGCTTGTGCTGTATGAGATCAGGACAAGGCGCGAGAAGGCGGAATCCGCCAATCAGCTTGCAACTGAGCAGAAGGAGGCACAGGCATGAAGAGCGCAAAGGAAATATTCGATCTGAGATTCTTCGTACGTCTTGCCTGCATTGCGGCAATCATCCTGCTTGCTGTCTTCCTGTATAACTTCGGCAAGCAGCGCACTCTACTCGTAGATAACTGGACAACGGAGATCAATGGCACATCCTACCGTGCAGAGGACTGGGCGAAGGTCGAGGTCGATGATCTTGGAACACAGGAATATGCGCCCCGCATGAGGATCAGCATTCCTCTCAGGGGAAAGACGCATACGATAAAGATCACATACGATGACAGGAGCTTCAATGAGTACCAGCTCGATCCGATTGAGTTCACACTCAAGCACGATACCTCGATAATCTCCGTTCCTGCCCTCGTGGCTGGAGTGCCGGTGGAGGATGCAATCAAGGAGTTCATCGTCGAACCTGCTCCGGTGACTGAAACCGAGGCAGCTCCCGAAGAGACAATCAGCGAATTCGGCGATATGACAATGGATTTCTGATAATCATCGTAAAGCCTGATATGCCGCCTGGACTTCCTGGCGGCATTCTTTCAAGTATCGAATCCGATTCGTACCTCTGAATTTAACTCCTTGTAATGCAAGGAGTTGTTTTATAAGCATTGCAAAACAAGGCCAGAAAACAGATAATTCGATAGATTTTTGAAAAATTCCATATGCTGTTTTTTTCATATTTTATGTTGCTTTGTACATGAAATAATGTACATTGATATATGGATATTAAATATGACAGAGAAGAGCCGTGATGGATTATTTGAATGGGATACCGAAAAGAACAAGGTGAATATTGTTAAGCATGGAATCCCATTCTCTGAAGCCATAGGAATCTTTCTGGATGCAGACAGGCAGGAATTCTTTGATGAACTGCATTCATCAGAAGAAGAACAAAGGTATATAACCATTGGTAGGTTGCCAGGAAAACTTCTTATTGTACTTGTTGTATCTACTGACCGGAATGGAATAACAAGAATCCGCCAGATATGCTTCAAAAAGGAGGAACAACTTTATTATGGATGATAAAAAATTAGATTTCTCAGATATTCCGGAACTTACATCGGATTATCTCAAGACATTGAAGAAAGCAACGCCAAGAGAGTTTTATAAAGTAACGCCAATCAAGGAATCATGTCATATAATGCTCGATAAAGATGTCCTTGATTTCTTTGGGAAAGGAACGAAGAGAGGTTATCAGACGAGAATAAATGAGGCCTTGAGGGAGTATATGTCAGAACACATTAATGAGTATCATGCTTAGACCAAAAGCCGTAAATGTATTTGCTCTTGATTACCGTATTCTTGATAGATTTTCACCCTGCATATCTTATTTGGGCTTGAATGTCCTGAGCACTTCTGAAACATACAGCTGTAAATATTGTATCAAGATATGAACAATTCTGTTCGATCTGAACAGTCTGATATGACAGATTCATCCATTCGGTTTCCCAAAGGAAAAGCAATGCCGTATCCACCTGCCAATCTAATTATTTGACTTTAATGCAGATCATGGCAATAATATGAATGGAAAGAGGCACTGCCGATAGACGGCTGACCTCCGATAACCGAAACGACAAAGTCGCCCAGAATCGCGAGTTCTATGGGCGGCTTACTTTTTCAGAACAAGTATCACTAAGCTGATGATTGATACCACCAGCGACAGCAATTCAAAGTCCGTCATAAGCGCCTCCTTTCCAATCTTCCGAAGGGTCAGGAGAGCAACGCCTCCTGACATCCGATAACCGAAATACAAGAGGTCTAGCCGCCTACCTTTTCTAAGGGCAGTGCCGATGACAGTATACAGGAATCCCACAGAATCGGAAGCAGTGCATATTCCATTCCGCAATGCCGTTATGCGACAGCTTTGCGATCAATCTTCTGGAACAGAACACGGCACACATCGGTCTCTTCTGAGGCAGATAAGGTTAGCAAGAGTTCAGATTGGGAGTTTCTCTCTGATGCAGCATCCTCACCTGCTTCTTCTATCAGGAGAGGGTGATGACATCAAACGCTAAATTAGTTATATTTGGTAAACTGGAATACAGATCTATTAGATTGGAATAAGGATGGGCACTATGGTTGCTGATAAGAACGTAAAGGAACTGGAAGGATCCAGAGCTGAGCTTACGATTACCATTGATTCTGCTTCTATCGAGAAGGATTATTCGGAGAAGCTTGCAAAGTACGCAAAGGAAGTACAGATCGATGGCTTCAGGAAGGGAAAGGTCCCTGTATCAGTACTTGAAAGGAAGTTCGGTGAATCGATCAGGGAGGAGAGCACCTTCAAGACAATGGAGGAAGGGCTTGAGGAAGCGATGAAGGATATCCCGGAGGATCTGAAGCCGATAGCGTTCTCAACACCAGAGCTGCAGAATGAGGAGAGCCTCCTTCCATTCAAGAAGGGAGAGGACATCACATTCTCCGTCATCTATGATATCTATCCGAAGTTCGATCTTCCTGCATATACAGGTCTTTCTGTCGAGGTTCCAGCAGTTGAGATCACCGATAAGGACATCGATGAGAAGATCGAGGAGCTGAGGGACAGGAATGCCATCGTAAGGACAAAGGACGGGAAGGCCGCCGATGGCGATATCGTAACAGTGTCCTATGCGGAGCTTGATGAAGAGGGAAACAAGAAGGCAGATACTGAAAGGAATGATTTCACATTCACGCTCGGTTCAGGCTACAATTTCTACCGTATCGACAGCGATGTCGTGGGAATGGCAAAGGGTGAGACAAAGACCGTAGAGAAAAGTTACACAGAGGAAGACCATGTCCCTGGATATGCAGGAAAGACAATCAAGCTTGAGATCACGCTCTCAGAGGTGAAGACAAGAGAGCTTCCTGCTGTGGATGATGAGTTTGCCCAGGATGTCAAGGATGACTACAAGACAGTTGCTGACCTCCGTCAAGGCATCAGGAGCGACTACGAGAAGGAAGTCGAGGAAAGGCTTGGGCACATAAAGGAGAACAGCCTCGTCGAGAAGATCTCAGCCTCCACCGATTTCGCACTCCCCCGCTCCATGGTCGATGCACAGCTTGAGCAGAGATACAGGCAGTTCGCATCCCAGACAGGAATGAAGCCGGAGTTCGTCGAGAAGATGCTCAAGATGCAGAACATGACGAAAGAGGATCTCCTCGAGACCTGGAGAAAGGATACAGAGGATATGATCAGAGGACAGCTCATCCTCGATGCGATCATGAAGAAGGAGGACTTCCCTGTTGATGAGGAAGAGCTCCAGAAGAGATGCGATGAGTCCCTGAAGAATATCCCTGAGGCTGATAGAGAGAGCTACAAGGGCATGATCAAGGACGAAATGCAGTTTGCGAAGGTCCTTCCGTTCCTTCTTGAGAAGAACACCTTCACAGAAGGAAAGAAACTCAGCTACAGAGAGTTCGTATATGGCCCTGAGACAGCTGGGGAAGAGACAGAGACAAAGGAAGAAGAGTAATTGAACGAAAGGATGAACACTCTTGTCCCCTATGTGCTTGAGCAGTCGGGGACGGGAGAAAGACAGTACGATTTATTCTCACGCCTCCTCAGAGACAGGATCATCTTCGTCGATGGGGAGATTACGGATCAGACAGCGGATCTCATCGTTGCTGAGCTCATATTCCTTGAGAGCGAGAATCCGAAGAAGGATGTGAGCCTTTATATCAATAGTCCTGGCGGGAGCGTTACAGCAGGCCTTGCGATATATGACACAATGCAGTACATATCCTGCCCTGTCTCCACGATCTGCGTCGGACAGGCTTGCTCAATGGCCGCGATCCTTCTTGCATCAGGTGAGAAGGGAAAGCGTTCGATACTGCCAAATGCCCGTGTCATGATACACCAGCCATCAGGAGGTGCGGAAGGCCAGGCAAGCGATATAATCGTGAGTTCGAAGGAGCTCCAGAGAATCAATGATGTGACAAAGCGCCTCATGGCTCTCCATACAGGACAGAGCGAGGAAAGAATCCAGAGTGATATCCTCCGCGATTTCTATATGGATGCAGATATGGCGCTCGGATACGGCATCGTTGACAGGATCATGAGAAAGTAATATGGCAAGAAACGCAAAATACTGTTCTTTCTGTGGCAGACCGCTTACAGACGGCACTGTCAGATATGTCGCAGGTCCGGGAGTAGCTATCTGCGAGAACTGTGTCACTACCTGTGTCGATATCCTGGATAACCAGGGTGGAAGGAATGAAGGCTCCGATATCGAGATCAGGGAGATCCCTACCCCGCATGAGCTGAAGGAGTATCTTGATCAGTATGTAATCGGCCAGGATGCGGCAAAGAGGGTTCTCTCAGTTGCCGTATACAACCATTACAAAAGGGTCAAGTATGCATCGAAGATCGCTGAGTCAGGTGTGGAGATAGACAAATCGAACATCCTGATGATCGGTCCGACGGGAACGGGAAAGACGCTTCTTGCAAGAACGCTTGCAAAGAAGCTCGATGTGCCATTCGCAATTGCCGATGCTACAACGCTCACAGAGGCTGGATATGTCGGAGAGGATGTCGAGAACATCCTTCTCAAGCTCATTGAAGCCGCTGATTACGATATTCCAAGAGCAGAGCACGGGATAATCTTCATCGATGAGATCGATAAGATCGCTAAGAAGGGAGAGAATGTCTCAATCACGCGCGATGTGTCCGGCGAGGGTGTGCAGCAGGCGCTCCTGAAGATAATCGAGGGAACGAATGCGTCTGTTCCTCCTCAGGGAGGAAGAAAGCATCCGAACCAGGAAATGCTCAAGATCAACACATCGAACATCCTCTTTATATGCGGAGGAGCGTTCGTAGGACTTGATAAAGTCATAGAGCGCCGCGTGGCCTCTTCCCAGATGGGATTCGGTGCTGATATCAAGGACAGGGAGGACATGGATCTCGATGAGCTTTACAGTGAGCTTCTGCCTGATGATCTGATCAAGTTCGGCCTTATCCCGGAGTTCATCGGAAGGCTTCCTGTGCATGTATCGCTGAGCAATCTCAAGCTCGATGATCTTCAGAGGATCCTCGTTGAGCCGAAGAACTCGATCATCAGACAGTATGAGACATCATACGCGCTTGACGGAATAAAGCTCACATTCACCGAAGATGCACTGCATGAGATCGCATCGCAGTCCTATGAGCAGAAGACTGGAGCAAGAGGACTCAGAGCCATAGTGGAGAACCTCATGCTCGGCATCAGCTACGAGATTCCATCCATGACCGGTGTCCGTGAAGTCATTGTCGATAAGGACAATGTGATAAACAAGACACAGCCTAAGGTGATAACCTCAGATGGCAAGTATATTCCCGCAATGTGATGAACGGCTCCTTGATGCGATCCAGAAGGCATCGGGAGCCATTATCGTATCCCACAAGAACCCTGACGGAGATGCCATCTCATCAACTCTCGCGATGGATGCTATCCTCCGTACGATGGGAAAACGCACGGAGATCCTGAACGACGGCCCTTTCCTGAGAAGCGATATCAAGCGGTTTGAAGGTCTTTTCAGAAAGGAAGCAAGCGACAGCTTCATCTCCTCATCCCCTCTTGTCATCGTTGTCGACTGCTCGACCCCAGACCGTCCAGGAGATGCTTTCAGCAAGATCAAGGATCTTGAAAGGATTGTCATAGACCACCACTCGTCAGGGCTTCCGTTCACAACTGAGGGCATGAGCTACATCGTTCCCCAGTCCCCTTCCACAACGCTCTGCATCAACGAGGTGAGGAAGGCATTGGGAATCGCCCTTACAGAGGAAATCGCATACTTCCTGTACTTTGGGTTCGCCACCGATTCAGGCTTCTACCACTTCCTGAGCGAGAAGACTGCTCCGGATGCGCTTGAGGCTGCCGCATCATTCTGCAGAGCTGGAGTCTCTCCCTATGATGTCTATGATGAGCTGCATGACGGAAGAAAGCTCTCTGACATCAAGGACATGGCAGCTGTGATACAGAGCGCGGAGCCTGTGCTTGGCGGTGCATTCCTCTTCGCTTATCAGGATGCATCAATGAAAGATGGCAAGCTCAGCGACGGCGTATATGCATCGCTTCTTGAGACAGAGGGCATAAAGGGCGTTGTGCTTTTCAAGGATAAGGAAGGCAGCGTGGAGATCGGGTTCAGATCGAAGCATAAATCAGGCATCGATGTAGGAAAGGCAGCTGCGATGCTTGGAGGCGGCGGGCACATGCATGCATCTGGTGCGACAATCCCTGGCACTGTGGACAATGCCCGGAAAAGACTTCTGGAGATTCTTTCAGGTTTTCTCCAGTAGTGATACACACATGTCACAGCAAAGACTGGCAGAAGAGCTTCCTGTGTAACTACTGGGAGGCTTTTCTTTTTTTGGCACATTTTCTGCAGCATCCCTATTCCAGGAGGTTGCATGAACAGATATTTCACAGCGGAGGCCGATGCATTCATAGCAAGCAAGGTGCTTGAATACAACAGAGCACCCACGGAAGAGCAGAAGAAAGTGCTGGAGGCATTGATTAGGGAGCGGACGGGAATCCTTCTCTATCTCATCCCGCAGCGCAATCTCTACATAAAGGACGAGGATCTCTCCGGCTTCTATCTCGATATCGTGAAGGATATGGACAGGATAATAAGCTCCTTTGAGATATCAGGGACATCGTATATCGCATATCTGACACAGATATGCAGATACAGGTGCATGAGATACATAAGGAAAAAGGAGAAGAATGAGCAGGCAGAGCTCGCGCTGATGCGATCAGATCCGACCATCTATGAATACGGATCTTTGTACGAAACGATAAGGCCATACCATTCATCCAGAGTTCCCCGGAGGCCAAGGACGCTGAGGGAAGCGGTGGTATGCATAATGGAACGCAAGGGCCGCATGAGCACTGGAAATGAGGAGGAGAATGCGCTTGCATCCTATTTAGAGACTCCAGTGGACAGGCGCAGGTTCCTGGAGTACCTTCTCTATCTTCCGCAGGTGGAGGATGCTGCATTCATCGCAGGGGTCTCGAGAGTGCTGAGGGTCGATCTTTCAATAATCTCCCGCTTCTATGAGCTGAGGCGCTCAGAGCTTTCAGCAAATGATGAGGCCATCGAGAGTGCGGAAGCCATTGCCGCCAGATACTGGAAGATGATCGCGAACCTCAGGCATGCGATTACGAAGGAAGCAGATGAAGAGAAGCTGAAGCAGCTGACAGAAGCAAAAGAACGGGCAGAGAGGATCTACAGAAAGAGGCTCGGAATAATAAAGTACGCCAAGCGGGGGATGTCACATTCACGGATTGCCATAGTGCTGGGAATTCCAAGGACTACGGTCACAAACGACATTTCAAAGGTAAAGCAGCTGCTTTATAGGATTTCGCATGGTATGGATTACTGAATGAAATGTCGCTATATTTCTTTCTATGAAGCTTTATTTTGCATCTGGCAATGATCATAAGAGGAAAGAGATGTCCAGGCTTCTCGGCGGCTATGAGCTGGTGCTGCCGAAGGATGAAGGAATAGATTTCGATCCGGAGGAGACCGGGACAAGCTATATCGAGAACGCACTCATAAAGGCAGAGGCGCTTTACAGCATAGTCCATGCCCCTGTTCTTGCTGATGACTCAGGGCTCTCTGTCGATGCCCTTGGAGGAAAGCCCGGCATACACTCTGCCCGGTACGGCGAGGAAGACGGGAAAAAGCTCTCAAGCGAGGAAAAGTACATGCTTCTGCTGAAGAACATGGAAGGGATAACGGACAGAACTGCCCACTTTGTCTCAGCGCTCTGCCTCATACTCAGCCCTGACAGGAAGTATATCGTGCAGGAAACATGCGATGGCTCAATAGCGCTCTCCCCTTCCGGGACAACCGGATTCGGATACGATCCCGTGTTCTTCATCGATGAGGCTGGGATGATATCAGCAGAGCTTCCGGAGGGAGAGAAGGACCGGTATTCGCACCGCGGCAAGGCAGCAAGGCTTATGAAGCTGCTTCTTGATAAGGAGAACGGAAAATGATCGCAAGGAATGAACAGAGGACGGAGGATACATGGGATCTTTCGCTCTTAGCAAAGAGCGAAAAGAGCTGGGAAAGGGATCTGAGGAAACTGGAGAAGGAATTCAGGAAGGCAGAGAACTTCAAAGGAACGCTTGCAAAGAGCTCCGATGATCTATACAACGCCCTGGTATATCTCAGAAACACCGAGATGGAAGCTGAGAGGATAGGAAGCTGGGCCTTCCTCTCCTATGAGGCAGACAGCTCCGATGCAGATGTCCAGCGCCGCTATATGATGTACCAGAATGCAGCATCCCTCTTTTCAGAGAAGATCTCATACTTCACTCCAGAGCTGCTTGCCATCGACGAGAAGCGCATCAGAGAGTGGATGAAAGAGCCAAGATACAAGGAGTTCAGGATCTGGATGAAGAGGAATCTCCGTGAAAAGAAGCATGTGCTCTCGGAAAAAGAGGAAAGACTCCTGTCGCTTTATTCGCCTCTTAGCGGATCTGCGGAGAAGGCCTTCATGGATCTGAACAACATCGAACTTGACTTCGGCTCTGTAAGAGGAGAGAAGCTGACGCATGCAACATACTCCAAGTATCTGAAAAGCAGGGATGAAGATATAAGGGAGGAAGCGTACAGAAGCTATTACAAAGCCTATGATGACCATAAGAACACCATTGCCGATCTCTACATCGCCTCGGTCAATGAGGATATATTCTCATCGCGTGCACGCTCATTCAGATCATCTCTTGAGAGAGCGCTCTTTCCTGATAATATCCCTGTGAATGTCTACACTTCGCTGATAAAAGCCGTCCATGAGGCATTCCCTGTGCTCCATGAGTACTACAGCGTCAAGGCAAAGGCTCTCGGGAAAGAGAGGCTCAGGCACTGGGATGTCTATGTACCGATGGTTGAGTGCCCTGTCTCTCACTACACATATGATGATGCGGTAGCAATCATAAATGAAGCGGTAAAGCCCCTTGGCGATGAGTACAGAAGAGTGCTTATAAAGGGACTGACAGAGGACAGATGGGTTGACCGGTATGAGAACAAGGGAAAGAGAAGCGGAGCATTCTCTGCAGGCGGCTATACAGGAAATCCATACATCCTGACAAACTATGAAAGCGAAGTGCTGGACTCTGTATTCACCCTGATCCATGAAGGCGGCCATTCGATGCACACATGGTATTCCGCATCCTCGAATCCGTTCATGTGCTACAGCTATTCGATATTCGAAGCCGAAGTCGCATCGACATTCAATGAGAATCTCCTCTCAGCCTATCTTCTTTCGCACTCTGCGGATGATACTGAGAAGGCATATATCCTCGGCAAGAATCTCGATGATATCGTCGCAACGCTTTTCAGGCAGACGATGTTCGCGGAGTTCGAGCTGAAGATCCATGAGATGGCTGAAAAGAGGATGCCGCTTACTACGGATGTGCTGAGAAGCACTTACAGAGAGCTTCTTGAGGCATATTTCGGCCCGATAATGGACTTTGAGGATGTAAGCGATCTTGAATGCCTACGGATTCCGCACTTCTACAGCGCATTCTACTGCTATAAGTACGCAACAGGGATCTCTGCATCGATCGCACTATCAGAGAGGGTGCTCAGCGGCGGTGAGAAGGAAAGGAATGACTACATTTCATTCCTACAGAGCGGCGGCTCTGAATTCCCGATTGCATCGCTTATGAAAGCTGGTGTTGATATGCGTACAGAAGAGCCTGTGAAGAAGGCAGCGGAGCACTTTGCATCGCTTCTCTCACAGTTCAGGAGACTGAGAGGCATATGATGGATAACAGGATGCTATCCTGCCATCGCGGAAGATGAATGAATATACAGAGCCGGTTGCAAGATCGAGGATATCGACAGCACCGGCTTTCTCCTCACCTGCTATCGGATTTGAAAGAGGAAGAGCTGACGAGAGGACAGGAGAGAGTATCTCCCCGCTCTTCATCGGATCTGGAGTGTATTTCTCAAGCCAGGCTTCTGTGAAAGGCTCTGAGACTGCAGCTAAGGCTGCCTCTGTGATCGATCCCTCTTTTATGTCGACAGCGACAGGACCGATCTTCCCGGATACAGGAGAAACCGCATATATAAGTGCGGGAATGAGAGCCATCATGATAAAAGCCAGTTTGCGCATATGCCTATTCTTGCTTCTATAGCCGGCTTTGTCAAAGCTCATTGTTGTGTTATCCTTCCGCTATGACAGGAAGCGAAGCTCTTTCAGTCCTCAACAGAGGATTCATACACACAGTCAAGGATCCGCTCTGGGGGAATATCCCGATGACGGACAGCCTTAGGAAACTCATTGCGATCGACGAAGTTGAGAAGCTTTCCAGGATAAAGCAGAACGGACCTGCTTTCCATATTTATCCCGGTGCTGTCCATACAAGGCTCAGCCATTCAATCGGAGTGTACTATCTTGGACGGGAGATACTTCTTTCCCTTTCAAGGAAGAATACATCGCTGCCATTCACAGAAGAGGGCATCATGAGCTTTCTCGCAGCATGCCTTCTGCATGATATCGGGCACTTCCCATATGCACACTCGCTCAAGGAGCTTGCAGTCAGGGAGCACGAGGAGATAGCCGCTGATCTCATAATGGAATGCGAAGAGCTCGGAAAGGCAATCGAGGATGCAGGAGGAAGCAGAGAGACCGCGGCCCTGATAATAGCAGACAGAAGAAGCTGCCCTTCACGTGAGACAGAAATATACAGAAGAATACTCTCAGGCACCCTCGATCCTGATAAGCTCGACTATCTTACGAGGGATGCATTCTTCGCTGGCATTCCCTATGGCAGGCAGGACACGGACTTCATCATCTCATCAATGGATCTTCAAGATGAGCGCATCGTACTTGATAAAGAGGCCATCAGCTCTGTGGAGCAGGTTCTGTTCTCGAAGTACATGATGTACAGGACACTTTACTGGCATAAGGGCGTAAGAAGCCTCACTGCAATGATAAAGAAGGCAGTGGTTTCGGCACTGAAGGATGGGATCATAACATACAGCGATCTCTATCTGAAGGATGACTATGACTTCTACAGCCTTTCCAGGAAGCACCCTGATTATCCTCCATTCTCCCTGATTGCCCTTGCAGAGAAAGGAAAGGCATTTCCCCGCAAAGCGGTGAAGCCCTTTGAGAGCGATGGGACAATCGAGAAGGCATCACTTGATATAATGGCACGCTCCGATACGGAGATGAAGATCCATGACAGCCTCAGGAAAAGATACCCAGGTCTTCCTGAGTATGCCGTGATAATAGACATCCCTGAAAGGATCAGCTTCGAAAGCGATATCGGTATAAGGATGGATGACGGGAGGATAGTCGATGCATCAAAGGCCGGCATGCTCTTTCCAAAAGCCGGTACGATGTTCTCCTCATCGCTCCGGACTGTCTCTCTCTTCCTTCCGGAATATGTTACAGATGAAGATGCGGAAAGAGCATTCAAGGCGGTGTGCAATGGATGAGAAGCTTCCGTATCAGAGCCTTATCGACGGGGATATGCCGCCATGGGTGATGCGCTTCATAAAGGGTGTCGGAAAGGCCATAAACAGATACAGGATGATACAGAAGGATGATGAGGTCATCATAGCGGCATCTGGAGGGAAGGACTCCCTTGCCCTCGCGCTGGCCCTCTCCTTAAGGCGGAAGTGGCTTCCTGTGACATACAAGCTCAGAGCTGTTATGATCGACTGGATCGAGCACCCGATACCACCTGAGAACAAAGAGAAGCTGAAGGAGTATTTCTCTGCTCTGGATATCGATCTCGTGATCTTCGAGGAACATCAGTTCCCCACATCATTCAATGGCGACTTCAACTGCTATCTCTGCGCCCGCAACAGACGGAGGATACTATTCCAGTATGCAGAAAAGGAGAATGCCAGGCTCATTGCGATGGGACATCATCTGGATGATCTAGCGGAGACAACACTGATGAACCTTTGCTTCAGAGCAAGCTTTTCCACGATGCTTCCCGTCCAGGAGTTCTTCGAGGGGAAAATGCATATCATACGCCCTCTCATTGAAACAAGGGAGAATGTGACCAGGCGCCTCGCTGAGTGCTATGATATTCCTGTGATCAAGCCCGTCTGTCCATATGACCAGACGAATGTCAGGGCAAGGCTAAAACCGATCATCTCAGAGCTTTCCCATATCGATAAGCTGGCAAGGGAGCATATATACAATGCCCATGATTTCTCATCTTCAGTTCTTCCTGAAAAGCAAAATCAAACAGATTAACGGAAAACCTGTTGTTTTTATAAAAATATTTAAAATTTGTTGATTCAAATACTTGCCAAAATCTGGCTTTCTTATAATATTTATGCCGTATGAAATGAGGTAATCCTCATCTTTATGCATAAAAATGCATTTCCCTTCCCGGAGCCGCCAGTCTTTTCTTATACCAGTGAAATGAAATAATGACCACTCCGAGAAGGTTTCTTCCATCCTTGCCTTCAGATACTTTTCCAAGCTGGCCTGAAAAGCAGTAGTTTGACCGCGGAATACTGTGATAAACTATAAAAGGGCGTTTTCGCCTTCAGAGGGTAATTATGAGAAAGATCCTGACGGCTTTGATGGTATTGCTTTCAATATCTGTACTTGGTGCAGTCTCCCTGTCCCTTGGGGATGGAAACATGGATGGCGTCTCGCTGTATGCTCCGGATGGAACAATGGCAGATGTCTCTGAAGGTATCCAGGATAGTGGGTATCTTATACAGTCTCAGGCGGATGGCAAGGTATTCACTTCGCCTTTCGGAGAGATCCATCTCAATGCTGGCTCTGTAGTTGCCGTAACTGATTTCACACTTCCCTCACCTTCTCTCTATATAATGGAAGGCAATGTGAGCATTGTCCTTACAGAGGATATAGAGCTTGAGGTCTATACACCGACAACTCTCACTCTGCTGCCAGGAAAAGGCGAATACGTATTCACCACCAATGCAGAGACAGAGGGCTTCCTGAATCTTTCCGGGCATTCTGTAACAACATATGATGCAGTAACGGCTTCAGAGACCAAGATTCTCTCCATGAACGGAGTGAGCAGGACGGAATCTTCCCTGCCTTTCACGATCTCCGAAGAAGAGTATAAGGAAATTTCTGTAGTAAGCATTCCTGCTGAACCTGAGCCGGTAGTTGAAGAACCAGTTGAGATTGCTCCTGAGTACATCACATATAAGCTCGCAGGCTATGAGCTTACATTCGTAGTCGCTGATGGCTATGTGGATCTTCTCTATCCTTCGATCGTTACAGAGAGTGATGCCGCTTCATTCTTTGCATATGAAGTGGAGAAGTACGGATCGATGCTTGACGGCATCACATACAGCTTCATCGATGGTGGTGCAAGGATAAATCTTCCTGCATCTGTAGACAGAGCTACGGCAAAGTCATACGTCCAGCCGATGTTCCAGGATATAACTGCATATGTGATGATGATCTCAACTCCTGAGAAGACAGAGCCTATAGCAGAGCCTAAGCCGATAGCTGAAGAACCAGTGGAGATCGCTCCTGAGTACATCACATATAAGCTTGCTGGCTACGAGCTTACATTCGTAGTCGCTGACGGCTATGTTGATCTTCTCTATCCTTCAATCGTTACAGAGAGTGATGCCGCTTCATTCTTTGCATATGAAGCTGAGAAGTATGGATCGATGCTTGACGGCATCACATACAGCTTCATTGACAGCGGGGCAAGGATAAATCTTCCTCAGTCTGTAGACAGAGCTACAGCGAAGTCATACGTACAGCCGATGTTCCAGGATATAACTGCATACGTGATGATGCTTTCAGCTCCTGAGAAAGCAGAAGTTCCATCTGCTCCAGTAATGAAGGAACCAGTGGCTGAGATTGCAGAGGAACCGGAGGCAATGCCTGCTGAGACATTCACAATGATCTATGGCGGATACGTCCTCACAGTGGCTATCGGAGACGGATATGCGGACCTCTTCTACCCCTCTATTGTGACAGAGAACGATGTCAAGTGTTTCTTTGCCTATGAGAGGGCAAAGTATGGCAGTGCTGTAGATGGTATTACTTACACCTTATTCGATGGAGGAGCAAGACTTACGCTTCCTCAATCTGTAGATAGAGACATTGCAGAGGCAAATGTCCCATTCCTCTTTGAGGATATAAAAGAATATGCGGGGATGCTTTCTGCACCTGCTGCTGAACCAGAGATAGCAGAGATCGCTCCAGAGTATATCACATATAAGCTCGCAGGCTATGAGCTTACATTCGTAGTTGCTGACGGCTATGTTGATCTTCTCTATCCTTCAATCGTTACAGAGAGTGATGCCGCTTCATTCTTTGCATATGAAGTCGAGAAGTACGGATCGATGCTTGACGGCATCACATACAGCTTCATTGACGGCGGAGCAAGGATAAATCTTCCTCAGTCTGTAGACAGGGCTACAGCAAAGTCCTACGTACAGCCGATGTTCCAGGATATAACTGCATACGTGATGATGCTCTCAGCCCCTGAGAAGACAGAGCCGGAACCAGCACTGGTTGATTCGTATGTATTCAACTATGATGGATACGATCTTGTGATCTCTATCGGAGATGGTTATGCGGATATCCTCTATCCTTCTATAGTCACAGAAAGCGATGCTGAAGGCTTCTTTGCCTATGAGATGGCAAAGTATGGAAGTGCTGTAGACGGTATCACATACAGCTTCATCGACGGCGGTGCAAGACTTGATCTTCCCCAATCTGTAGATAGAGAAACTGCAAAAGCAAATGCTCCGGTTCTCTTTGCGGATGTAGTTGAGTATATCGGCTCATTCAGCACCCCTTCAGCACCGGGTGAAGGAATATCTTCTGAGCCTGTAGTGGCAGCTGAAGAAGGAAAGGGAGAGGGAACAGGCACCGCCCCAGTCATCTCAGGTGAGATCAGGGATAAATTCGCATTCGATATCAATCTTCTGGGCAGAGCCTATACTGACAGCCAGGGCAATACATCCATAAGGGCATCGATCCAGCCTGTATTCACCTCAGGTTCATTCAGGGCTGCATTCAACATCGATCCTGTCCATCTCCAGAGCGCATGGAACGATACAGAGCGCGATACATTCGGGTGGATCGGCTTCGCTCTCGATTTCATTGATGAGATAAGATACAGGTCAATCGATGAAAGCGTTCTTTTCACGATAGATAGGTACACTACCCTCAGCGGTGATACTCTTGGCATCTACAGCGGTCTCATGCATGGATGGGACGGAGAGCACCAGGCTCTCTCATTCAACCATGAATACAGGACAGGCTACTACAGCCACCGCCTCTGGTTCGATGATCTTTCGATGACAAGGACACGCACAGTAAATGGAATCGAGGAAGGATGGTCCACAGCAGGGCTTTCACTTGCATTCTCCGTTTCCAGAAGCTATCCTCTCACATTCAGGTTCGAAGCCCTTGCGGATATCAGCCACAAGGATATAACACAGTCTGTGCTCTATCCTGAGTTCTCCGTTGATATCCCGTTCGTATCAAGAGGAACATCGTATATCGGGCTGAGGGCAGGCTTTGCGACAATGCTCTCAGGAGACTATACGGCAAACCCGTTAGCTGAGAATGGATACCTTGTATCCTTGACTCTCCCTCTGAGATTCGGAGGATTCACAGCTGAGCTCGGAGCTGCGTACTCCACAGGCATGCTCCACTACGGCAATGCCGGAAGCGATTTCCTCAATGTACCGGCGGGGGACTATATCACAGTCATCGGCAAAGCTGGATATGATGGCAAGTGGTTCGGCATAGACTTCAGGACCTGGTTTGATATCAGCACCGATACAGTATCATTCGTGAGCGGCAATGGTTATGCGGATATAACAGCATATGTCGATCTCTGGGGTGTAAGGATCTACGGAGGCTTCAGAGCTCGCGATGTCCTTGAGTTCAGCAAGTATGATGTGAACTCAGGATTCTTTGCGGGAATCGCATCTGACGCAGGTCCTGTATCCGCTTACATCCAGGCTTCATACATCGACGAAGCGTGGTCACTGACGACAGGTGCCAGCGTCTCTGCATTCGGCCGAGGCAAGGACAGAACGGAAGGATACACCAATAGCCTTCCTGTAAGGTTCTCGCTTGAGACAGGATTCAATAACGCGTTCTCCTCAGCCTACACCCCTGAGATTCTCGTAATGCCTGTCATCACAGTCGGAAGCGGACTGACAGAGGCAGCATTCAGAGCTCCTATAAAGATGGCATTCAATGAGAGCGGATCGCTCTACCTTGCTGGAATGAACGGCAGGAAGCTCTGGGATTTCGGCACGTCCGATGAAAGCAACAAGATCTACAGAGCGATCACCGATACATTCGCCCTCATCGACCACATCACACTCGGTGATGGACATGAGACGATCGCATACCTCCTGGCTGAGCGCGGATACAGAAAGGATGGAACGCTCTTCTCGTCCTATGGCTGGAATGATGCACTCTCGCTCCGCCTCGGATTCAACTTCCCGAACCTTGCGATCGGCATCTATGCGGACAATCTCGAAGCTCCGCACATCAGCGAATTCAGCATCGGATTCTATCCTATCGATCTCGATTCGCTCTCATTCAGCATAAATATCCCGATGGAGATGCTCTTTGCATCATCGGAGACATACACTCTGCTGATGTATCCTGAATTCAGGATCGATATACCATTCTATGGCTTCGAGCTTTCGGCATTCATCATGGGAGAGATGGGAACTTCGTACCGCGATGGAATAGCTACAGAGACAAGGCTCATATACGATTTCCAGAATGGAACGTTCTATGATTACCTCATCGGAGCAGAGCTTAAATACACAGGAAACGGAATGACGACATCAATCGAATCAGGCTACAGGTCGGGAAAGATCGGACCAGACCTCTTCAACGAGTTCGTTGCAAGGAATGGAAGGATCATCAGCGATATGACTGACGTCTCCGATCCAGGCTGGTATATAAAGGCTGCATATGATCTCGACTTCGGATACCTGGATTTCGGTATCTCCTACTCTATCGACAACGTCATCGCAGCCTGCAGCAATGGCAGCTATTCAGACACGCTCTCTGTCTCGCTCGGCGGCATGGTCAGCAACAATGCAAGACTGTATGGAAAGTTCGCAAGAGAAGGCTTCACCACATCGTTCGGAAACGGCGAAAGCTTTGCGGACTATATGCTGTCGCCTGATACTGCATTCGCGCTCGGTGCCGATTTCACATTCGGCATTGTCGGATTCACAGCAGAGCTCAGGACCACTTTCCAGGCTGACAGCTACCAGAGTTACATCAATGTCCTGACACTTACTGACAACCCAGCTCTTGAGCTGAGCGTCAGAGCGAGGGTCATGTTCTGATGATAAAGCTTCTTGACGCCCGGCTTGCATCGCGCATCGCAGCCGGGGAAGTGATAGAGCGCCCGCAGTCAGTACTCAGGGAATTCCTGGACAACTCACTGGATGCGGGAGCAGATGAGATCAGAGTGGAAATAGAGGGAGGCGGCATTGACCGCCTCTCCGTAATTGATAACGGCTCAGGGATATCAAGAGAGGATCTCGGCGTTCTAGGAAACCGCCACGCGACAAGCAAGCTCCATGATGAGGATGATCTATATAGCATCACCACTCTCGGCTTCAGAGGTGAGGCGCTCTACTCCATCGGAGCTGTATCAAAGCTTACGATCAAGACACGCTCAGAGGAAACGGGAGAGGCGTCTACACTCGTAATCGATAACGGAAGAAGGGAACCTGTTTTATCGACAGGGCCAGACAAGGGGACAATCGCGACAGCCGAGAATCTTTTTTCTGATATTCCTGCACGCCGTGCATTCCTTAAGCGCTCTCAGACAGAGGCTCAGATGATACGCACTCTTATCGTATCAAAGGCGCTTGCATTCCCTTCAGTGAGGTTCTCCTTTGTATCAGACGGAGCTCTCCGCCTCGACTGGCCAAAGGCAGAGACGCTTAAGGAAAGAGTGATGATGCTCTACAGAAGCGAAGGAATAGCCGAGGCCGATGTAGAGGCTCTCCACAGTGAAGGAGAGGGATTCTCAATCGATATAATCGCTGGAAACTCTGCAGTGAAGCGCTCAGACAGGAAGGAAATAAGGATTTACGTGAATAACCGTCCTGTCGATGACTATGCGGTGCAGCAGGCTGTAGTATACGGCTATGGAGAGCTCCTTCCAGGAGGATCTTTCCCAGTCGCAGCTGTATTCATCCATGACAGCCCAGAGCTTGCGGACTTCAACATCCATCCGACAAAGCGCGAGGTAAAGCTCAGGAACAAGGCAGAGATCCATCATGCGATAACAGCAATGCTTCAAAGCGGCATCAAGCGAAGGATACCGAGAATCGAGCCCAGGCAGCCGGAGTTCTATCTCGACAGTGCAAAGCGCACGGAGGAAGGAAGAAGCACATCATCTTTCTCTTCCTCTCCGAAAACCTACTCTGGCCCATCCTCTCCTTCTCTATCATTTTCGGAGCGCATAGGCTCTTCATACAGAGAAAGCGATAGAGCCTGGCTTGAGAAGGCAAAGGCACTCAAAAAGCGGGAGGAAGATCGCAGACAAGCAGTAAAGTCAGAACCTGATACCAAGGAAAAGGAAGAAGAGAAACGCACTTCATTCAGATATATAGGACAAGCCTTCTCCCTTTTCCTGATAGCAGAAGTAGATGGGGAGCTTCTATTCATAGACCAGCATGCCGCGCATGAAAGGATACTCTATGATGAGCTGATAAAGCAGAAGAGCGTCCAGAAGCTTCTGGTGCCGATACATATAGAGACTGATGATATCTCATCATCATTCCTCGATGAGCACTCTCAGGTATATACGAAGCTCGGGATAATGCTCTCAAAGCGCGATGACAGCGAATGGGAGATAACAGCGCTCCCTGCTTCATGCAGACCGGTTGAATCTGAGATCGTTGACTTCATCCAGTCATCAAGGCTGGACGAGAAGGAGCTTGAGGCAAAGCTCTTTGCAGTCATCGCATGCCGAGCTGCAATAAAGGCAGGGGACAGCATTGACAGATGGAGCGCTGAGTCCCTTATAGAGAAGGCTCTCGCGCTTGATGAGCCAGCATGCCCTCACGGGCGTACTTTCATCATAAAGCTGTCTGAGAAGGATCTGAGGATGCTTGCGGGACGGACAGGCTGAGGTCGTCATAGATCTCCAGGGTATTTCCATAGCGGTCAACCCTATCGATCTCAGATCTCACAGCATAAGGAGTCGGTCTGTACCCCTTCCTTCTCAGTCCCTTGCCGACAACAAGCCCATTGATATCATACTCTGTGGTGCTTGCATCCATTGTAAGGCCGTCAGGACCGTAGTACGGATACTCCTTCTCCGTCCTGAATTCCAGCGATCCTGAGTAGTCGGTTCCTTTATCTGAGTAGATGACAACGGAGTACTCCCCCTCAGGGAAGGCAGCGCCTGGGGTAAGCTCAAGCTCCACGCGCCTGACACCTCTTCCATCAAATGGTCCTGTCCATACAAGGTCCCCGTCCGGGGATACAATGCGGAAAGTATAATCAGCATCCTCATCGCTCAGGGATGCAGAGAGAATGATTGCAGTTGCATTCAGCACCCTTCCCTCCTCTATCCTTATGCTGCTCTCAGCTTTAAGGGAGAGGGAAGATACAGTGAACTCCTCCTTTGTGCATGAGAAAAGGAGGAGAAGGAATATAATGATCGGGAGGGTTTTCCTCATCTGCCCTCTTCTTTTTCTTTCAGGGCCATCCTCACAGGATTGGCATAGCTGTTGAGGACGAATTCACGGACATCGGGCGAAAGATGGCTAAAGCGTGCAAGGAAAGCATCTCCATCGAACCCGGAAAGCTCGGATGAGAACCTGCCATCATGCTCAAGATAGCTGTATGCGAAGAGATTCGTATCCCAGAGCCTGTATCCAAGGTGGATCTGCCTGTCTATCTCACGCGCAACTGCATTGGCGTCCTCAAAATCACCAGAGAGAGGAGTTCCGATAGACATATGTACCCTTCCCTTCTGGCACTTCATACCGCGTGCCATGGATATAAGATCCTCATAGCGCTTCTTCTCATACTCGCCATCATGGGCTTTGCGGAGAATCTCCTCGCGCCCTTTGTTTATATCATTCGGATCATACTCATAGCTTACAGCCACAGGGACGATGTTCATCGAATTGATAAGCTCATTGAAGCTTATTCCCGAGCCCTTCTTCGATAGATATAGCATCTTTATGATCGCAGGCTGGGTCTCATCTATACCGTCCTTTGATCTGCCGGACTTCTGGGCAACCCAGATGGGTTTGTTAAGCTCTGTCACGACATCCACGAAGTACTCAGAGAGCCTGATGGACTCAAGATACTTCTCCCTCATCGGAAGCTCCCTGCGGATCACCACACCTCCATTGAGACGGAAAAGATCCTCAGTGAACTGATTGATGATGAGATTATCTCCGAAAGCCATCTCGCAAAGCTGCCTGTCCGCAAGCAGAAGCGCGTAATCAAGAAGCGCGCAGTCCAGGATTATATCCCTGTGATTGGATATGAAGAGGTAGCCCTTCTTCGGATCAAGCTTCTCAGCGCCAGAGGAAGTGAACTCCGTCATTGTGCGGTTGATGACAGTGGGAATGAACAGCCCTGCCGTGATATTCCTCAGGAAGCTGTCATAGTCCGTCACCTTCGATATATTCTGCATGATGAGCGAAGTATACTCATACGTCTTCTGCTCATCTCCTGAACCTACAAGCAGCGAAATGAAATCCCCGAGGTACTGAACCCCATCAAGGAGTCTTTTTATCGCAGCATTGAAATCCTCGCCCCTATACGGGGCTATATCACTGTATTTAGATAGATCCATCAGTTTATCGTCTTAAGGAACTGGGTGCGTTCCCACTTATACCCCTCACCTGTCTTCTCCTGAGCAAGAATACCCTTGAACTCGGAAATCGATGAGTAGTTATGACGCTTCATCCAGTCCTCGATGAAATTATTCATATCACCGATAACTGAGAAGCCTTTCTTGACAATCGCTGTGCAGATCTCAACAGCAGGCGCACCTGCAAGGATCATCTTGACTGCGGTATTCCCATCATGGATTCCTGTGTTTCCGCATAGATCCATCTTCACTTCTCCGCTCATAAGCCCGATCCATCTCAGAGCCTCACCATATTCATCTGGAGATGAAGAAGGAGAGGATGCAGTGAACTCAAGAGTCTCCGTGTCGATATCAGGGCGGAAGAACCTGTTGAAAAGCACAGCCCCATCGATTCCTGCTTTATCGAAAGACTTGATGATATAAGCGAGGGAAGAGTACTTGTATCCGATCTTTATGGAAAGCGGCACAGAGATATTCTTCCTTGCGATCTCCGCAAACTCAATAGCCTTTGCATCAACAGCAGAACCTGGAACGGATGCATCAGATGCTATAGGATAGTAATTGAGCTCAATAGCATCAGCTCCGCAGGATTCAAAGCGCTTTGCATACTCAATCCAGCTATCCATCCTCATTGCCGAAATCGATGCGATAACAGGAATGGAAAGCTCCTTCTTAGCCTGAGAGAGCAGCTTCATATAGCGGTCAATATAGTAATTCTTTGAAGATTCCTCGAAAAATCCCTCTGCCGATGAATGCTGGAGGAACTCTGCATTCTTCTCCATCTCCTCTGAGACATCTGCTTCAATCTGCTCTTCGAAGATCGACTTGAGAACAACAGCACCAGCCCCGGCTTCCTCGCACTTCTTAAGCGATACAGCATTCTGGGTAAGTGGACCTGATGAAACGATTACCGGTGACTTAAGCTTCAAACCAAGATACTCAGTGTTTAACATTTCAGCTCCTTGAAAGCAATTATAACATAAGAGGAGGAAGACTACTATAATCAGTAATGAATGAAGAGAAAGGGAAATTAACTAAAAGTGCCCTGGATATGATGAATATCCAGAGCAAGAAATGAAATTATGACACGCCCTTTTGAACATGCCATAATTTCTTATCATGAAAACAAGTACTTAATTATTGTACAGACGGATCACAAGAACAAGTTTAGAAGCAGGATCATACGATGTATCGTAATCTACAATCAAATCGTTCTCTGAAGTAGCAAAATAATGAGCATACTTAAGCGATCCTGAACCGAAGGATTCTTTCAACCAGAAATCACGTCCATTTCCTGTACTCAAGTCAACCATCCATTTTCCGATAGCGCCTCTGACATTAATCTCCCCTCCATAGCTTGGATAATTAGGAGTGTTAATAGAAGAAATATTATAGATCTGTTTAATCTGATCTATAGTTACAAAATTCCATCCGGACTGTGGAAGAGTAGCTGGAATATTATTAAGGGCGGAACTTTCTGCAACACTTCTTGTATATGGACCAAGAATATACAGCTGATAATTGTTGCCATCATTCAGTCTAACAACAAATGACCCATCAGAAACTGCTGTTCCTCCCTCAATCGGCGTACATCCACTCCAGTTTATAGTACTTGTTACTGTTATAAGTTCTCCTAATGCATAGTTTGTCCCATTATAGATCAATCCAGCATAAGTAGCACCCGAGCCAAAAAGCTGAGAGCCATTTAATTTAAATGTGTAACCATCTTGTACATAAAGATGAATACCTCCACTGGGATTGATCGCGGTAGTTACATCTACTTTGAAATATTTGTATACATGTATTGTTTTGTCATTATCTGGATCATCAGCGGCACTTACAGGAGATGAAGTATTAATTGGATCAAAAATATTTCCTGTACCACTTTGAACATACTGCAGGTTTGAACCCTTTGAATAGAATTCTCCGTTAGTAGTAGGTAATACAGAACTCCAAGCAGATCCTAGAGCAATACTCTTTTCTTCTGTCTTATTATTATAGCTGTGGATAATAAGAGTATAGGGAATTGGTGGATTTATTTCCTGAGAAACTGTTCCTGGTCCTATAACTTTACCACTTTCATCAAGTATTCCTGAAGTTGTAGCAGATCCTACAGTATATCCTTGACTCTCAAGTGAAGAGGTATCAGGGAGCGTAATCTGATAACCACTAAGATAATCACCTGTATCAGGATAGTTGAGTCCATACTGATCTGCAGGGAACACAATATGATAGTAGGTATAAATAGCTATGGTTGTATCAGGATCAGCATACCCTGGAATTTTCATTCCCGCACTAATAGTACCAGTTCCTGTCTGAAGAATACCAGTAGGCTCTTTTGTTAATGAATATTTAACTCCAGGTGCTGCAGGAAGCATTTCTGCAGACCAGTTTCCTCCGAATGTCACAGTACCTTCATCATCACCATCAATTGTAACTGAATACTCATGCGGTGTTATAGTCTGAGTTATCGCTGAAGAACTTGAACCAATGACTTTTCCATTTTCATCAAGAGCCCCATTTACGATTGGCTCAGAAACAGTAAATCCCACATGTTCGCCAGTAGCCGGAAGTTCAATTTCTGTTCCAACAAGATAATATCCGCTTTCAGGGTAATCAATACCAAAGGCAGGATTGTCTGCTGGGAAATCTATCTTTGCATACTGGTAATAAGGTCCACCATTTACAGTTTCTTCTGTAATGAGGGTATCATTGCTGATTAGTGAGCCAGGATTCAAAATCTTTCCATCTTCATCTGCACCAGTCGCTGAATAATAGAAATTACCACCATCGTCAATCTCGCCCCAAGTGGTATTGTAATCGATATCATCAATTGTTATCTTGTCACCATTTGAAGTAGTAATCTCCAAAGAATAAGAGATTTCCTTTCCTGTAATACTAGGTGTTACTTCAAGTATTCCACCTTCTGCTTTATCAAATAGAGTTTCATCTTTAAGCAGATTACCAGGAATAATATCCTCGATAGTAATAGTATCAACACTATGTCCTTCTTCAGTATTAATCAATTTATCTTTAATGCTATCAAAGAAATCCGAGGGAACCTCTTCTCCGAAAATCAAAGAAGTATCAATTGTTATTGAAGTGTCGGTACTACCCTTAACAGTCCAGCCTTCGGGAAGATTAAGTTTCAGCTTGAAACTCTTTGCTTCCCAATCGATTTCACCACCGTTACCTCCAGATGTATTACCTTCAGGGAACATATCGCTGACGGAAACACCAGTTGCAGTAATACCATCCTCACCTATTGTGATAGTCTCACCATTAACTGTCCATGTACCTTCATATCCGTACTTCTCTGGAACAGTTACAGGCTTGCCATCCACAGTAGCGGAAATATCTGTAAACTTATCAGGCCATGTTCCCTTGAATGTCACATCAACAGTTGTATCATCTAAAGGATATTCTCCATTTGCAGGATAACCATCAACAGACATGAAACCTTTGACAGGAACAGTTACAGATACACTGATATTCTTATCACTATCAAAAGCAGTATCGGAAACAGTATTGATATCATCTGTAAGGATAACATTATCAAATCCTGTTCCTGCAAATATTCCATCAGGAAGCTCTGTCAGAGTACCTTCTGGGAACCATGCAGTACCAGCATCTTCTGATGTTTCCTGACCATTCTCACGATACTTGATCGTATTGAGATTACTGCAACCACTGAAAGCATTCTCATCAATAGTCAAAGGATTCTCAGGATCCCTTGGTCCTTCAAAGATGATAGTTGTAAGCTTATCACAGTCTGCAAATGCACCTGCTCCGATATGAGTCATGTTCGCAGGGATCACAAGCACTGTGATATCATCCCTGTCTGCAAATGCATTGTCACCAATTGAATCAACAGGCGGAACCATTGATTCCTCATCGCTGCCGAATGAGATGGAACCTGTATCAGATCCAGTTCCTGTGATTATATTACCATCCTCATCCACGACCTTCGGTCCAGATGAAAGGCTTCCTGTAATGCTGGTTCCTTCGCCAGGGATAGTCACATTGAGTGTACCATCACTGTCTTCAGGAATACCGACATTGGCAAAGTTCTCGCCATCGAATTCAGTAAGCCCATCGCCAAGATCAAGATTTCCTCCGATAACGATATCAACAGCGTTAGCACCAGGTTCATCATCTTTACCTGTCAGGATGCCTGTTGTATAGCCCTTATCACCGTCACCAGTGCCAGCAGTAATAGTCACATCCTCGAAGAATGCAGGGCGGTTACTGCCTGTACCTGCTGAAGAATCATCAGATGGAAGGAAGATATCATCAAGACCCTGTCCTTCTTCAGCACAAGGTCCCTTTCCGATTGCATTGCCAGGGATCGTTATGCTGATTCCAGGCTGGCTTCCTGCAGCAGGAGTGCCATTCTCATCCTTTACGACAGCAAATGAACCATCACCTACGGATGTGACTGTATCAGGGATGACGATCTTGTTCTCATCTCCGATATTAACTCCTGCGAATGCATCCTTGCCGATCGATGTGATTGAATCTGGAAGGGATACATCAAGAGTCCCATCTGCAGTTCCGATGCCTACGAATGCATTCTCACCTACAGCTGTGACACCTTCTTCAACTGTCACATTCCCTGTGATGACAATCTCTGCCTTGTTATTTGGTGCCTGTGGTGTGAGATTAGGATTATCTCCTGCAAGCTTACCAACTTCACCTGTACCGGAAATCGTAAGATCCTTGATGAAGACAGATTGGTTGTGGCTATCTATTTCCTCATCGAGGAAATAGTCATCGACTATTATCTGTCGCAGCTGCAGGAAGAGCAACCTTAAGGGCATCGCCTGCACCTGTTCCGCCAAGATCTGCGAATGCGCCATTCCCGATTGAGGCCGTGCTCCCTGGAAGGTTGATATTCGGTCCGATGGATGTTCCTGCGAATGCACCTTCTCCGATCTCAAGCTCTCCTACGATATTCCCAAAGAGGCCGCCTGTTATATCAGCATCAGGCGTGCCGCCATTCACAAGGACACCGCCATAGTTCTGGCTGCCTTCTCCAAGGGATGTGCCTCTGAATGCATTGTCCCCGATCTCTATCGCGGTATCCCCAGGAAGCTCTATCGATGTGATCCCTGTATTCTGGAATGCGCTGCTTCCGATCGATGAGAGCTTTGAGCCGGACTCGAATGAGACTTCCTTCAGCCCCGTGGCATCCTTGAGCGCATCGCTTCCGATATCGGTGATGCCTACCCCGAATGAGATGCTCTCCACCGCGGCCTTCCCTGCCTCGTCCTCAAAGCCCCTGAATATCGTGGCCGTAGTCTGCCCGTTGATGTACACATCATCAGGGATGTGGATGCTGGACATCGTGACTCCGGCAACAACGCGGATCTCCCCCGCCGTGTTGACCGTGAGATACGGATAGAGCTGCTGGTTGACGGTGCGCTCCGGCTGGGCTGAGCAGCCTGCAAACACCATGGCTATGATCATCGCCCGCAAAGGAGCCTTGCTATGTTCCTGATGTTCTTCATCCTTCCCTCCTCAGATGTGGTATGTGATGCCTATCATTGCCGGGTGGGCTATATATGTATTGCTTGAAAGCGCTTCCTCCTGCCTATGAGGCTCGAAGGAGACTGCGTTCCTTATGCGCCAGAATATGGAGAAATCCTCGTTGATATTGAAATCCATCCCGAGATCGAACCCGCAGTAGAGGTATGCTCCCACATCGCCTCTCAGCTTCGAGATATCAAGGCCAGCAACTGCTCCGATGCGGAAGTCAACATCCCCGTTCCCGACGAGGAATGAGACCTTGCCGAGCACCGGCACCTGCCAGTAGAAGCTGTCTGATGGTATGATGCTCCTGGTGGGGAAATAGCCATAGAATCCCGTCTCCACGCCGAGTGCGAGGAATGGGAGGATCCTTGCCTCATACCCGAAGGCGAATCCGAAGCCGCACTTCGTCTCGAACTCCTCCTTCTGAAGCCCCGGGATGTTGTGGAAGTCATAGTACTCATAGCCCCATGGCGACCAGGAAAGGGACACGGAGTGGATCCCTCTTCCCTCCTCTCCATCCTCTGCTTCCACAGCAGGGGCATTGAGGCTCTCATGATATATGCGGATATCAGCGATGAGCGTCTCCACAGCATCGGTCCTATAGCCTCTTGAAAGCCCCTCCGCGTAAATAAGCTCCGCCTTCCCGTCCTCTGCCGTATATGCAACGCCTGATGCATCGTACTTCTCTATCTCGGACCCAAGGAATGCGGCAGCCTCCTCATCCGTAACCCCGCTGTAGCTTATCATGCCATAGCCATCATATGACTCAATGCGTCCCTCGATCCATTCAACCCTGAATGATGCGATGACAGGGATATCCTCAACAGCTGGTTCAACGACTGGTTCAGCAACAGGTTCAACAACCGGCTCTGAAAGCGATGCTATATAATCGTAGATATCCTGGATGATGGTATCGACAGCAACCTGTCTATAGACAGGAGCCATCCCCTCCGGATAATCAAGCTCGGCCTTTCCATCCTCAGCGGCATGCTCCATGCCTCTGATGCCGTATCTTTCAATCTCCGAGTCGATGAATGCCCTTGCATCCTCATCCTCGATGCCGCTGTAGGTTATGATCCCATAGCCATCACGTGACTCTATGCTGCCGCTGATCCCATCAGCGCTGAATGATGCTGTGACCGGAACATCGGCAACCGGAGCTGGTTCCTCAGCTGGTGCTGGTTCCCCAACTGGAATGACTTCAGCTGCTACTGAAGCTTCTGCTGCAGCTTCCACTGCCGCTGGTTCTGGCACCTCGTCCTTCCCATGCGGGGAGGCATAGACTGCAGCTCCTGCAGCGATGAGAAGAAGAAGGATGGCTATTATTGCAGCTGTCTTCTTCCAGCCCTTCCCATTCCCCTTTAGAGGGGCTGAGGGTTCTGCATACATGGAATCGATATCATCCATGATGATGCGCCTGTTGCGCCCGTTTGATTTCCGCGCTCTGTTTCTCTCCACAGAGCGGAGTTTCGGTCTTTTATTGTATTTCCCCATATTGCTATACCATCGGCCTGAGAGACAGGCCCGAAAGAAAATAACACATATCTTTGGTCAAGCTCAATACCAGGGAGGGGTAGTTTTCTTGATATAGATTTGCTTTTATCGGAAGAAATTACAGAGAGAAAATATACAGAAAGATAATATTCCATCCAGAATTCGGGTGAAATGGCAGAGGATATGAGAGAAATCAGGAAATCAGAGGATTTTCACTGATGGAGGAACGCATATGCATTCCTCCACAGATTCATACGTTATATGGCACCCAGAGAGAGTGCGACTGATAAACTACAAATGATTCCACTTCAAGCACTTCCGCGATCTTCGTAAGCTCATAGCGGAAGAAATCAAGAAGTGAAAGCCCATCGTCCTCTGAGAGCGTGAGCTGAACGATAAGGTCATAGCGGCCTGTTACCACTGCTGCGGATATTACACCGCGTAGAGCACAGAACTCCTTTGCCTTTCTCTCGAGCTCCATCGTCTTCAGCTTCACACCCATCATCACGACCTGCAGACCCGGCATCTTCTCCGGATCCACAAGTCCTGTTATCGATAAAACACCATCGTCAATGAGCTTGTTGACTCTGGAACGCACTGTGTTCTCAGTTATTCCGAGCTCCTCGGCAATCGCCGAGTATGGCTTACGGCCATCAGAGAGCGCCTTGATGATGGCTCTGTTCGTATCATCGATACGTTTTTTCTGTCCCATCAGCCATTCCTTCTCTCAAATTCGACCATGAACTGCGAGAGCGCGGCTGCATCCTCCATCGGAAGAGCATTGTAGAGGCTGGCTCTCAGTCCGCCTACCGATCTGTGTCCTTTGAGACCGAGCATGCCTTCCTTCTTGGATTCCTCCACGAACTTCGCCTCAAGCTCCTCTGAAGGAAGACGGAATACCACATTCATCCTTGAGCGATAGCGCTTATCTACAGGAGAACGGTAGAAATCAGAGTTATCGATGACATCATAGATGTATCCTGACTTCTCGATGGCATTCTTCAGCATTCCCTCTGCGCCTCCATTGCGCATTATCCACTTAAGGACAAGGCCGACAGCCCAGATTGAGAATACGGGAGGTGTATTATACAGACCCTTATCCTTGGCATGCTTCGCATAGTCCATGTATGCAGTAAGGTTCGGATTGCGGCGCTCAAGCATATCCTTCCTGAGGATTATGAATGTCGCACCTGCAGGTCCCAGGTTCTTCTGCACACCACCGTAGATCATCGCGAACTTCGATACATCGACAGGGCGCGAAAGCATATCAGAGGACATATCCGCAATCAAAGGCACATCGCCTGTATCAGGAAAGTCCTGCCACTCAATTCCTCCTATTGTCTCATTTGAGCAGAGATAGTAGTAGCATGCATCCGGAGAGGGCTTTACAGAAGATGGATCCGGAAGCGTTGTGAAGTTCGACTCCTTTCCATCGAATGCGATATTCACATTCCCGAGTTTTGCAGCATCGTCTGCAGCCTTGTTGGCCCATGATCCGGTGCGGACATAGTCTGCGCTCTTACCTGCAAGCAGGAAGTTCGTAGGAATCATCGTGAACTGCAGAGTCGCACCGCCTCCGAGGAAGAAGACATCATAATTATCAGGAATGGAAAGGAGAGAACGGAAATCCGCAAGGCATTCATCATACATCTCCTCGAACATGCCTCCGCGGTGCGATGCCTCGATCATCGACAGTCCCTTTCCTTTGTAGTCAACGATATTCCTCTGGATCTCCTCCAGAACCTCAACCGGCATTGTCGACGGACCGGCAAAGAAATTCATCTTCCTCATAGTTTTCCCTCCTTTATGCACTTCTCTATCGTCTCCACTACCTCATCTCCGATACGCAGGAGATTCTCCACGGAGTTCGCTCCAACATGAGGTGTAAGCGTGACATGCTCCGCTTTAAGCAAAGGATTATCCTCTGCTGGCGGCTCTGAGGAATATACATCTGTGCAGAACCATGAGAGGCTTCCATCCTCCAGAGCCTTTGCGACAGCGCTCTCATCGACGCACTTGCCGCGGCCTGTATTTATGATGACAGGCTTTTTCTCCATCTTTGAGATAAGGGCGGCATTGACCATCTTATCCGTCTCTGGAGTATAAGGAAGATGCATGGAGATGTAATCAGCATTCCTGACTGCATCCTCAAGGCTCATCATCTCGGCCACATCGGATTTCTCCACATATTTGTCATAGGAGACAACCTTCATGCCGAATGCCGCGGCACGTACTGCAACCTGTCTTGCGATGTTTCCTATTCCCAGGAGGCAGAGCGTCTTTCCATAAAGCTCGGTGCGCTTCGTGTTCTTGTTCCACTCTCCGGCTTTCATCGTATTGTCATAATAAGGAATATGGTTCGGAACGGAGATCATAAGAGCGAAAGCAAGCTCTGCTACTGCAACTGCCGATGACTTCGGCGTATTGACAGCTATTATCCCTTTCTCGCTGCAGTAGGCCTTATCGATATTGTCCATACCAACACCACCTCTGATGATCAACTTGAGATTCGGTGCCTGATCGATATACTCCTTCGTGGCCTTTGTCTTTGATCTGATGAGCACGACATCGGCATCCTTCAGGCGTGATTTATCATCGGTGACCTCTCCGAAAGCGGCAAGCTTTCCAGGAAGACTCTTGTCAAATGCATCGGAAATAAGGATAAGCATGTTTTTCCCTCCTATGTTTTACGTAAATAGTATCAGGTGTGTTGCGTAATCTGTCAAATAGAAAGGAAGAAAACTGTGGAAAACTAAAAAAGAGGAGCCTCAGCTCCCCTTATTGCGGCATCGTCCGATCAGACCTCATCATCCTCGATAATATCGATAGCTGTTCCGATAAGAGTAACAGACTGCGAATTGTACACGCCAAGTACCATGAGGCTCGATTTATCCTGATAGATGTTTATGACAGCATCGCAATCCTCATACTGCGAACGAGCCTGGGCAAGAAGGTCCTCATAGCCCTTTCCACCAAATGTAATGAATCCAAGTATATTGGATACCGTTCCTTTGACTTTCACCTCTCCAAGGATCTTATAATCCTTTCTCTCGAGTGCCGTTGTTATACCAGCCTCCTCAGCAGGGAACTTACCAAACGTAACGCATCCTGTAAGCAGGAACAGTACCAGAAAAATAGCCAGAATGGTCTTTTTCATATTTCTCTCTCCCAATGGTTGGATTATAACAAAGGGTTAAGGAGGCATTACAAGAGCAAAAACAGCCATCTTGAGAGAAAAAAAGATAGAAATCGATAAAAAAGAGGAGCCGTAGCCCCTCTCTATCATGCTTGTATCAGAAATGATCAATAAGCTTTTGATGCATGCATCTTCCTGACCTTCTTCATCTGCTTTCTCGCAAGAGCCTTGTTCTTGCGGTTGAGGATGGTTGAAGGCTTCTCGTAGTACTCACGCTTCTTCCACTCGCGGATGATGCCTTCCTTCTCGACCATTCTCTTGAAGCGCTTGATCGATTTCTCGAGTGGCTCATTCTCGTCTACCTTTACGTATGCCATTGTATCACCTCCTCTCCC
>CALXKZ010000039.1 GCA_944389065.1 uncultured Spirochaetaceae bacterium
TGAACGAGAATAGATATTTTCTTTCATTGGTGGAAGCCTTTTTGTCCTGCCATCATCAGGCAAAGAGGCTTCCACACCGAACTCTGCTCCAATGACGACAGAACAGCCCGTATGCTATATCGTCATCTTCTTTTTATCAACGCTGTGCAGATAGGAGTTTATAATTTTTTTGATTTAAAGCCAATTAAGTGAAATTTCAATTAAGCACCTCTAGAGATAACTCTTTGCAATGCAAGGAGTTATTTTATGAGTATTACAAAATTAGACCGGAAAATAGATAATTCGATAGATTTTTGGAGAACAATTCTACTCAAAATAGTATGGAATTGTGTGTAGTAGCAGTCTGGTCAAAAAGTCAGACATCATAGATATCTTTTCCATTGATAAGAATCACACCACTCAGCTGACAAGCAAAGCCTGATGAGGATATGAATCCTATATTCCTTGCTTTGAAAGATGGGATGGATTTAACTTTCTCAATTTCTTCCTCTATCAGAGATTTCTCCATGCGATCTTTCAGGAATTTTACTTCATAAATCTCATATCCATCCTCGAATCTGAGAGCAACATCAAATTCTCCATTCTTCCGTGTTGAAGGATTGTCATAATTAAAAACTCCTATATCCATAATTCCCGGGAGCTTTCCATTCCTTGCCAGTCTTGAGAAATATTCTCTTGCAATTCCCTCAAAACGATAGGAGATGAATGCATCCAGGCTTTTCTGGATGTATGAATCAAAGAATGCTTCTCCTCCAAGAACCTGTATTGCGCTCTTATTCGGAAAGATATAGGCGAAATAGAATCGAATGAGATTATCGGATATTTCATATCTTGCCTTCTTCTTGTTTCCAGAATCGTTGATAGGGGCGGTTTTCTTTATCACACACATATTCTCAAGAACAGCAAGCCGATCTGCAGCATAACTATTTGATCTTCCCATAAGCTTTGACTGGATATCGCTATAGCTTTTCTTGCCATTGGCAATTATGGAAAGGATATCATTTATTCCATCCAGTTTCCGGATTTCCTTGAAAAGCTGGTTTTCTATGTAATTTCTAGCTACGCTATCTTGCTCGACGATAGTATTTATTATATTTGCCCGGAGCCCTTCTTCAGGAGAAAGAGAATCATTTATATAAGGACTTCCTCCAAAAACAGAATAGAAGGATATCTTCTCCCTGATATCCATATCTGGATAGAAAAGAGCTGAATCAAGATAGTCCATTGCTTCCAGACGGATTATTGGTCTGAATCGGCCAAAAAGAGGATTCTCTTTGTCAAGAAGCTTCTTCATTGCAGTCACATACGAACCGCATATTATGATTTTCATGCCTGCAGGGGCCTGATCGATTGCAACCTGCATAAGAGAATCGATATCAGCATCGCTTTCTCCCTGGCTCAGATTCTGATACTCATCGATTACAACGGCTATATCCTCTTTCAACCGTCCCAGTTCGATAAAAGCATCAAGGAATGTAGCATAGGGAAGCATGGGTTTAATCCCAAATGAGGAGCAGAAAAGACGAAGATTTGTATCCATAGAAGCTTCTACACATTCAAAATACAGAAACTTCCGACCAGATGCGGACAATGTATTCTGAATAAGATAGCTTTTCCCGATTCTCCTGAGACCATAAACCAGACAAGCCTTGTCTTTCCCTGCCAGAAAACGAAGCAGTTTTCCTTTCTCATTTTCACGTCCGACCATTATTCCCTTCTTTTACTAAGTGTAAACTTAGTTAATCGTAACTTAGTAAAGTATAGGATGCAAATAGAATTAATGCAATAATAAGGAGGAATACGGCCACTCGTGATTGTAACAATGGAATAGCGCTGTAGTCTTCGGAAGGAAGAACTGATAACCATATAACATCTGGATTGTGGGAGGGAAACCGATTTGATTCTGGGATCTGGAGAGCCGAAATATGATTTATTGCTATCTGAGGGAGAAATGCGCCAATACCTACAAAGAACTATTCCCAGAGGAGGATGATGTCCCGATTGCAGACGAATAAAATAGCGAAAATAGATAATAGGATAGTTTTTTGGTTTGAGAATTTCATTCCGATTTGAACATTCTGATTACCTCTGAAACGTACAGCTGTAAACATTGTATCAAGATATGAATAGTTGTGATTGATCTGAGCAGTCTGATATGGTAGATTCATGCATTCGAATCCGATTTATGCCTTTAGGACTAACTAATTGCAATACAACAAGTTATTTTATAAATATTCAGAAATGAAGCTTTCTGGGATGAGTCTGGAATAGCGGATAGAAGGGATAAGATGAGGATAAACTCATGTATTCCTTGGTTTTCTATTCATGGAATATTCTTCTTCCATTTTCATTTTCCTGAATTCCCTTGGCCCCATTCCCGTATATGAGGAGAATGAAGAGGAGAATAGAGAAAGGCTGGAAAATCCCACAGCTTCAGCTACTTCATGTATCGGGACTGAACTGCCAGAGAGAAGTATCTTAGCATTTTCCATTTTCATTTCCCTTATTTTCTGTCCAGGTGATTTATGGTAGATGGCATTGCAGATTCTTGTAAGCTGGGAACGGCTGCAGTTCATCATCTTCGCCAGATCCTCGACTTTCCATTGTGCTGACATATCCTTTGCCACTTCGCTCAGAAGTGCTGCAAGCTGGCTGTGATGGATTCGGATTTCCATATTTCCTGCTGGTCTGATGGCCCTCTGGAGTATAAGAAGCAGAAGCTCGGCAGAGAGTTCTATGGATTTGATGCTGGTACTGCCTTCATACAGACCTTCGTCAATAATGTTCCGGATCAGTTCCCTTACGAATGATGTTTCCCTCTTTGAATCAATCTGGAAAACTTCATAGTCGTCTATCGAATCCGGTATGATTCCAGAGTTGTCGGAAAAAAGCAGCCAGAGCTGTTCCCATGGCTCCGGACCTTCTGTTTCTTCTCTGTGTCCCTGTCCTGAAGGAGATGAGACGAATACATCTCCAGGCTGTGTCAGAAAGGATGTTCCATTCTCCATCGTGAACCTTCCTTTTCCTGAGAGTGTGATGACAACTGCACTGAAACCCCGCGATGAAGTCCTCTCGACATAGAAATCTATATCATGAAGTCCATATCCACCATGGCGTACCATTGCCAGCCTGAATGGATATACCTCAAGTATTCTGGGGGATAGATGCCACTGCTCAAAGCGTTTAGGTGAATGTATGACTTCCTTCAGATATTTCATATCATCGATAATATACCATATGCTCATATGCTACAAATCATGAACTTCTGACTACAAAATCCGGTAGAGAGCAAAAGTGCTGAACTGATATTATCAAAACGTAATTACCGGAGGTGTTTCAATGGCTGAGTTTCCATATGATCCGTGGCAGAAGTGCAAGACAATAAGCGGTCTTGCAGCAGATCTTGTTATTTCCGCATTGCAGAAGGAAATCAGAAGAAGGCATGAGGAGAATGCCGCAGTGCTTGCTTATGAGATGATGATCACAAGTGAGGATATGGAGGATTATCTCTGGTTCCGTCTCAGAACCATAAGCGTGGAGGATGTTGGCTTTGCCAATCCAATGGCACCCGTTCTTATTGGAGAGCTTGATCAGATGAGAAGAGTCACAAAGCAGCCCGGTGACAGAGGCCTTCTCGCAATTCACGCTGTACGTTACCTCTGCAAGAGCCAGAAGGACAGATCCAGCGATGAGATGTACAACTGGATTATGAAGGAATATAAGGCTGGGAATCTCAGGCCTCAGATTCCTGACTATGCTATCGATAAGCATACTCTTCAGGGGCAGCTGGAAGGCAGGAATGAGGATGATTTCTATGCAGAAGGCTCTAAGGTATATCCTGAATGGGAAGGAAGAGACAAGACTTACAGAGAAAGGATTCTGAAGATTCTTGCTGAAGAGAAGACAAAATAAAAGGAGATCTGAAATGAAGAGAATGATGCTTGTTGCAGCTCTGATGCTTCTTGCAGTGGCATCTGGTTTCGCGATGGGAGGGGGAGAGACTTCTGCTGAAAGTGAGTATGACAGAATTGTCACGACTACTGTCACAGCTACATATCTCAATGAGACCTGGTTCAATACCATGAATGCTGATTTCGAGGCAGAGACCGGCATCCATGTTGTTGTTCAGCCAGTTCCAGGGGATGAGGATGAATATAAAGCAAAGATCAATATCGATCTTATGGGTGGTAGCGATATCGATGTAGTAGAGACGCTTGGGCCAAAGGATTACTCAAGGCAGGTGTCTGCTGGATTCTTCATGCCTCTCAATGATGCTGTCGAAGCTGCTGGCGTTGATCCATACTCGCTTTACGGAGCAAATCTCCCTGTTGAGGATGATGGTAATTACTATGCGCTTCCGTTCAAGCAGGAGATGTACTGCGTATTCTATAACAAAGCAATCTTCGATGAAGCTGGTGTTCCTTATCCGCAGGGGGCATGGACATGGGATGAATATGTTGCAACTGCCCAGAAGCTTACGGATAAGAAGAAAGGTGTTTACGGTTCATTCATGAATGCAGATCTTCCATGGATGTATATGCCTGCTCAGCAGCTTGCTGTCCCGTTCTACAAGGAAGATGGAAGCTGCAATTTCGATGATCCTGTTTTCAAAGAGTATGCAGAGTGGTTCAAGCATATTTCGAATGATCTTGGCGTACAGCCATCTGTTGCAGAACTTGAAGCAGAGAATGCGAACTGGAACTACTATGCTCTCGAAGGCTATCGTCTTGCTATGTTCCCTCAGGGCAACTGGTTCACACGTCTTCTCAACAGCCAGGAAGATTATCCTAAAGACTGGGATTACGGTGTGGCGCCGCTTCCGTCAGCAGGTGAGGGTGGAAACAATAACCTCGTTTCCCTTGGATATGTTGCAATCAATAAGAATGCCGCTCATCCTGAAGAGGCCCTAATATATGCTCTCTGGATTGCGGAGAACCAGTGGAAGTACGAAGGCGGAATCCCTGCGTTTGCTACAATGACAGAGGAGGATCAGCAGATTGCATTCGGATCGATTGCTGAAGCTTCACACGGTCAGGTGACAGTTGATGATCTTTATCAGAATCTTGTCAATACAGGGCTTGGCAGCGTCTCTTCAGATATCGTTGGAACGGCAGCCGCAGAGTACTACAACATCGTAAAAGAGGAGCTTTCCTCCTACAATATGGATCTGCAGGATATCGATACAGCGATTGCCAATATAGTTGCAAGAGTCAATGATGCAATAGCGAACGCAGAGTGATAGCAAGGGGCCATGATGGCCCCCTTCTTTGTCTCTGGGGAGGAAGATTTGAAAGGGAGATCGAGAAAAAACGGAGAGACTGCAACAGGTTATCTTATGATAGCACCGTTTCTTGGTATGTTTGCGGTTTTCAAGTTGTATCCTATGATTTATGGCATTGCAGTGGGTTTCTGGGACAGGAACTCGGAGATGAAGCTGCTTGATACGACATTTGTCGGATTCGACAATTATGCCACAGTTCTCAAAAGCAGTTCATTCTGGGAAGCTTTCGGCCATTCCATTGTCTATTCGGTGATATATATCGCATTCCTGATGGTATTCGGCTTTCTGATTGCTGCTCTTCTTAACAGAAAATTCCGGGGAAGGACTGCAGTCCGCACATGCTTCTACATTCCATATGTCACGAATATGATTGCTGTTGGTATTGTGTTCAAGTACCTGCTCAATCCTTCCAGGGGGCCTGTGAATGCCATTTTCCGTTTTTTCGGGACCGATGGTCCTGGCTGGCTTTCAAGCCCTGCCATGGCATTGCCGACAGCTGCTATCATAGCAGGTTGGGCGGCTCTTGCATTCCATATCATAACCTGTCTTGCTGCTCTTCAGGATATCCCTGCAGATATGTATGAGGTTGCTGATATCGAGGGCGCTGGATTCTGGCAGAAGATGAGATATATCGTTATACCTTATCTTACCCCTACGCTTTTCATGCTTCTCACGATAACCCTTATCAATTCATTCAGGAACTATACAGCTATTGCAGGTCTTACAGGCGGCGGTCCTGGTACATCAAGCAAAGTCGTTTCTTCATTGATCTATGATGATGCCTTTAATTTCCTGGCATTCAGCCGGGCTAGTGCCGAAGGTGTCATATTTACAGTATTCATCATCATAGTGAACTGGATGTTCACGAAAGCGAGGTCCATATGGGAAGCAAGAAACTGAAAATGAAGAATGCTGTCTTTACTGCTGTCATGTGGATCCTAGCGCTGATGATGCTATATCCATTCATAATGATGGTGGCTATTTCCTTCCGTCCGTCAGGGCAGGCGTATCTGCCTCTGTTCGCTTCAGGACTGATGCATACGCTTAAAAGCTATACACAGGTTCTTTCCCATCCGAATTTTTTCGACTGGTATCGCAATACCGTTGTGACAGTTGTTGTCACTATAGCGATAAGACTTGTGATAACGATACTCGCTTCCTATTCGTTCAGCCGTCTCAGTTTCCGCGGAAAAGGAATCATACTTGCATTTCTTGTTGCGACGATGATGGTACCAGGCGAGACGACGATGGTACCAAGATATCTTTACTTCAAGGAGATAGGGATTCTGAATACCCTATGGTCAATCGTTCTTCCAGAGGCAAGTGAAGTCTTCTATCTGATACTGCTTATAGAATTCTTCAGATCGATCCCCGGTGATTTCACAGAGGCTGCAACGATAGATGGTGCAGGGCATCTGCTCATCCTTTCCCGTATTTTCATACCTCTCTCAGGACCAGCGATTGCAACGGCAGTGCTTTTCTCATTCATAAATATATGGAATAACTACCTTGATCCATATCTATTCATAAACAATATTGAGACACAGCTGATAACACCTGCGCTTCAGTTCTTCCAGGAACAGGGGGGTGCGAATATGCCTGTGCAGATGGCTGGTTCAGCTCTTGCGCTCATACCTGTCATAGTGCTTTTCGTATTTACGCAGAAATATTTTGTCCAGGGGGTTGCATCCTCAGGGATCAAGGGGTAGGAGGCGATTCTTGAATCAAAGGGCAATCGCTTCCTTGATTCAGTGATATCCGGAGTGGCTTATCAGGGAATCAGACTTGGAAGTGTTCCGGATATCTGATATTGTCGTTCGGGTGTGAGAACATGGCAGAGAGGGCATCTATGAATATAGTCGTTATCGATTCGCAGGGGGGAGGGATTGGCCGTCAGGTCGTATCTTCAATAAAGTCAGCATTCCCGGGGCAGCGGGTTACCGCAATCGGAACGAATGTACAGGCAACTGCTGCAATGCTGAAAGCAGGGGCCGACGAGGGAGCTACAGGAGAGAATTCTGTCATAGTAGCCTGCCGCTCTGCGGATATCATCATAGGGCCTATTGGTATTGTGATTGCTGATTCGATGATCGGAGAGATCTCTCCTATGATGGCTCTTGCTGTCTGCCAGAGCAGGGCAAAGAGGATTCTGATACCTGTCAATCATTGTGACAATATAGTAGTCGGTGTCAGCGATCTCAGCCTTGGAAGGCTTATACATGAGGTCGTGGACCGTATCAGAGAGCTTTCACCATCAGCAGATAATGCTTGACTTCGGTCTTCGTAGCCTGTAATTTTTTACCATACGATTCTGCATGAAGCAGATTATGGGAACTGTAGTTCCTGGGGTTTCACCGCGCATCAATCCTGATAAAGGCCTTTCTGAAGAAAGGCATAGCTGAGGATTGTTTATTTCTTTGGGTATACTCTGTGAGGATAGTCTGCCTTTTTGCAGTTTTTTTAGCTTCGGTCTTTCCCGTTTTTCCAGGTGGAACTGGTGAGTCATTGGACAGTGACAGAGCTGGGATGCGGGTCGTTGCAGATGTATGGAACAGGAATGTTGAGATTCCTGTCGAAGTTGACAGTATCATCGCAATCGGATCGATGGGGCCGAGGATGGCAGCTTATCTCGGAGTTGTCGATATGCTCATAGGTACAGAGCTCATCGATGCATCAGCAATGTCGGTCCGATACGATTACAGTCCTGTATACCATGATGAAATGAAGAGTCTTCCAGTTGTAGGAACAGGAGGAGGGAGCGGGGAGAACAATGCATACCCGGAAGAGATCATCATGCTTGATCCTGATGTGATCATTGCAGGTTTCAATAGGGAAGCATGTGAGGAGCTGGAACGGCAGACAGGGATACCTGTTGTCAGTATCAGATATCGCGCTGATGGGTTCATAGATGATGGTTTTTATCGCTCGCTCAGGCTTTTTGCAGAAGCAGTGGGAGCTGAGAAGCGCTGCGAGGAGATTCTCTCATACATTGATGAGTGCAAAGACGATCTTCAGAAAAGAACGGAGAACATTGCCACGGAAGATAAAGCAAGGGTATATGCAGGAGCAGTCACTTTCAATGGGCGCCATGGTTTCTCATATACGTATGTCAATTTCCCGCCGTTTGATGCAATAAACGCTTTCAATGTTGCTGATGAGCTTTCAGAAGAACAGACAGGAGATGCAGAGGCTGAGGCAGAAAGAAACGGTACAGCGTATATAGGCAGCAATGGTTTTGATGTCGATCCTGAGAAGATAATCGAATGGGATCCCGATATAATATTCCTGGATCCGGGCAATATGGATCTTGTGAATGCAGAGTACAGTGCCAATCCAGGATACTTCAAGTCTCTGAGGGCGGTTCAGGAAGAGAATGTATACACGATGCCTTCCTCAAACTCTGCAGGGCCTAATATCACATACCTGCTGATAAATGCATATTTTGCGGGCAAGGTGCTTTTCCCCGATGAATTCAGCGATGTCGATTTCCGTGCAAAGTCCTCTGAGATCATGGAGAAGATGCTCGGAAGGGATTTCTTCCAGGAGATGGAAGATGGTGGGCTCTATTATGGAAAGATCGCCATTGGAGGAATAAGTGGCTGAAGCAAGGACTTATCAGCAGTATATAAGGAGAAAATGGCTGATACTCATTGCTCTGGCCTTTTCCGTTGTTGTTTCATGCCTTTTTTCGCTCATGGCTGGTTCTGCGGATATCTCTATGCTAGATGTCATTAAAACCATATACGGCCATGGTTCAAGGCAGATGGATTCAATAATATGGAATGTAAGAATGCCACGTATGGCTGCTGCCATTGCAGTTGGAACAGCTCTCTCTATGTGTGGATGCATAATGCAGAATGTTCTCCGCAATCCGCTGGCATCAGCTTCGACTCTAGGAGTTTCACAGGGGGCATCTTTCGGAGCTGCTGTTGCAATCGTTTTTCTAGGAGCAGGCTCACAGGTCAATACAGTTCTTAGCATCTCAAATCCGTACATTGTATCGATATGCGCATTCTCTGGAGGTATGATCACGACCATTGTCATACTCCTGATTTCTCGGATGCGGGAGTCCACTCCAGGGGTGATGGTACTTGCAGGTGTAGCAATCAGCTCGATGTTCAGCGGAGGAACAACGCTTATTCAGTACTTTTCTGATGATGTCATGGTAGCCTCGATTGTCTACTGGACTTTTGGCAGTCTCGGAAGGGCTGGATGGAGAGAGATAGGTCTGATAGGAATCATGTCAGCTGCTGCCTTCCTGTTTTTCATCTTCAATAAATGGAATTACAATGCCATTGAAAGCGGCCATGAGTCTGCGAGAAGCCTTGGGGTGAATACTGCAATGCTTATCCCTGTGAGCCTTGTGGTATGCTCTCTGATAACTTCTGTTTCTGTTGCATTTACCGGATGCATAAGCTTCATCGGACTGATAGCATCGCATATCGCGAGGCGTTTTGTCGGAAATGATTTCAGGTTCCTGATTCCATGTTCTGCTCTTATCGGGGCAATTGTTCTGATAGTTACGGATATTGCCTCTAGGACAATTGTCTCCCCGGTGGTTCTTCCGATCGGGGCAATCACATCATTCATGGGTGCTCCTCTTTTTCTGTACCTGATTCTCAGAGAGAGGAGGCCGCGATGATAGAACTGCACAATCTCTCATTCTCATATGGTTCACAGCGGATCATCCATGATGTTTCATTTTCTGCAGGAGATGGTGAAGTCATTGGAATACTCGGTACCAATGGTACGGGTAAAAGCACTCTGATCACATGCATCAACAGGATCCGGAAGCCAGAGTCGGGGGATGTCTTTGTTGATGGTGTTGCTGTCAGCAGTATGGACAGGAATACCGTAGCAAGGACGTTCGCATATGTCCCTCAGCATAATGAGTGTCTTTCAATTTCTGTATTTGACAGCATTCTTCTTGGCAGAAGACCTTATATGAAGTTCGGAGCAAGCAAGGAAGATATAGCTTTATGCATGACGATGATTGAGCAGATGGATCTTGAGAAGCTCCAGCTGAGGAATCTTGATGAGCTATCTGGAGGGGAGCTTCAGAAAGTGATGCTTGCCAGGGCGCTTGTGCAGAATCCCAGGGTTATGCTTCTTGATGAACCTACAAGCAGTCTTGATCCTCATAATCAGTATGGGATGATGTCTGAAGTCAGAGCTATGGCTGCGGAGAAGGGCATTACAGTCTTTGTTGTTCTTCATGATCTCAACCTTGCTCTGTCATATTGTGATAGATTCTTCTTTATGAAGAATGGAACCGGTATCCGCTACTGCACACTGAGTGATATAGATTCAGAGCTGATTGCTGATACGTACGATGTCAAGGCTGATATCGCAGAGGTGCGCGGCCGCCGGTTCGTGCTTATAGATAGGGAGGAATGAATATGGATATTCTGGGTTTATGGCAGAAAGCCGTGGATTTCCATGGACATATGTGCGGAGGGCTTCTTACAGGTTTTCTTGCTTCTGTATACGCATCATCCATCCTCACTTTGGATTTTTCTGCAGATGAGGAGGTCGTATGCATAAGCGAGAATGATGCATGCGGGGTGGATGCGATACAGAGCATGCTGGGCTGTACGGTCGGGAAAGGTAATCTCCTGTTCCATATGACAGGAAAGAGTGCCTATTCATTCTATAGCCGGAAGACAGGGAAGTCCGTAAGGCTTCTGAAGGTAGGGGATGTCCCTGATCCAAAGACTATTGATATCGTGGAGTACTGCAGAAGCAGGGGATATGAGGAGATCTTCTCGTTTCAGAATACTGTCATTGCAATTCCTGAAAGAGCCCGCATCTTCGATTCATATATCTGTGATTGCTGCGGCGAGAATACCGGTGCGAACTGGATCCGTATCCAGAATGGAAAGAAGCTCTGCCTGGATTGCGCCTCCAGGTATGACAGGTTCCGTATATAGGAGGGTATGATGACGCTCGATTGTTTCTTTGCAGAGAATAACAAGGTCGCAGTCGCATTCTCCGGGGGAGTTGATTCAGCATATCTTCTTTATGCTGCGTTGAAAGCAGGGGCTGATGCTACAGCATACTATGTAAAATCAGCATTCCAGCCGCAGTTTGAATATGATGATGCAGTTACCATTGCAGAGAGCATTGGAGCAAAGCTTAGGGTAATAGATATCGATGTGCTATCTTCTCCAGTCATTGTCCAGAATCCTAAGGACAGATGCTATTACTGCAAGAAAATGATAATGGGAGCTATCAGGAAGGCTGCAGATGAGGATGGGTATCCATTGATCATTGATGGTACCAATGCCAGCGATGATATCTCAGACAGACCGGGAGTGAGGGCTCTTGAGGAATACGGTGTACGGTCTCCTTTGAGAGAATGTTCAATCACAAAAGCGGAAGTGAGAACCCGGTCGAATGATGCAGGGCTTTTCACATGGAACAAGCCTGCGTATGCCTGCCTTGCTACAAGAATACCTTCTGGTGAGACAATAGATGCAGGAAAGCTTGATGCAACGGAGAAGGCTGAAAGATTCCTTGCCAGTCTCGGTTTTTCGGATTTCCGCATAAGAATGTCTGAAGACAAGGCGCGGATACAGATAAACAAAGAACAGTTTGCTCTGATGATTGAAAACAGAGTGCTGGTAGTTGATACTCTTAAGAAGCTGTATCGTGCTGTATTGCTTGATCTGGAGGCGCGTGATGACTGATATGAAGATACTGCTTGAGGCTGTAAGGGATGGCAGGATCGATGTTGATAAAGCGATCCTTGAACTGAAGAAGAAGCCTTTTGAGGATATAGGATTTGCCAAAGTCGATCTCCATCGCAGGCTCCGTCAGGGAGCTTCTGAAGTAATCTATGGACAGGGAAAGACTCCTGAGCAGATTGTTGGGATACTTGATTCCATGAGGACCAACGGACAGGAATCAGTGATAATCACGAGGCTATCGGAGGAGTCAGCTGCCGTTATTTCATCTTTTCATCCGATTGATTACCATAAAGAGGCAAGAATCGGGCTGACGGGGCCTCTGCCGGTACCTGATGGAATCGGATCGGTCGTTGTCGCAACTGGAGGAACCAGCGATATACCAGTGGCAGAGGAGGCTGCTCTGACGGCGGAGGCTTTAGGAAATGAGGTCATAAGGCTTTATGATGTCGGGGTAGCAGGGCTTCACCGTACGCTGAGCCATCTTGATGAGATAATGAGTGCTAAGGTGATCATAGCGATTGCCGGTATGGAAGGAGCCCTTGCAAGTGTGCTTGGAGGTCTTGCGGATTGCCCTGTGATCGCAGTTCCTACCAGCGTCGGATATGGAGCTGCATTCGGTGGTCTTGCCGCTCTTCTTTCGATGCTCAATTCCTGTGCAAGCGGCGTATCAGTAGTGAATATCGATAACGGATTCGGTGCTGGTTATCTTGCCAGCATGATAAATCACATAGATGGGAGATAATGATGAGAACACTTTATATTGATTGCGGTATGGGCGCTGCCGGTGATATGCTTACAGCCTCTCTTCTTGAACTCATTCCAGATAAAGAAGCATTTGTGGATGAGTTCAATGCCCTCGGGATTCCCGGAGTCTCAATGCATCCTGAGAAATCTGTCAAGTGTGGGATAACCGGAACGCATGTATCGATTCTCATCGATGGAGAAGAGGAGGGGGAAGAGCATCATCATGAACATGAGCATGGGCATATGCACTGCCATGAGCATGATGGCAGCCATGGACATTGTCATGGCCATGACCACGGGCATGAGCATCACCACCATCATGGCCTGCATGATATAGAGCATATCGTGAATGATCATCTTAGGCTTTCTGAGAAGATAAAGAATGACATAATGTCTGTTTTCAGCCTCATCGCCGAAGCTGAGAGCTATGTCCATGGTGTTCCCGTGACGGATATCCATTTCCATGAGGTGGGGACAATGGATGCTGTTGCTGATATCACAGCATTTTCGATGCTGATGGATCGTATCAATCCGGATGAGGTTGTCGTATCTCCAATCCATGTTGGATACGGTCATGTCCATTGTGCGCATGGCGTTCTTCCCGTCCCCGCACCCGCAACTGCATATATCCTGTCCGGACTTCCGATTTATGCTGGCAGCATAGAAGGGGAGCTATGCACACCGACCGGCGCTGCTCTTCTTAAGCATTTTGCCACATCGTTCGGTCAGATGCCGCTGATGAGTGTTGTGAGAATAGGCTATGGAATGGGGAAGAAGGACTTTGAGGCGGCTAACTGTGTAAGGACGATGCTGGGAGAGAGGTCTGGTTCTTCTGATTCTGTTGTTGGACTTTCCTGCAATGTCGATGACATGACAGGCGAGGAAATCGGGTTTGCGATGGATATGCTTTTCAGAGCAGGTGCCAGAGATGTCTATACTGTTCCTATCGGAATGAAGAAATCACGTCCGGGAGTTATGCTCTCAGTCATCTGTTCTGAAAGCGATCTTGACCGTATTGTAAGAACGATCTTCAGATACACTACTACAATCGGAATCAGGAAAACCGTGTATGACAGATTCGTCCTGGACCGCAGGAGCTGTGATGCCGATACGGATTATGGGACTGTGAAGATCAAAGTTTCCGAAGGCTATGGTGTAGAGCGGGTCAAGGCTGAGTATGATGATCTTGAGAGAATTGCAAAGGACAATGGTCTTACCCTCAAAGAAGCTGGAGCTGCAATAAAGAAGTAGATTATCCCCGATATGGCTTGCCAGGATATCCTGTATATTCTGGAATCTGTTGCAATTGCAAGCAAGCGGGACTATTATCCAATTGATCCATTACGGTCAGGATGGTGAATATGGGTTCAGGAAAGGGCTCCATCAGAAGGACGATGGATATGCTCAACGGTCCGCTTCTGGGAAAGATCCTCATCTTTGCACTGCCTCTGGCTCTGAGCAGTATTCTTCAGCAGCTTTTCAACTCGGTTGATGTTGCGGTTGTAGGCCATTTTGCTGCAGATAGTGCAGCAGCTACTGCCGCTGTTGGCTGCAATGGCCCTGTCATCAACCTGATAATCAATCTCTTTGTGGGAGTATCCGTCGGTGCGAATGTCGTAATATCCAGCTACATCGGAGAAGGCAGCCCAGAGAAAGCTAACCGTGCCGTCCACAGCGCAATGACAGTTGCGCTTATCAGCGGTATTTTCCTTCTGTTTCTTGGTCTTGCTGTCTCTAAGCCGGTACTGGAGCTTATGAATACTCCTGAGGGTGTACTGCCATATGCGGTGCAATATCTTAGGATATACTCGCTTGGAATGCCTTTTGTGATGCTATACAACTTCGGGGCGGCAATCCTGAGATGCATAGGGGATACAAAGAGACCTCTTTTCTGTCTTGTCGTATCAGGTGTGCTGAATGCCGGGCTGAATATGATCTTCGTCATAGCATTCCACCTTGACGTGGCTGGTGTTGCAATAGCTACAGTCATCTCCAATGCAGTCAGCACAGCGATGATCCTGTTCTTCCTTCTCAGAGAGAAAAGCGAGGTGAGACTTGAAATAAGAAAGCTTTCGCTTTCCCCTCAAGATATTGCCCGCATCCTTAAGATAGGGATACCTGCCGGGTTGCAGAGCATGGTGTTCTCATTTTCGAATGTAATCATCCAGTCCGTCCTGAATGGCTTCGGAACCGCAGCTGTCGCAGGTTCAGCGGTGTCTTTGAATTATGAGAATTTCTCCTACTTCATCATCGCAGCATTCACCCAGGCGACGGTTACATTCACAAGCCAGAACTATGGAGCAGGAAAGTATGATAGATGCCGTCGTGTCTTCACACTATGTGCTGTTCTCTGCGTGATCCTCACAGCATGCATGAGCTGGACATTCGTACTTGGAAGGACTTTCTTCGCATCCCTTTTCACAAGGGATTCAGAGGTGATGAAGTATGCCCTGATAAGGATGGTCTTCATCCTTTCACTGAATTTCCTTTCGACATCCTATGAGGTAGGAGGAGCTGCTCTCCGCGGCATAGGCTATTCGATGACTCCCGCCATGCTCACGGTCTTCGGTACCTGCATCTTCCGCCTTTTCTGGGCATATACAATCTGCAGATTCTGGCCAGGCTTTGAAATGCTCCTTGCAGTCTATCCGATATCCTGGGTAATAACAGGTGGAGCTGTGCTTGCTGCATATTTCATTTTAAGGAAGAAAGCGTTCTCATCATCTGTGCACACTCTATGAACAATCGCGAAATACTTCTGTTTTTCATGTTGTTTTAATCTGTATCTGGGAAAATCCTTCTGAAACTATAAGGAGGACACAATGACTCGCAGAAAAACACTCCAAGCCATCGCAATACTCCTGATGGCTACACTATTCGTAATGGGCTGCCAGATGGACAGCGGCAGAAATGTTCCATCATCTCCGGATGCAATGGCTGTATCAGCTTTCCGTGCAATGGCACAGATTGCAGATATTGAGACGCCTGTCCAGAGCGGCAATTACAGTACATACAGTCCGACTGAATTCAAAGCCGATGATGGTTCTGTCATCAGTGGTACTTTCCAGCTTGATGAGGCAGGGAATGTTGTCGATGCAGATCTTACGCTGACTCTGTCAACAGGTCAGGTGGTTCAGTTCACCATGGTCCGCCAGGCAGAGACATCACAGCCAGAGATAACTGTAGGCGACCAGCATGTTTCCGATGCTGTCATTCCTGATACAATGACAAATGAAGAGGAAAGGGCTTTCCTTCTGTTTCTTGAAGGATTCGATGAAGCTCAGGATGAGATCAGAGAGGCGGTAGAAGATGTCCTCGAGCATCTTTATGATGATGACAATCCCACCATCACTCAAGGGGAGAAGACAATTCCTTCAGGTCTTCCGATCAGCGGAACTGTTGTCCTTGAAAGGGAGAGAGGTGATGATGATCTTGAGATTGTCAGTGGGAATGTAGCCTTCACCGATCTCAGAATTGACCGCGGATCTGCTGTTTCCGGCACATATTCATTCACGGACAGAGATGACTATGAGGATGCGGACATGGATATATCGATAACCTCTTTCACAGAGGATGGTATAACAATCTCCGATGCACGCATCAAAGGAAAGATAACAGAATCCGAAATCCATGATGATGATAGATTCACATTCGATGGTTCGGTCTCCGGAATATTCAGTACAGAGCGTGGAGGCAGTGCAGAGATCTCATTCACAGGACAGATGGATGCAATGGAGGATCGGTATCTCAGGTTCCCTGAATATGAGCTTACGATAAATGGCAATCAGGTTGCGATCGGCAAGGAACAGCGGCCTTTCCGCTGATGATCACTCAGCCTCCTGCGGGAGGCATTTTGTATATTCAAGCCTGTTTTCCATTATGGATGCCTTATTACCATGATGGATATGGAAATTGTTTTTGATTGCAGGCAATGGATAATTGCATATTGCCAGTGATAGGAATATACTCATTTCCAGAAATTGAAATGAATCTTCAGGGCAGGGTGAGATTCCCTACCGGTGGTGATAGCCCACGAGCCGCAAGGTATGATCCGGTGAGATTCCGGGGCCGACAGTAGAGTCTGGATGAAAGAAGATCTTGAACGCAGGTGACTGCATTTGGATTTAAGCTCTGGATTGCAATGCATTCCGGAGTTTTTCTTTTCCCTATCATTTTTCCTGAAGATGGGAGGATCCATGGATGACAGGAGATATATGAAGCTGGCGCTGAGGCTTGCAGAGCGAGGTACTGGCTATACGTCCCCGAATCCTCTTGTCGGGGCTGTCATTGTCCGGGATGGCAAAGTTCTTGGAGAGGGGTGGCATAAGAAGTATGGAGATCTTCACGCAGAGCGCAATGCGATTGCCTCAGCTTCATGTTCTCTTGAGGGCGCGACAATGTATGTCACGCTTGAGCCTTGCTGCCATTATGGGCATCAGCCACCATGCACCGATGCTATTATCGAGGCAGGAATCAAGCGTGTTGTTATTGCTTCAGTGGATCCCAACCCGCTTGTAGCAGGCAAGGGAATAGAGGCGCTCCGCTCTCATGGTATTGAAGTGACGGAAAATGTGATGAAAGAAGAAGCGGATCGTCTCAATGAGATTTTCTTCCATTACATCACGGCACGTACACCTTTTGTCGCCCTTAAATATGCAATGACTCTGGATGGTAAGATTGCCTGCTATACCAAGGCCTCTGAGTGGATAACAGGAGAAGAGGCAAGGCATCATGTGCATCTTCTGCGCAACAGATATTCTGCGATTCTTACAGGAGTAGGAACTGTAGTCGCCGATGATCCGCTGCTGACATGCCGTATTCCAAAAGGAAGGAATCCTGTGAGGATAATCGCCGATACAATGCTTTCGACGCCCCTGGATTCAAGAATTGTCAGTACAGCAAAGGATGTAAGAACCATAATAGCTACCTGCTCATATGACAGCAGCAGAAGCCAGAAGTATTCAGAGGCTGGATGCACCATTCTTAATCTCCCATCGGAAAACGGGCATATAAGCATCAATGCGCTCATGGATAGCTTGGGAGCAGAAGGCATAGACAGTGTTCTCTGTGAATGCGGAGGACTTCTTTCCTGGAGCCTTCTCAATGCCGGTGTCGTCAACAAGATCTATGCGTTCATCGCTCCGAAGATTATCGGAGGAGCATCTTCTCCGACTCCTGTAGGGGGGCATGGTGTTCCTGATCCTTCTCTTGCCTTCATGCTGAAGGATAGAAGGATGAAGAGATTCGGAGATGATCTTCTTATTGAGGGGAGAGTGTGAGATGTTTACAGGAATCATAGAAGAGGTAGGAACCATAAAGGATATCCGTCTTCAGTCCCATTCTGCAGTTATATCGGTATCTGCTGATGCTGTTCTTGAGGGGACAAGAGTCGGAGACAGCATTGCAGTGAACGGAGTCTGCCTGACAGTTACCTCCCTTCGCGACAGGGAGTTCTCCGCGGATGCAACACCGGAGACAGTAGCAAGGACATCGTTGTACAGGCTTAGAGGCGGAAGCCCTGTTAATCTTGAGCGGGCCATCGCCGCTGATGGGAGATTCGGCGGGCATATCGTAATGGGACATGTAGATGGGCGTGGAAGTGTTGAAGGAATTGTCAGAGAGGAGAACTCCCTGCTTCTTGCTATCAAGGCAGATCCGGGGATTATGCGTTATGTTGTCATGAAAGGATCTGTTGCCATTGATGGTATAAGCCTTACAGTTGCAGATGTATCGCAATCAGAATTCACCGTCTCTCTGATTCCCCATACAGCAGAGGTGACGACTGTCAGATATATAAAGAGAGGAGATTCTGTGAATATCGAGACGGATATCATCGGCAAATATGTGGAGAAGTTCCTTTTTCCTCAGAAGGGGAAAAACGGAGGCATAACAATGGAAATGCTCTCAGAGCATGGTTTCGGGAGGTGATGTGATGGCAAATACAGTTGAGGAGATTCTGGATGAACTCAGAAAAGGTCATCTGATTGTTGTCCTGGATGATCCGGAGCGTGAGAATGAAGGTGATCTGATATGCTCTGCGGAGGCAGCAACTACTGAAAATGTGAATTTCATGGCAAGGTATGGCAGAGGTCTCATATGCATGCCTATGGCAGAGGGAATTGCCAGGAAGCTTATGCTTCCAAGGATGGTTGAGATCAATACCGATAATCATGAGACGGCTTTCACTGTCTCAATCGATCATATCTCGACTTCCACTGGAATATCCGCAGTGGAAAGATCCATTACGGCCAGAGCTTGTGTCTCGGATGATGCCAGACCCGAGGATTTCAGGCGCCCCGGCCATATGTTTCCGCTGATTGCGAAACCCGGTGGTGTTCTTGAGCGTGGAGGGCATACTGAAGCAACTGTGGATCTTATGAGGCTGGCTGGGCTCAGAGAGTGCGGTCTCTGCTGCGAGATTATGGCCGATGATGGCTGTATGATGCGTTCTCCTGCCATTGAGGAATTCGCATGCGATCACGGTCTGAAGTCCATAACTATCGGGGATCTCAAAGAATACAGGAAAATCCATGATAAGCTTGTTGACAGGGCCGCAGTTGCCAAGCTTCCTACCGAATATGGTGAGTTTACAGCGTATGGTTATGTGAATAAGCTCAATGGCGAGCATCATGTAGCTCTTGTCATGGGGGATATAGCAGATGGCAAGGATATTCTCTGCCGCGTTCATTCAGAATGTCTAACTGGCGATGTCTTCCATTCTCTCCGCTGTGACTGCGGAGATCAGCTAGCTGCCGCAATGACGATGATTGCCAGAGAGGGGCGTGGAATACTGCTGTATATGAGACAGGAAGGCCGTGGAATAGGTCTTATAAATAAGCTCAAGGCCTATGCTCTTCAGGAAAACGGCATGGATACACTTGATGCGAATCTTGCACTTGGCTTTGAAGCTGACCAGAGGGAATACTTCACTGGGGCTCAGATTCTGCGGGATCTCGGTGTTAGGAGCATGCGTCTTCTGACAAATAATCCTGATAAAGTCTACCAGCTGGCTGAGTTCGGCATAGAGATTACAGAACGCGTTCCGATACAGATAGAAGCTACGGAGTACGATATAGGCTATCTGAAGACAAAACGCGATCGCATGGGACATATTCTCGATTTCTGATCGGAGGTATATATGAAGAAGATTGAAGGAAATCTCGTTGCAGCGGGAATCAGGGTAGGTATTGTCGTATCCAGATTCAATGAATTCATAACATCAAAGCTTCTTGGCGGAGCCATGGATGGGCTTTTACGCCATGGTATTGATGAGGATGATGTCACTGCTGTCTGGGTGCCGGGTGCTTTTGAGATACCCGTCATCGCATCCAGAATGGCTAAAAGCGGCAAGTATGATGCTGTAATCTGCCTTGGTGCGGTTATCAGAGGATCTACAGATCACTATAATTATGTATGCAGCGAAGTCTCAAAAGGCATTGCCGCGGTCTCGCTTGAGACAGGAGTTCCAGTACTTTTCGGAGTGCTGACTACGGATAATATAGAGCAGGCTATTGAGAGAGCTGGGACAAAAGCAGGCAATAAGGGATATGACTGCGCTTTGAGTGCCATTGAAATGGTTAATCTGATGAAGAATTTAAATTAACTGATTTTCCTATTTTTATTTTCACAATATTCCGACTCTGTCCTTCAAACTCTTTATCAGGAGTGCTTAAATCTTCACATACGTATAAAAAAGGAAGGTTTCTATGGCAGAGAAGGAGTATTTGATGCCGAGTGAGGATGTCGTTTCAGCGCTCGGCTCATCTAAGGACGGTCTTCCAGCTTCTGAGGTTCCATCCAGGTTGGAGAAATATGGCCGGAATAAGCTTGAGGAGAAGAAGAAAGACAGTCTTTTCAAACAGTTCATGGGAAAACTTGCGGATCCTATGCTGATCATCCTCATGATTGCAGCTGTCCTCTCAGTTGTCGCATCTTATGCATCAGGAGAGACTGAGTGGTCTGATGCAATCATCATACTGATCGTTGTTCTTATAAATGCTGTTCTTGGAGTCGTCCAGGAATCAAAGGCAGAGAAGGCTATAGAAGCTCTTCAGAACATGTCCAAGGCAAAATCGAAGGTAAGACGTGATGGACGTAGCATCACCGTTGAGAGTGAGGAGCTTGTCCCGGGAGATGTGATAGAGCTTGAAGCCGGAGACAGCGTCCCTGCAGATGCGAGGATTCTTTACTCTGCATCGATAAAGGCTGAGGAAGCAGCTCTTACCGGAGAATCTGTCCCTGTTGATAAAGATTCAGAGGTCCTTTCCGGTACAGAGATTCCGCTTGGTGACAGGCGCAATATGGTATATATGGGATCTACGATCGTATATGGCCGTGGAGAGGCTGTCGTCACAGCTACAGGAATGAAGACAGAAATGGGCAAGATAGCCTCTGCTCTTTCAGCTGCTGCAGATAATGAGACCCCTCTTCAGAAAAAGCTCAACCAGCTTTCGAAAGTGCTTACATGGCTTGTTCTCGGAATCTGTGTATTCATGTTTGCTGTCAACCTTCTGAGGATGTCCATTGAGGGGGATATCCATCTTGATGGTGTTCTTGATACTTTCATGATTGCAGTTTCTCTTGCAGTTGCAGCAATCCCGGAAGGCCTTGCGGCTGTTGTTACGATTGTTCTTTCAATCGGTGTGACTAAGATGAGCAAGAAGAATGCCATCATCCGTAAGCTTACAGCTGTTGAGACCCTTGGATGCACAGAGGTCATCTGTTCAGATAAGACAGGAACCCTGACACAGAATAAGATGACAGTAGTTGAGTCCTATGGTTCAGATAAGATGCTCCTTGCGCGAGCAATGTCGCTTTGCTCTGATGCACATCTCAACGATGAGCTCAAGGCGGAAGGTGAACCTACAGAGGCCGCTCTGGTAAACTGGGCAAGTTCGATGGAGATGAACAAGAATCAGCTCGAGGAGGGGCCATACAAGCGTGTTTCCGAGGCTCCCTTTGATTCTGAGAGGAAGATGATGAGTACTGTTCATACTGACCCGGAGGGAGGGTATATCCAGTATACGAAGGGAGCTCCTGATGTTCTTCTTTCAAAGTGCACTGAGATCCTGACTATGGAAGGCATCAGGGCTCTGACAGAAGATGACAGGAAGAAGATCCTTGCGGCGAACAAGGGATTTGCCGATAAGGCTCTCCGTGTTCTTGCTGGAGCTATGAGAAAGCATGATTCCATTCCTTCTGATTCCTCTCCAGCATCGCTTGAGCATGATCTTGTCTTCCTTGGGCTTACAGGGATGATTGATCCGGAGCGCCCTGAAGTCCGGGCTGCTATCAGAGAGTGCCGTTCTGCGGGTATTAGACCGATTATGATCACTGGCGACCATATCGATACTGCAGTCGCAATCGGCAAGAAACTCGGCATTGTCGAGTCTGCGGCAGAGGCTATCACCGGGGCAGAGCTTGATAAGCTTTCTGATGAAGAATTCCAGAAGAACATCAGAAAGTATTCCATCTATGCACGTGTGCAGCCTGAACATAAGGTCAGAATCGTAAAGACATGGCAGCAGGTAGGCAGGATAACAGCAATGACTGGTGATGGTGTCAATGATGCACCTTCCATTAAGAATGCTGATATCGGAATAGGAATGGGAATCACCGGAACTGATGTAACAAAGAATGTTGCTGACATGGTTCTTGCTGATGATAACTTCGCAACAATCGTTGTAGCAGTAGAAGAGGGAAGGAAGATATATGACAATATCAGAAAATCAATCCAGTTCCTGCTCTCTTCAAATCTTTCCGAAGTCATTGCTGTGTTCATCTCGTCTCTGATGGGATTCACTCTCCTTCAGCCTGCCCATCTTCTCTGGATCAATCTCATTACGGATACATTCCCAGCCGTTGGACTGGGCATGGAACATGGGGATCCTGATATCATGAAGAGGCCTCCTCGTTCATCGAATGAAGGGCTTTTCGCAGGCGGACTCGGAGTCAATTGCGCAATCCAGGGTGCAGCTCTTGCAGTCATTACAATAGTCTCCTATGTGATCGGGGAGATCTTCGAGAACGGTTCCTTCACGTTTGCCACTAGCAATGATGGAATGACAATGGCATTCCTGACCCTTTCGATGGCAGAGCTGTTCCAGTCATTCAATATGAGATCGCTGGATAAGTCACTGCTGAAGGTTAAAGGGCATAATAAGATTCTCTATGGATCTCTTGTCGGCGCATTTGTCCTGACACTTGCTGTTCTGTATATTCCATTCCTGAGGAATGCTTTCCATTTCGCGCATATCTCGCTGACGGAGTTTGCTATTGCACTTGCAATGGGATTCCTGATCATACCGATTGTGGAAATCCAGAAGGCTATCCAGAGAGCTATGAAGAAGAACTGATTTTAACGGAATGGATTCATGGGGGCCCTATTCTACGGGCCCTGCTTTTTACATATTGTTTTCTATTTTCTGCTGTAAAAGCATATCAATTGCATCTTTGAGGTCTAAAAATTCTCTTCTGAAGATCTCTTTCTGTAGTTGATCAAGGCCATTGCATCCTTTCTGTGCATCTGAGAGAAATAATTCAGCAGGTGTAATACCAAATATATTGGATAGCCCGAAAATGGTTGATGGCTTCGGGAAGGTTGCTGCATTCTCTATATTCATTATTGTCCTGCCGGTAACGCCTATCAGTGAACCAAGTTCATCTTGAGTAAGCTGCTTCTGTTCTCTGAGCTCTCTCAGATTGTTTCCTACCAGCTTTTTGATATAAACATCACCTTCTCGCTTCATTGCAAATAGTATAGATGGCGTCGTTTGGCAGTACAATGAAATACTATTTCCTAATTCTTTATAAATATATGAAATAATAATTCATATTATATTATATGAAATGAATGCCATTCGCTGATTCAGTCCGTCAATTGCAGCTTTTATTTACCATGTTTTCCTCAAAATTTTCATTATTTCCAGATTGCGGATGTCCAAGAGGCCTACTTGGGCCGTATATAATATAAGAGCCTCTCTAAAGGAACGCTCCTGAAGGAGGGTACATGGAACTTCTGAGCATGAAGGAGAAGCTTGAGATACTGAGTGATATGACTCTGGAGGATGATATCTTCTTCTCCTGCTGCCTTGAGGGAAGCAATGAGTGCGCATCCCTGATGCTCCGCATAATACTCGGCCGCGATGATCTCTCTGTAACAAAGACAGAGACGCAGAGATGGATGCATAATATCCTGGAGCATTCAGTGAAGCTCGATGTGCATGCAGTAGATGCTATGGGCAATCTGTACAACATAGAAATACAGAAGGATGAGAGAGGAACTGAAAGGAAGCGTGCAA
>CALXKZ010000040.1 GCA_944389065.1 uncultured Spirochaetaceae bacterium
CGGAGAGTCCTTGAGGCTCCTCCGAACATGAACATACCTCTTGCCCTGTCATCAGAACAGGTGGCGTTCACCATCGCCTGATACTTCTTCACCGATGACTTCGACTGCTTCAGCCTTAGTTCCAGTACCTCCTTCAGCTCTGTCGGAACCTTATCAAGAAGAGCTTTCACTTCTTTTTTCCCGAGGGACTCGATATCGACATTGTTCTCCCTGAGCCATGTCTTGAGTTGCTGCACGGATCCTGGATTCTCAAGGCCGGTTATGACCTGCATACGGCTTACGATTTCTCTCTTCGCCTCATCATCAAGTCCTATAGCTTTCCTCGCGAACGCCGTATCAACAAGCACGCCTCTGTCGTTGATTCTTTCGCTCAGGTGGTACTCATCCCAGATGAAGTCAGGGACAGGGAAGGGGGAGAGCTTCCTCGCTATGGCGATTTCCACCTCGACATCCCTTCTGTTGTATTCGATGAACCTCTTCCATTCTTCTGGGAAGAACTCAGGAAGATTCCGCTGGAAGTATCCGTTCTTGGCGGAGGGGACGGTAGGTGAGCAGAAAAGCCTGATCAGTTTCCTGCCTTCATCGATCTTCTGTTCTTCAAGTTTCAGTACCTTGCCGATATCTTTCAGAGACAGCGGTAGTCCGAGATATGCCGACCACACCATGCTGCATCTCCAGGATTCAGGCGGAAGATACTCCTGCGGTGGTAGCCTGAGATAACGCGAGAGGCACACACGCTCGAATGATGCGTTATGAGCCCATTTGATAATGGTCTCATCTTTGATAGCAGCGATTATCTCATCAGGGATCTCTTCTCCTGACGCGAGGTCGATTACGTTAACGTCCCCGTCATCCACAGCATAGCCGAAGAGCAGGATGCGGAAGCCTGGATCCTCCGAGTAGCGGTACACTCCGCTCCTTCCGATATCTATTGGAGAATAGGTTTCCAGATCAATTGCTAAGACATTCATGCGAGTTTCTCCTTTCGAAGGCTCATGACAACAGCCTCCTGATAAAGGCCCATAAATCGGACCTGAAGGCTTGGGTCCGAGTTCTCGGCCTCTAGTAGCAGACCATGCTCGAACAGCCAGATCTGCAATCTATGAGACAAGGAGAAGAGATGAGCTACAGGCTGAGAATCGGAGTTGGTGACACCAGCGGCAACGAGACAACAGTAGCCAGAGGAATCGTGAAACGCATCCCTACGAGAATCATCAGATTCCTCTTCGGAGCACCGGGGACAGTGCTTGTGCTGAACCCGACACAGGCAATCAGGACAGTTGAGGTACATGAAATAAGGGAGAACGCATGAACGCAATAATGGTAGTCAAAGAGGAAATGGAATTTCTCAGAAAGATGAAGGTGGAGCTTGAGGCAACGTTTAAAACGATAACTGCAAGGATACAGTTGCTCGAAGCGAAAATCGAACCGGATGTCGATGAAGATTACGATAAAGACACTGGCATTAAAGAAGAGGTGGCCGCTACTGATATCGAGACTCAGGACAGAGAAAGAGCTGAAGCATACAAAGCGGAGATGAATACCATCACTACTGGTGAACTCAAGGTAAAGGCAGCTGAAGCCGTTCATGCGGGATGCAGCGATGCTATCAAGGCTAGGCTCACGGAGCTTGGTGTGAAGAAGATATCAGAACTCCCGGAACATGAGTTCACTGATTTCCATGCTTTCCTTGAGCGCCTCATCAAGGAGTCCAGAGATGCCTGATAAACATGCGAGGCTCTCTCCCTCATCATCCGAACGGTGGCTCAACTGTCCGCCGTCGGTGATGCTTGGAGCGGATATTCAGGAGGAGACATCTGAGTATGCCGCTGAAGGCACGGCGGCGCATTCCCTCTGCGAGTACAAGGTACAGAGGCTGCTGGGGCTTGACGCTCAGGATCCTCGTTTCTCTCTTCTCTATCACGACGAGGAGATGGAGGAATGCTCAGACGATTATGTGGCGTTCATCTCAGAAGCAATCGAGGGTATCAGAAAGAAAGGACATGAGCCTTCCGTGTTCACAGAGATACGGCTTGATATGTCCCGTTTCGCGCCTGAGTGTTTCGGCACCTGTGATTGCTGCATCGTCTCAGATGATGGCCTGGAGATTATTGATTTCAAATATGGCAAGGGAGTGGAGGTCAATGCGGACCATAATCCGCAAATGATGCTTTACGCGCTTGGTGCCCTGGATATGTTCGGGTTTATCTCCGATATCACGGATATCTCCATGACCATATTCCAGCCGCGTCTCTCGAATATCAGCACATGGAGGACAACAGCTGATGAGCTTCTTAAATGGGCAGAAGATTACCTGAAGCCGAGGGCTGAACTCGCGTTCAGGGGAAAAGGAGAACAAAGAGCCGGCGACTGGTGCCGCTTCTGCAAAGTCAGAGCGACCTGCAGGAAGAGAGCTGAGGAGAATATGAAGCTTGCGGCCTATGACTTCAGGGAGCCTCCGCTCCTTGATAACAAAGAGATTGCCGACATCCTCTCGAAAGCCGATGAGCTTGTCTCATGGGTGTCGGATGTCAAATGGTACGCTTTATCGGAGTTGATTAAGGGTGGAATTATTCCCGGCTTTAAGCTGATTGAGGGCCGCAGCGTCCGTAAATACACGGATGAGGAGAAGGTTGCCGATGTGGTCAGAGAAGCAGGATTCGAACCTTATGACCATACGGTGAAGGGCATAACGGCGATGACCGCGATGCTCGGGAAGAAGAGATTCAATGAGCTGCTTGGTGCTCTTATTACCAAGCCCGCCGGAAAGCCGACCCTCGCCGCGGAGAGTGACCGCAGACCGGCAATCACGATAAACGACTTCAACGACTTAAAGGAGTAAAACGAATGTCGAAGAACACGTCACTTACAAAGGTAATCACAGGACCGGAAACAAGGTTCTCATACTGCCATGTCTGGGAACCGAACGCCATCAACGGTGGCACGCCTAAGTACAGTGTCTCGCTCATCATCCCGAAGAGCGACAAGGCGACTGTTGCGAAGATCAGGAAGGCAATCGAGGCGGCATACAACGATGGATCCGGGAAGCTCAGAGGAAACGGAAAAACCGTACCTCCTCTCACTTCCATCAAGACTCCTCTCCGTGATGGTGATATAGAGAGGCCGGATGATGAGGCTTATGCCGATTCCTGGTTCATCAACGCCAATAGCACAACAGCTCCCGGAATCGTTGATAAGGCGTGTGAGCCTATCCTTGACCGCAACCTTGTATATTCAGGTGTCTACGGAAGGGCTTCCATCACCTTCTATGCCTTCAACTCGAATGGAAACAGAGGCATTGCCTGTGGGCTTCAGAATCTGCAGCTCCTCCGTGCTGGGGAACCTCTCGGATCCAAGTCAACACCGGAAGATGACTTTGGTGATATCGAGGACGACGAGGACTTCCTTGCATAAGCAGTAGTCTGCCATAAACTCCTTCTGGTCACGGAGTCAGTAACGGCTCCGTGGCCTTTTAGCATTAGTTTGAAGGAGTGAATTCCTCGTATCTCCTGATCCATTCGTTGCGGCATATCTCGATGAGCTTGTCATCAAATTTCCTTCGGGCTTTCTCCGATACACTGTCCATCCGGGCGATTTCTGTGTTTGTCAGAAGATCACCATAATGGCGGAAGAAATACTCGCGATATTTCTCCGGTACAACCTCATCGATGATGCTTCTGATACGCTTTTCGTTTTCTGTTATGTGGTCTTCGGTAAAGAAGACTGTTTCGGGAGCAAAACGCTCATCAGGGAAGCTATCTTCTGGGGCATCTGCAAAAGCATCAGGATTATATGCATATTCTGCCTTTATCCTCTCGAAAGAGAAGTCAGTATGTTCTTCCTGATATCTTTCCTGAAGCTCATTTGAATGTTCTGCCTCATGGAGTGCCTCGAACACTTCTTTCTCGTGCGGATTACAGAATCTGAGTACGATCGGTTCTCCTATCGGCATTACAATTTTGAATGCCGGTGCTCCGTTTACGGGATCAATCTCAACGAATGAGTAGTCCTCTGTCATTGAAAGCTTCTTTCTGAACGGAAGAAGCCTTGATACTTGTCCTCATGGGGTACTCCCATTCAGACTGCTCTGTGTCCCTCAACACAGCAGCTTGTAAGATCGTGGACGGAGGAACCTCGCGAGCATTAAGTCCACGGCGATAAGGTGAGACAACATCACCACCAAACCGACTTGCAGATGAAATAGTTTTCTGCAGTAATTTGCTATTTCATTTTCAGAAGGAGGTTTGTTCTTCTTTTTTGAGGTTGTATAATCTCAACAAGAAGTTTCATCCTTCTTGATTGAAGGCTATCCGATGTCCGTGGAATTGTCGTTTTGCTGATGTTTCATGAAACTTGTGAAACTTAGGAGGTGTTGAATGAATTTCTCTGATTATTCGAGAGCCATACAACATTCATTAACCAGTTATATGACTGATGAGGAGTTGGTAAATCTTTTGCTTTGTTCTGTTGCAGATCCTGCTGGTATCACAGCAAAAGGCGGAGAGCAATATCATATTAGTAAAGCTACTGTCAGTAAACTCTTAAATTTCCCTGATGTTCATTTCATAAATGATAATATTCTGGATGCCATAAATAAGCCAAAAGTACGAAAATTGATGGCCCCATATTTTGAGGATTATCTTGTGCCTCTTATTGGTACAGATAAGCGAGGAAATTTACGTGATGAATTGTTGGATCTGATAAAACAGGAAAACTTTGATAAAAAGTTGCAACAGGAGCTGATCGATTTATCTCAAGATACCAATGATGATTCAGGATGGAGTATATGGTTAGCTAGGATTCTTCAGGTTGTTATGGCAATTGAATCAAAGAAGAAATTGTCAAAAGAAGAAATATTGAAGAAAAAAAGGCGTCATCTAAAACAGGAATCAATACCAGTTCATTCGACTCCACAAGAAATAAAATATGTAAATGCCTTGTTAGAGGTCTATAACGAGAAGTCTGAAAATCCTATAAGGAATGAGGAAGACTTGGCTGGTAACAAGCAATTCAGTGATCACTTCAAGAGACAGCGGATAGATTTTTACAATGCCGAATGTGTCAATCGTACTTGCAGAGAGCTGTATGCTTCCGAGGAAGAAAATCCTTTTGATGTTTTTGTTCAGGATATATATGACGGGGTTATTGATACTTATGAGAAAGAATACTCTTTTGGAATGGAAAGATTAACGAGTGTTTTAGAAAAGGCGACATTAATCAACGTTACTCGGTCTATACTAACAGATGAGACAAAATGGATTGGTCCATCAGAAGAGAAAGGTATTTGCCATATGTTGATAAATGATTCGTGGCTCGCAGGTTGGGTAAGAAAGAAAAATGGATAATCAAGTTTTTAATACAGTATTTGAGACATCCTTGAGGGTTATTCTTCTTCTGAGAGAAAAATCATCGCTGACATCTGGTCAGATTGCTTGTGCTGATTTCATTGCTACATTTGCCCGATATTTTGAGACCACGGATGTCAATTTGAATGGTGATGGAAGGCTGCAGCTACGAGGTTTTTCTGTAAGGCGTAGGCTTGTGCAATCTGCTATCAGAAAACTTGTAGTTAAAGGATTTCTGGCTCCTGTTTTTGATGGAAAGAACTTCTTGTATAAATTAACAGATCAGGGAGTGAAATTTTCAGAGGAGCTCAAAGTAGATTATGCTATGAATTATAGAAATGCAGTTAAATATATTCTGCAACGATGGCCTGATCTTAAAGAATCAGAGCTTTCTGATATGATTAATAATCAACAGAGAATATTAAATTATAAGGATCTAGATGATGAAAGGTAGATATTATATCAGTAGAATATCCGCGATTAATGAGGATGGAACTTCTTCCAGTGTAGATTTAACGTCTGGAATGAATGTCATTTATGGTCCATCAAATACAGGCAAAAGCTATATTCTCTCGTGTATTAGATATGCTCTTGGACGAAATAGCACTCCTATTGCAGAGGAACTAGGATATGAGGAATTTAGTATCCTCTTCAGAAATACTGTAAATGATACTTACCTTGAAATAACTCGAGGGCCGGGAAGGAAGTGTATTATTGAAAGTACTATCCCAGAAATTAATAGCGGAAAATATAATTCAGCTGAATGTCAGGAAATCATTTTGTCTCTGATGGGAATTTCAGGACATCATTCAATTTATAGTTCTAAAATCCGTGGTAAACAGACAGTTACATTCAATTCATTTGCGCATTTCTTTATGATAGACGAGGAACGAATTGTCAGCAGTGAGTCGATACTTATAAATCCTGGGTTTAAGAATCCCACTTGGGAAATTTCCCTTCTTAATTTCCTTCTTTATGGATTGGATGCTAATTCGGACACATCTTCAGAGGATTTGAAAACAAAGCGACTCAAAAGGGCTGCTGTAAAATCCTATATTCGTAAGAAAATTGCTTTGTTAGGAGAAGAGAAAGAGAAGCTAGAAGCAGAGCTGATAAAATACAATATAGATCAGGATGCACAATCTATTCTTGAGTCCTATGATGAAGAACTTAAAGAGACTGAAAAGATGATTAACTTTGTGAAGATAGAGAACCAGAAAACTCTAAAGCAGATCGCAGAGTTAGAAGAGAAGCATCAGGTTGCACAGGTTACGTTAGATCGCTACAGAAATCTTGAATCGCAATATGAGTCCGATCTGAAAAGACTCGAATTCATAATTAATGGAAGCGAGGCGAAAGATCTTTTTTCTGAACCTGTTCGATGTCCTTTCTGTGATAACGAGTTAAATGATCAGGAACAGGAAACGGACTATATAAAATCTGCAAAGGATGAACATATTAGAACAGAGAAGCTGTTAGCAGATCTTAAGATAGCATATAAATCAGTAGAAGATGAGGATGTTACTTTAGTTCTCGATTTAACTGAAAAGAAACGTTTAGCAGATAGCTTGCTAGAAAAGATACAAAAGGTTCTTGTTCCGAGGGTCAATGAATTGCGGAATGTTCTTGATCTTTATAAAAGAAATACTGAAATAAAGAAGCAGCTTGAAATGCTTGATAGTGCTGCTGCCGAGTATAACAGCGAAATTGAAGAACAAGACAAGGAAGAAGATAAAGAACAAGAATATGATCCTCGTCAGCCTCTGGAAGATGGAGACTTCTTTGGTATCTTTGAGAAAGAATTGAAAAAATCTTTGGAAAAATCAAATTTCCCAGGCCTGCTTACCTGTAATGTGGACCCAATGAAAATGGATGTAGTTGTTAATCAAAAGTTGAAAACTAATCAAGGTAAAGGCTATAGGGCTTATCTGAATTCTGTATATTCTTCTACTTTGTTCAGATATGTTATCGAGCATGGTAAATATGCTCCTTTTATTTTGATTCTTGATTCTCCTGTTCTTTCGTTAAAAGAAGGTATATCTGATTCAGAATTAGTTGGTTCTCCTATGAGAAAAGGTCTTTTCACTTACTTAAAGGAATGTTCTTTGTATGGTCAGGTTGTTATCATTGAAAACGATATTCCTGAAATTGATTATTCTGGTGTGAATCTTATCGAATTTACAAAGAATGAAAAACAAGGTCGGTATGGATTCCTGCTTGGTGTAAGAAATTAATTTTAGGGGGATGGGATGAGTATATCAAGTTCGAATTTTGATTTCTTAGATAAGGATTTCCCTGTTCTTGCTAAATTCGGCAGACAAGCAGAACAGTATTGTTATACTGATTCCAATTCATGTCTTATGAAGCTTGGCATGATCGGGGAGACCATAGTCAATCTGATCTTCACTTATGACAGGATCCCTGTTCCATATGACGATTCTGCTGTAGCTAAAATAGATGTCCTATACAGAGAAGGGCAGATCGATAGAGAGCTTTGCGATATCCTCCATTCCATTCGGAAGGCAAGGAACAAGGCTGTCCATGAGAATTATTCTTCTGTTGATGTTGCAAAAACTCTTCTTCAGATGGCTTATAGCCTCTGTGAATGGTTTATGCAGACATATGGCGACTGGACATATAAGCATCATGATTTCTTCATGCCTAGCGAAAGGCAGGAGTCCGTGGTTCCTGAAAAGAATGAAGCTTCAGATGCTGTTATGGTTCAGCATGCTGAGAAAGCTGCTGAATCGAGTCCTGTGGTTCCGCCTGAAGAAAGGAAGAAGAGGGCAATGCAGGCTGCAAGCCAGCGGCAAAGGACAGAGGCGGAAACCAGATATCTGATTGATGAACAGTTAAGGCAGGTCGGCTGGGAAGCTGATACCCAGAATCTTCGCTATTCAAAAGGGACTAGACCCCAGAAAGGCCACAACATGGCAATTGCAGAGTGGCCAACGGATTCGACAGTTGGGAACAGGGGATTCGCTGATTATGCCCTTTTCATTGACACGAAGATGGTTGGAATCATTGAAGCTAAAGCTGAACACAAGGACATTCCATCTGTTATTGATTACCAAGGGAAGGACTATCCAAAGAATATCAGAAACGAAGATAGAGATTATGTTATTGGTAACTGGGGTGAATATAAGGTTCCTTTCACATTCGCAACGAATGGAAGACCCTATCTTGAACAGCTGAAAACAAAATCAGGTATATGGTTCCTTGATCTCAGAAAAGACATCAATATTTCTACAGCGTTGCGTGGATGGTTAAGCCCTACTGGTATTCAGGAGCTTCTTGAAAAAGATATTCAGAAAGGGAACAGCAATCTTGCAGCAATGTCTTATGACTTCCTGCGAGACAAAGACGGATTGAGTCTTCGTGAATACCAGATCAATGCTATAAAGGCTGCTGAAAAGGCCGTAATCAATGGACAGCAGAAGATATTGATTGCGATGGCTACGGGTACTGGAAAGACAAGGACGATACTCGGATTGATCTATCGCTTCCTGAAGACAGGCCGTTTCAGAAGGATCCTGTTCCTTGTTGATCGTTCTGCTCTCGGAGAACAGGCACTTGATGTATTCAAGGAAGTGAAGCTTGAGGATCTCATGACACTCAACGAGATTTACAATATCAAGGGACTGGAAGATAAGACTTTCGATAAGGAAACGCGCATCCAGATAGCAACAGTTCAGAGCATGGTCAAAAGGATCCTCTATAATGACGGAGATCCGATGCCAGCTGTAACCGATTATGATCTTATCATTGTTGATGAGGCTCATCGCGGTTACATACTCGACAAGGAGATGGGAGAGGATGAGCTTCTGTATCGCAATCAGCTCGATTATCAGAGCAAATACAGAGCGGTCCTTGATTATTTTGATTCGATCAAGATCGGAATGACAGCCACTCCTGCACTGCAGACAACGGAAATCTTTGGACAGCCGGTATTCAGATATACATACAGGGAAGCTGTTATCGAAGGGTATCTTGTCGACCATGATGCTCCTCATGAGCTGACAACAAAGTTAAGCAGTGAGGGAATACATTACAAGAAAGGTGATACTGTTGCCATCTACGATCCCATTACCCACGAGATAACCAATAGTGAACTGCTTGATGATGAGCTTGATTTTGATGTTGATAAGTTCAACCGCCAGGTAATCACTGAAAGCTTTAATCGTACTGTGCTTGCAGAGATTGCTAAGAACATTGATCCAGAAGGGCCAGAAAAAACACTCATCTACGCTGTGAATGATGATCACGCAGATCTGATTGTTAAGATTCTTCGGGAGATATACTCCGCAACAGGTGTAAGCAACGACGCTATCATGAAGATTACTGGAAGTGCAGGCGGCGGGGACAAGAAAAAGATTCTGGAAGCAATAAAGCATTTCAAGAATGAACGTTACCCAAGCATTGCTGTAACTGTTGATCTGCTGACAACCGGAATCGATGTTCCTGAGATTACTACCCTGGTGTTCATGCGCAGGGTGAGATCAAGGATTCTCTTTGAACAGATGATGGGACGTGCTACGCGCCTATGTCCGAAGATAAAGAAGACACATTTTGAGATCTATGATCCAGTAGGAGTTTATGATTCACTTGAGGATGTAAATACAATGAAGCCAGTTGTAGCTGATGCATCTTCTAGTTTCTCTCAGCTCCTTGATGGTTTGGAGGTTCTTGACGATGAGAAGCATATCCAGAATCAGATAGATCAGATCCTTGCGAAGCTGCAGCGGAAGAAACGGAATCTTGATAAGGAGCAGCTTGAGCATTTCGCTGATATGTCTGGAGGGCTTGGGCCTGATCAGCTTATCTCTGAGATAGAAAAGAAGAGCAGAGACGAGGCAAAAGAAACTCTGTTATCACTTCGGGAACTGTTTAATATGCTGGATCAGCCAAGGCCATTTGCAGCTAAGCCAGTGGTAATATCGGATAAAGAAGATGAGCTCATTGCTCATACTCGTGGATATGGAGGCGGAAGGAGGCCTCAGGATTATCTGGATTCTTTTGCTGAATATATCAAAGATAATAGGAATAAGATTGCGGCCCTTAATATAATCTGCACAAGGCCGCGGGATCTTACACGCGATAGTCTCAAAGGACTTAAATTGACCCTTGATAGAGCAGGATTCACTGCACAGCAGCTTAATACTGCTATCTCAGAGGTCACAAATGAGGATATTGCCGCTGATATAATCAGCCTTATCAGGCGCTATGCTCTTGGTGCGTCTATTATGAGCCATGAGGCTAAGATACATCAGGCCGTTGATAAACTTAAAAAGGCCCATGTTTTCTCGAAGCAGGAACTGAACTGGATCAATCGCATGGAGAAGTATCTGATTGAGGAATCGGTACTGAATGTCCAGACATTTGATGATGACAGCCGTTTCAAGGCAGAGGGCGGTTTCAATAGAATAAACAGGATATTCCAGAATAAACTGGAAGATGTTGTACTTGAGCTGAATGAGTACCTTTATGATGATGGAGGAAAATCGGCATGACAACACAGCAGATTGTCGCAAAGCTTTGGAATCTCTGCAATGTGCTGAGAGATGATGGGATTACATATCACCAGTATGTTACAGAGCTTACATATATTCTTTTCCTTAAGATGGCAAATGAAACCGGAGTTGAGAGTAAATTCTCTGACGGAATAGTTTTGGCTAAAGGAGATAATCTTACTCATGAGCAGGAAGCACAGAATATTGATAAGAAGGTCATTCTCTCATATAGCTGGGACATTCTTGTAAAAAAATCAGGAATTGAACTGTATCAGTATTACAAGGATCTACTTAGATTATTTGGATCATATTGTATAGGCAGAGTCAGAGAAATCTATCAGGATGCAAAGACAGATATTAGAAAACCAGGCAATCTTGAGAGCATTATCACAGCTATTAATGAGCTTGATTGGTTCTCAGCCAGAGAAGAGGGATTGGGCAATCTTTATGAAGGTTTGCTGGAGAAGAATGCCAATGAGAAAAAGTCTGGAGCAGGACAGTATTTTACTCCGCGTGTTCTGATCGATGTAATGACAAGGATGATGAAGCCGCAGCCGGGGGAACGCTGCAATGATCCAGCCTGTGGTACTTTCGGATTTATGATAGCAGCTAGCCAGTATGTTCGGGACAATACAGATGATTTTTATGATCTAAGCGCTGATGAGGCTAAGTTTGAAAGGGAAGAGGCGTTTACAGGATGTGAACTTGTTCCTGATACTCATCGACTTGCTCTCATGAATGCGATGCTTCATGATATTGATGGGGAGATTTTTCTGGGAGATACGCTTTCAAGTTTCGGAAAACAGATGCATGATTTCGATCTTGTTCTCACAAATCCTCCATTTGGAACAAAGAAGGGAGGGGAGCGTACAAACCGTGACGATTTCACATTCCCGACAAGCAACAAGCAGCTCAACTTCTTGCAGCATATCTATAGAAGCCTTAAAGCTGATGGAAAAGCCCGTGCTGCTGTGGTCCTGCCTGATAATGTATTGTTTGCAGATGGTGATGGAGAAAAGATACGTTGCGATCTTATGGATAAGTGCAATCTGCATACTATCTTAAGGCTGCCAACTGGTATCTTTTATGCACATGGAGTGAAGACAAATGTCTTGTTTTTTACCCGCGGGAAAACAGATAAGGGAAATACAAAGGAAGTCTGGTTCTATGATCTGAGAACCAATATGCCAAGCTTTGGCAAGACTAATTCTTTGAAAAAAGAGCATTTTGTAGACTTCGAGAAAGCTTATGAGGCTGCTGATAGAAGCGCGATTAAGGATGAGAGATGGAGTGTTTTCACTAGAGAACAGATTGCAGAGAAGGGGAACTCCCTCGATCTTGGATTGATTCGTGATGATTCGATTTTGGAGTATGAAGAGCTTCCGGATCCTATAGAGAGTGCAGAAGAAGCAGCTTCTGATCTGGAGGAGGCTGTTGATCTTCTTAAGAGTGTTATTAATGAGTTAAAAGCTCTGGAGAAACTAAGGTGATGAAAAGCCAGAAGAATACAATCGACTCTATGCATGAAGCACTAGTTCCGGAAACAAAACGGCCGTATACAGTTCCTATAAATTGGTGCTGGACTACAGTCGGAGCAGTAAACACTTATGACTCTTGTGCAATAGATCCAAGCAAGTTTCAAGACACTATGTTTGAGCTTTATAGTGTGCCGAGTAGCGTTAATAACTATCCAGAAATTATTAGTGGAAATGATATAGGCTCTACAAAACAATGTGTAAAGCTTGGCGATGTGCTGTTATGTAAAATCAATCCTAGAATTAATCGAGTTTGGAAAGTTAGCAAATTTACTGACAATGATCTTCTAGCTTCTTCAGAGTGGGTTGTCGTAAGAAATGACGAATTGAATTCAGATTATTTGATGTGGTATTTCCGCAGCCCCGTTTTTCGCAAAATTTTATTAAAGAATGTATCAGGGGTTGGTGGTTCATTGATGAGAGCTCAGCCAAAATATATTAAGACCTATCCTATTCCAATCCCTCCAATAACAGAGCAGAAACGTATTGTTGATCGGATAGAAAGCCTTTTCTCTAAGCTGGATGAAGTCAAAGATAAGGTACAATCAGTGCTTGATGGAATGGAACTCAGGAAGGCTGCGATACTTCATAAAGCATTTACAGGAGAGCTGACAAAGAAATGGAGAGAAGCAAATAACATAAAAATTGATGAGTGGAAGCTCGTTACTATGAGAGAAATTGTTTCAGATTTCAAATATGGAACATCGGAGAAAAGTGATTATTCATTTAAAGGAATGCCTGTTTTTCGCATACCTAATATCACTGATCAAGGATTAAGTTTTGAGGATATGAAATTCTTATCTCATTCTAATGTTCCCAGTGAGAGCCAAATTCACGAGGGTGATATATTAATTATTCGTTCGAATGGAAGTCGTGACTTGGTTGGAAAAAGTGTCCTTGTTCCAAAACTAAACTCACAATATGCATATGCTTCTTTTTTAATTCGTATCCGTGTATCTAGCAGAGTATTGCCCGAATTTTTAGTTTACTTTTTGAATTCATCTAGAGCCAGAATGCAAATGTTTAAGAAAGCTAAATCATCGGCAGGTATTAACAATATAAATTCAAGAGAATTAGGTTCGATAAAACTTAATTTGCCTTCCATTACAGAACAGGTTGAAATATTGAAAATTCTTAATTCAATATTGCAATCTACCGAATTGGTAGCGACAAAAGTTGGAGGAACAATACAACAAATTGAAAGTATAAAAAACTCCATATTGTCAAAAGCTTTTCGAGGAGAACTTGGCACAAATGATCCTTCGGAAGAAAGTTCTTTGAATCTTTTGAAACAAATTTTGGAGAAATCCTGACCAAAACTGGGACTTAAGGCGTATAGACTATTGGAGGGTACTTATATGTCCAAAAAGTACAAGGTCCCGGATTACATCCGCATCGTCAAAGCGGTATGTATCGAGTTCGGAAACAATGATGACATCTGGATGTGTGCTATCCCGATGTGCGTGAGGCACTGACGAAAGCCAAGGAGGTTCTGATGAAGCTGGAACCGGATGATAGGCTTGTCATAGGCACTGCCTATTGTGACAGAATCACACCCATTGATAGTGCTGAGGCCCCTGTAGGGTGGGTGCCGATTCCAAAGGCTCGATCCCTCTGGAATAGAGCATGCGTATGAAGCTTCTTTTCCGTGCCTTGATATTCCTCTCCGCAACCTTCCTGAAGCCATTTTCCTCGAGGAATCTGGAATTCTCCCCATTGGTAAGGATACAGATTTCCCTGTCCTTTTCGGCCTTTTCCAGCTCCTCAAGTATTGCTTTCCTTATTTCCATTCCTTCAGCGTCAGATGAAGCTGCGATAAGGAGTATTGCGCCTGCGCTTTCATGCGTCTTCCTGTATTCACTGACCATCTCGGCATCTGCATTGCTCAGGGATCTGTATGAAGGGAAGAGCAATCTTATTATGATGGTTGCAGGAATCGTCAGCACATCCAATAGAATCGTCTCATCTTCATCGTAGCGGAACAGGATGTACCCCAGTAGTTTCCTTCCTTGATATGCAGCAACGATCCTCGTCGCCATATTGAGATATCTGTTCCATGTATGTTTAACCAGGAACCTTCTGATAGGGCCTCTCCTGAAGCATTTCCGTATCTCCTTGCTTTTCAGGACCATCCTTAGCGATGTCTGGTAGTCCTTGAATCTGATGCAGTTTCTCAGCTCAATCATCTTTCCGTTATCCTTCAGAAAGCAATAGCTGTCTGGTAACGGTTCTATTGAGCTCTCCATATTCCTTGCCATTTTCCATGCAAAGTAATTTCCCAGGATGGTCCATAATGCGAGAACTGCACTCCATAATGCGAGAACAGCGGAAACACCGAACCATTGTGAGATAATCATAATCTCATCCCATGTTTCACCTCTGCCAATCGGAATATTGAGGTTGACCGCATAGCATATGATTGTATTCACGGCAAGGCTGAGAGCCCGATTGAACCACAGGAACCTGAAAATGCGCCTGATAATTGCATCGAGCAGAATAAGGCCAAATATGAAGAAGACAACCGATAAAAGAAAGAACTTTCTCGACTCTGGTTCAAGAGTCTGATTATTGAAATCAGTAGTAATGAGGAACACGAATGTGAATATGATATTCACCAAAAGCTTTACAGCATTTGCTAAGCAACCTGTGTTTCGATCCATACTAAGAGTCTACACTGTATTATGCCTCTGCTTGTTTCTTCCTTGTGAATGATCTGTTAATTATATTTTTGGTGATATTGATGGAAAGAGGCGGGGTAGGTGACTCCGCCTCTCTCAATTTGAACCCTGAAACGAAATTCACACAATGAAACGCAAATACCCATATGGGTGGCTAAAGAATTTGAAAGCACATAAGAGGACTGGTTTTCCTCATCGACATCTTCCTGTTAATCTCTATAGCGATGCTTATCCAAAGATGATATCTAATTTATAATTCATTGTAATAAAAAGAATAATCTTGGTGAAAATTGTGTTGCTGAGATATGCCTCAAAATCCCGATTGTATCAAAAGTGTAAACATCACATGATTAAAGACATTGATTTCAATAATCAGCAGCTGATTTATAAATTCAGGTGTTATTGTTTGATATCATTGGTATGTTTTCAGAAAAACAATTTGTTTCTGACATTATATGGATAATGCATAGAAAATAAATACTTACAGTATGAGAGAATATAAAT
>CALXKZ010000041.1 GCA_944389065.1 uncultured Spirochaetaceae bacterium
CCTTATGACAGCTGCTGCTTTCCTGCCATACCTGAAATACAGCTCTACTGCTTTAATTCTCTCTTCCAATGCGTACATCTATTCATCTTTCCTTTATTTCTAGGTCCAAGTTTTTGTCCGCACCTCCGATCAAGGAACTGATCGAGAATATGGATTTTACAGCTCTCGAAGGGATTACAGTCACTTCAATCGAGGCAGATGGCACTGTTGATATCATCGGAACAGTAGGAACAAATGCTACTACGCTCTCTCTTGCTGCAACAGATGCAGTGCTCACTGTGAATATCGAAGGAGAAGGCGCTGAGCCTGATATCGTAGTGACATCAGGGGAGCTGAAAGTACTGGTAAACGAAGAGGAAATCGATATCCAGGCACTCGAAGATAAGCTTGAGGAACTCGAGCCAGATACACCAGCACCTGAGCCGGAAGTTCCTTCTGAGGAAGAGACCCCGGAGCCAACTCCTGGCACTGAGATCTGAGTAAGAAACAAATCGGTTTACGAGCCTTCCTCCGGGAAGGCTTTTTTCAGAACAAAACCTCGCATACGCGAGGCTTCGTCAGATAAATCCGAGGATGAGGAATTGAGATACTTTTATATCCAGAAATATAGTAGGCCAAATCAGCAGGTGTGAGAATCCCCCTTTTCGGACTATTCAGGATTTTTGTGTAATGCCTTGCTTTTCCTTGAAAAGCTAAGTATTCCCTTCCTCCCAAAATATGGAAATTCACATTCAGAACACAGGGTCCTGGTTATCAGAAAAGCCCTGCAAAGCATCGGCAACTGCAGGGCTCATCAATGGCAGAATACCATCAAAGAAGATTGATATATGGTGTATTGATCTTCTCTACAGCAGATGCACTGGCTTCTTTTCCATCAATCGATATTGCGCTGTAAGACCATGCATTATTCTCTGCATGAACAGAAACAATAACATCATATGAATCATCAGAAATCGTTGTGATTGTTCCTTCGTATGTTGTATCGGACCATGCTTCATCTGTACCAGCTGTCTTTGTAAGAGCAAAGCTTCCATCTTCCTCATCATTCAGCTCTGAAGGAATAGTCCCATCAGTTCCCATTCCATCAATGATCTCATCAAGAGAATTGCAGAAATCCATGAGCTCAAGCCGATCATCAGCAGAATATACATTATCTCCGACTTTAACGCTTGAGCTATCTTCATAGAGATCAAATGGGAGTTCTGCAGAAATATTCAGATTTAATATTCCTGCTACAACATCAACATTAAGGCTGCTTCCACCATTCATAAGAGCAGAGAGCTTACCTTTCTCGCCATTCTGTTCATATTCAATGCTGATATCATTGCCAACAGTAACAGTCACTGTCTTATTCTCATCAGAATGGGATCCTGCCTTGAATGTTGCTTCGTATGCATAGCTTTTATTCTCTTCATCATATGACTTCACGGTTACTTTACCGATATTCACACCCATGATAACAAAATCCGTTTCTTCTCCGACAGGAAGATCCCCTATTCCTCCAAACGTATTAAGCAGACCAAATAACGTCGAGAAATCAGTTGCATACTCAGCATTTACAACATCTTCAGCTGTTATATTCAGCTTCGGTTCAGGAGATGAATTGCTGCATGAAATCATAAGAGATGCTGCAATAACAAGAACCAATAACATTACAATGAATTTCTTAGCCTTTTTCATTGTTTCCTCCTAAATATACATACATATTGCACCCTATTATGATTAATTTCAACGGGTTGTTAATACACTGTCTCTTAATTATGTTCGATAACTACAACAAACAAAGTTGCCTTATATCTCAATGCGATATTCATCATTTCCTTCATTTTAAGGAAGGTTTCCATTTTACTTTAAGCTATTGGGAGTGAAACAACTAGAGTGTGCATCATTATCCCTGACTGGATATACTCCTGCACTCAAAAGCATATCCAGAACTATGCATTCTGCCAATACCAAGAAGAACAGATACTCTTTCTCAGAGTTATCATAAGATAATCAGCGAAGACTATTCCGGAGGTTCTCAACCTCACTGATGGTAAGCCCTGAATACTCCGCAATTTTCGGAAGAGGAATCAATCCATCCCTTACCATACTCCTTGCAATTTCCTGGCGTCCTCTCTGAAGTCCATTAGCCTCACCTTCTGCGCGTCCTTCCATCAGAATCTCAGTCCTTGCCTTCTGAACCTCTTTCTTCACTTCCCTATCAACCACTCTCTGCATTATCTCTTCGAACTTTCCGCTCATATCCTCTATCCCCTCCATCTCCTTCTTGTAGTATGCCACTCTCTCCCTGAGCTCATTATAGTGCATCTTGTCCGGATCGGAACACCTCAGGTCATGCATCAATCTCCCGAGATCGGTTCCCTCATCAGCAAGCGATGAGCTTACGTATACTATGTGGCTTCCATCCCTGAATCTCTTGCCGGATTCCAGAACCGTCCGTTCTATTGTGCTTAGAGCATTGCCTTCCCCTATGGCATCTCCCCTTGTTATGAAGATCACATAGGACTCAGGAAGGCTCTCATAGCCATCTCTCTTCCCGAGTGCCCTGCTGTCGATCATGGCGCTGATCGCGTAGACCCTCGCAGGGATGCCCCTGCGAGTAGCCCCGCACAGAACCGTACGTGCGTAATTAACGCATACGGCTCTTCAAGCCAGCATTCAGCTCCATATCCGTACCTTTATTGAAGGTGGTGTGATGTAATAATCCCATATGCGTTGCAGTTTGGGCCATGGGAATCTGTCCTTCTGGCTACGCCGCCTCATGGTTTTCATGAATCTTCTCAGCACATATCTATAGAATTTAGCGATGCTTTTCAGATTTCCGCTAACTCCATAGTAATTGCAGTGGCCTTGAAGCTTGAGGTTCAGCAGTTTCATGGTCTCATCAATCGGCTTATGCATCCTCACTCTGAGCCATTCCTTGACTGCCTGCCTCTTCGCCTTGAGCTTTTTCTTGCTTGTGGAGACCTGTATTCTATAGTATCCGTTGCGTGTCTTGCCATTGGAGAAGGTGAATCCTAGGAAATCGAAGCTCTCCCTTGTACCCTTGAGCCGCCCGAACGGGAGAATCTTCGTCTTCTCCTCCGCAAGCTCAAGCGAGAACTTTTCCATGCGGACCCTTATTGCCTCCAGCACACGCTCCGCCTCATCCATGTTTTCGAAGAGGATAAGGAAATCATCTGCGTATCTCAAATAGCATGAATATCCTCTAAGCTTAGGCTTCACTGCCTTCTCAAACCACAGGTCCAACACATAGTGCAGATAGACATTGGCAAGCACAGGGCTTATCAGTCCACCCTGCGGTGTGCCTTTGTCGCTGTCCTGCAACTGAGTGTCTTCCATCACTCCAGCAATCAGGAAGCGCTTTATGTATCTGATAAAGTTCTTATCAGCAATGTCATGTTCTAGGAACTTGATGAGCCAGTCATGGTCAACGTTATCAAAGAATCCCTTGATGTCCGCTTCCAGAACATAGTTCACTCTGTTCCTCATCACAGCATTGTCGATAGCCCTCACCACATCGTGGGCGTTCCTTCCTGCCCTGAATCCATATGAACAGTCGAGAAACCTCTCTTCGTATACAGCATTGAGAATATCTGCCATGACACCCTGCACGAGTCTATCCTCGTATGAAGGTATGCCCAACGGCCTCATCTTCCCATTCGCCTTCGGAATATAGGTCCTCCGTACTGGCAATGGCCTGTATGAGAACCTCTTCATCCTATCAAGAAGATTGCTGATGTTCCCTTCCAGATTCTCGCCGTACTCTGCCTTGCCTATTCCATCCACACCCTTTGCTTTTTCGGCCGGTTGTTTCAGGTGCATAGCTATAAGGCTTTCCCTGTTCACATTCCTCATAAGGTTCTCCACCCTCGTATATGTCCGAGACTGTAGCCTTATTCCCTCGGTTCCCGTTTCCATGGCTCTTTCACCTCCTGTGTGACCATGTTCCCATCTCGGAATCACTGACTTGCCATCCCCTTCGCTCCACATGCTTTCACATGCTTCATCACTACTATGAGATGGTCTGACTTCTGCCTGATGTTCACAGGCCTCTTCCGTTCATAGACTTCAGCTCTGTTTACTGTCCTCACAGAATCAGGCAGACCTCCCAGGTATGCATATAACACCTTGCATGCTCGCCATGCTCTCCGACCCCGGTGGAACCCATCATTCCCTCGCCCTGCGGTATATGATGTTGCTGCCTGCTGCTGTTACTAAGAGCATCGGCTTCCACTTCTCGGCTTAACGAGGCTCAATCGCTTCACTTGTGTTATGGCTCTCATGCTTTCCGTCCTACGCTTAATGCTGACCTCACGGCTTCGCATCCAAGGACTGGATACCGGCTGCTGGCTAGGCTTTGCCGGGACAGGAGTTTCACCTGTCTATGTCACATGCACCGAACTGGCACACTAGTAGCGCGCCCGCTTCCTCTCAGCTCCTCTCTCATCCTTCTGTATTTCTATGTTGTACAGATTTCCCATAGCATCGGCTGCATGCACATCGAGCTTCACCGAATGCTCCAGGATATTATGCATCCATCTCTGTGTCTCTGTCTTTGTTACAGAGAGATCATCGCGGCCGAGTATTATGTGGAGCATCAGGGATGCGCACTCATTGCTTCCCGCAAGGCAGCAGGAGAAGAAGATATCATCCTCCAGAGTCATATCCCTCAGTATCTCAAGCTTCTCCTTCATGCTGAACATTGCCATATATAGTCCTCCTTCAGGAGCAGCTTGCATCTGCCCCTATATTATATACGGCCTGAACCTGCCTTTCTGACATTCTCAGCTTTGAATCCGCTAAAAAATGAGGCCTGCCATCTGGCAAGCCCCTGAAGCGTTGAGTGCTCTGTTATTCTGCATCCTCTGCTATTGCAGCCTGTGCAGCGGCAAGGCGTGCGATAGGAACCCTGAACGGTGAGCAGGAAACGTAATCGAGTCCTACAGACTGGCAGAATGCGATCGACTTCGGATCTCCGCCATGCTCTCCGCAGATACCCATCTTCATTCCCTTTCTTACACCGCGGCCAAGACCTACTGCCATCTTTATGAGTTTTCCGACTCCATCGAAATCTATTGTCTGGAACGGATCATATGGATAGAACTGCTTATCCGGATCATTGACATAGTGCGACAGGAATGATGCGGCATCATCACGGGAGAAACCGCAGGTCATCTGTGTCAGGTCATTTGTGCCGAATGAGAAGAACTCAGCATCCTTTGCAATCTCATCTGCTGTGATTGCTGCCCTAGGAACCTCAACCATCGTACCGATCTTATAATCGACCTTGAGGCTCTGCTCCTCAAAGACCTTTGCTATGACCTTCTCCGCATGCTCACGGCAGAACTGGAACTCCTTATAGATGCCTACGAGAGGAATCATGATCTCAGGATGGACCTCGAGTCCCTGTCTCTTTACTGTTATCGCAGCTTCTATGATTGCCCTGACCTGCATCTCAAGTATCTCTGGATAGACAATCGCAAGACGGCATCCGCGGAAGCCGAGCATAGGATTGAACTCCTGGAGCGCATTGATCTTCTTCGAGATCGTCTCAACCGTCGTTCCAAGCTGCAGAGCCATCTCATGGCGTGATGTATGGTCATTCGGCAGGAACTCATGAAGCGGCGGATCCAGAAGACGGATTGTCACAGGAAGTCCCTTGAGCTCACGGAATATTCCGATGAAGTCCTCTCTCTGCATTGGAAGAAGCTCGGAAAGGGCGATCTGCCTCTCACCGTATGTATCTGCAAGGATCATCTTCCTCATCGATATGATCCTCTTACCGCCGAAGAACATATGCTCAGTGCGGCAGAGTCCGACGCCTTCAGCTCCGAGCTGCACCGCATGATGAGCATCCGCGGGCGTATCGGCATTGGTACGGACAGCCATCGTCTTGAGCTCGCTCACATAGCCCATGAACTTCTTGTAGTTCTGGTAAAGCACCGACTCGGACTCTTTCATAGTTCCTTCAAGAACCTGCATGATCTCAGATGGCTTTACAGGAATCTTCTGCGCATAGACAGCTCCTGTGAATCCATCGATTGACATGTAATCGCCTTCTGTAAGCTTCTGTCCGTTGATCTCAAGAGTCTTCTTTATCTCATCGATGTGGATCTCACCACAACCTGAGACGCATGGACATCCCATTCCTCTTGCAACGACAGCAGCATGGCTTGTCATGCCGCCGCGGCATGTGACGATTCCCTTGGAAACGGCCATTCCCCCGATATCCTCAGGAGAGGTCTCCGTTCTTACAAGAAGGACATCCTTACCCATCGCAGAGGCTTCCTCGGCATCCTTTGCTGTGAAATAGATCTCACCGCATGCTCCTCCCGGGGATGCATTAAGACCATGTGTGGCTTCCTTGAGCGAAAGCTCACGGATGTAGGATGTATCGAGAATAGGCGCAAAAAGCTTGTTGAACTCCGATGCAGGAACGCGGGAGACAGCTGTCTTCTTGTCAATGAGCCCCTCCTCTACCATTTCCACCTGGCTTCTGAGCCATGCGAAGATCGTTCTCTTTCCATTCCTCGTCTGGAGCATATAGAGCTTTCCTTCCTGGATCGTGAACTCTATATCCTGCATATCATGATAGTGCTTCTCAAGGATCTCGCGGATCCCGCAGAGCTGCTCATAAACACCTGGATTGACCTTCAGAAGAGTATCGATCTTCTGCGGAGTCCTTATGCCTGCAACGACATCCTCACCCTGTGCGTTCATGAGATACTCGCCGTAGAACTTGTTCTCGCCAGATGATGGATCACGTGTGAATGCAACGCCAGTACCGGAGGACTCGCCCATATTGCCGAAGACCATCGACTGGACGTTTACAGCAGTTCCCAGAAGCCCTCTGATGTCATTCATGAGCCTGTATTTGATAGCCCTGTCATTGTTCCATGATCTGAAGACTGCATCGATTGTCTTGAAAAGCTGGTACTCAGGATCGGTCGGGAACTCCTCGCCTGTCGCCTTCTTGTATATGATGAGATAGCGTCTGATCACATCCTTGAGATTATCGACATCGAGCTCTGTATCGAAGTGCTTTCCGTTCTCGTCCTTCACTGCCTGGAGGGCATACTCGAACTTCTCATGAGGAACGCCCATGACGACATCGCCGAACATCTGTATGAAACGGCGGTAGCTGTCCCATGCAAAGCGCTCATTGCCTGTCTTCTTTATAAGAGCCTCAAGGGAATCGGGATTGAGACCGAGATTGAGAACGGTGTCCATCATTCCCGGCATCGACTGCGCAGCACCGGAACGGACCGATACAAGAAGAGGATTCTCCTTGTCGCCGAGCTTTGCGCCCATCATATCCTCAAGCTTCCGGAGATTCTCAAGAACCTCTTCCTTCATTCCCTCTGGGTATGCATTGTATTTATCCCAGAAAGCACATGCCTCTGTAGTGATCGTGAATCCCGGCGGAACTGGAAGACCGATAGAGGTCATATCAGCAAGATTGGCTCCCTTTCCCCCAAGTAGCCCCTTCATGTCAGCGCTGCCCTCGGCCTTTCCTGAGCCGAAGAAATACACATACTTTTTCTTCTCTGCCATGCTATACTTCCTAATTTCGTTTTACAGGGCAATGGTAATCCGGAGAAGGTAACAGGTCAATAGAATTGAGTAATATTGCGTTTATAATTCCTGTATATATAGATAATTATCGAATAAGAATGAAACATTGTTCCAAATATTGGAGAAAAATTCCGGATTATAGGGTATGATATATCATGAGGTAAAAGCATATGACACTTCATGAATCAGGGGAGATGTACCTTGAGACAATACTCAGGCTCTCCGAGAAGCTTGAGATCGTCAGGTCCATAGATATAGCGGAAGAGATGGGATTCTCAAAGCCCAGCGTAAGCCGGGCCATGAAGACTTTGAGCGCGAATGGCTATATAACAGTCAATCCAAGCACTGGATCTGTCAGGCTGCTTGAGAGCGGGAAGAAGATTGCCGAAACAATCTATGAAAGACATAAGCTTCTTTCAGAGTATCTCGAGAGAATCGGGGTGGATCCGAAGACTGCCCAGGAGGATGCGTGCCGAATCGAGCACGTCATCTCCGAAGAGTCATTCAGAGCCATCCGCGACCACGTCAATTCAATCTCCGGATGATCAGGCTACGCTGAATGCTCTGAGATCCTTCTTCTCTGAGGCTGCCTTCAGCTTCTCAAGCGCCCTCTTCTCAATCTGCCTGATCCTCTCCTTCGTCAGGCCATAGCCTTCGCCGATCTCCTTGAGTGATTTCGGCTTCGATCCATCAAGCCCGAAGCGCATCGTTATTATCGCGCGCTCCTTATCGGAAAGAACAGAGAGTATCGATCTCACTTCATCACGGAGTGAGCTGTCGATGACCTGTGACTCCGGCCCGTCGGCCTCATCCTCTATAAAGTCACCGAATGTGGAATCGCTCTCGTCATCCTTCCTCACAGGACTGTCGAATGAGACGATATCCTGGCTGATTGCAAGAAGCTCATCGACAAGCTTCTCATCAAGCCCTGTGATCTCAGCTATCTCCGATGCATTAGGAGATGTCTTCTCCATCTCGTGCATAAGGCTCTTCTGCGCCTTCTGGATCTGCATGAGCTCATTGGATCTGTTGAGAGGAAGACGGACAGCCCTTGACTTCTCGGATATCGCCTTCATGATCGACTGCCTGATCCACCATACAGCGTATGATATGAAGTGGTAGCCCTTCTCCGGCTCGAACTTATCGAGAGCTGTTATCAGCCCGATATTCCCCTCATCTATAAGATCGGAAAGCGGAAGACCGTTCCCGCGGAATTTCTTCGCAACGGATACAACGAATCTCAGATTCGACTGTATGATCCTGTCGCGTGCGCTCTTATCACCGGCTTTCGCCTTGAGAGCAAGCTCATACTCCTCATCGTATGAAAGAAGCGGAATCCTGTTTATTTCCCTGAGATATACGGAAAGGACCTCATTGTCGTTCTCCATCATCTCGATATTTCTTGCTTCCATGGCGTTACCTCCTGCATGAATTGCTTACACCTTTTTACCTGCAGGATGCATGCCAAAACAACTATTTATTTATAATACAAAGAATTGAATCAAAACAAGCAATATGGAGACAAGAAGTATAAAGGGTCAGAATGATACTCATCGATGGAAGAGAGAGGAAAGTGTATCATTATGACACTCAGATAGATCCCGGAAGCTCTTCTGTGTCATTCTGCCACGGAAATACGATCTTCACCGACTGCAGAAGATTCTTCCTCCCCTCTCCGGAGATATTGAACGGAGAATCATCCACTGCATCGAGGAAGGACTTGTATGCATCGGCAATCAGATCGGAGATCATGTCGCCTTCAGGCAGGGACAGAGTGAACACCGGCTTCGCCTTCAGATAGGACAGAAGCTGATAGCGGTAGAATGCGACGAACTCAAGCGTCATATCGACACCGGAAAGCCTGGAAAGGAGAGACGCAGAGTAATCCTCGAAAGCCTCCCTGTACATCTTTGCCTTTGCTTCCAGATTCCCTTTTCTTATATATGCGATACTGAGTGCATCCATATTATTCCACCACGTTTTCAATATAATAAGGAATCCTGGAAAGTTAATAGGGAATGTGAGGAAATCGTGAAGTTCGCTATTTTCACGTTCTCCACTTGCCGTTTGGCCGATTGATAAGTATATTCCATTAGTGATCCCATAGGATCTGATTACAATAGACAGAGGTGAAGCAAATGAAGATCATACCGCTTGGTGACAGAGTTCTTGTAAAGGCTAAGGAGACCGAGGAGAAGACTGCTTCCGGAATCTACATTCCGCAGACAGCTCAGGAGAAGACACAGATCGCAACAGTCATTGCAGTAGGCGATGACGAGACAATCAAGGTAAAGGCCGGTCAGCAGATCGTCCATGACAAGTATGCTGGAACGCAGATCAAGGACAATGGCGAGGACTATCTCATCCTCAGCTATTCAGATATCCTCGCAATCGTCGAGTAGGATATCATCCCCTGATTGATAGAGACCGCTGGCAATCCCCAGCGGTTTTATTGTGGCTGCCTCTGCAGAAATCAAGACTGGATATAAGTCTTCTGGTCTGAATTGGTCTTTCCAGAAAATACACTGAGACCGTAAATCAGAGAGGCCTGAATTACAGAGATGCAGTATCGATAGTGATCTTGCTTGAGGGAATCAGGAGCCGGTGGCTATGCGGATACGCTTGCAAAGAATATATTTCACGCCGCTGACAGCAAATATTCAACCTTCCTCTCCAGGAGTCTCCTCCTTCTAAGTGAGGCGAAAGGTGGAGAGGAATGGAGGAAGAAACATCGGGCATGATAAGATTGCAATATGAAGAAATGGTTGAATGAAGAATATGAGTTCGAAGTTGAGGTTACAGGGTATCTGAGAGGCGATAAGCCAGAAGGCCTATGCCGCAATGGTAAGGAAATCGGTGATAAGTATTCCTGCACCTATGGCTGCCCTGTGAATCAGGAAGGCCATTGCATCTCGGGAAGACGATGATGATGCTCTATCCGCTGATGGAAGCCATTAGAAGCGGCGGCGACCTGAGGAATGCCGGGGGTTCCGGCAAGCATGTGAAGGATATCGTATGTCCTGACGGGTGCGTGATGTTCCGGCTGACAGCAAGGAGGATTGGAGAAGAGAATCCTTTCATATCCAAGGCATTCAGCCAATCAGCGGTAGAAAGATAATTCGTTTACATCAAAGAAATATCTTCATGAATATCAAACCTGTGTTATCCTTATTGCAGGATGAGCAGAGAGAAAAGCTACATAATGACGCAGCTTGATGGGAACAACCATTCGGTGTTCAGCCTCAGCTATCACCTCATGCTCATCACGAAATACAGAAGGGAAGTCATCACCGATGTAATATCGGAGTATCTGAGGCACATATTCTGCTATATTGCGCCCAAGTACAAGATAACTCTTTCAGAATGGAACCATGACAAGGACCATATCCATATACTCTTCAAGGCTGAGCCCGACAGTGAGATATCGAAGTTCATCAATGCCTACAAGGCAGCTTCATCAAGATTGGTGAAGAAGGACTTTCCGGAAATAAGGAACAAGCTCTGGAATGAATGCTTCTGGTCAAGGAGCTACTGTCTCATAACAGCAGGAGGCGCACCGCTTGAGATCCTGAAGGAATACATCCGCACGCAGGGAGAGGATTATGATGGAAGAAAAGGCTGAGGCCATCGTCATCTCCAAGTGCATGGAGTTCCGTATAAACCCGGCAAAAGAACAGAAGATCCTTATCTGGAAGACCTTTGGATGCTGCCGCTTCGTCTGGAACCATCTTCTTGATGAACGCATAGCCTATGAGAAGGCAAACAAAGGCAAGCTCCTCAATACTACTCCTGCACATCTGAAGAAGGATAACCCATTCCTTTCAGAAGTTGATTCGATGGCACTCATAAACACACAGCTGAACCTTAACCAGGCATGCAGGAAGCTATTCCCGAAAGGAAACGCTCCCAGGTTCAGGGCGAAGAGAAAGGACAAGAGGTCCTATACCACCAACTGGATAAACAACAATATTGAGATTATTCACAAAGGCGATAGAGAGAACTACATCAAGCTGCCGAAACTTGGAAGAGTACGCATCATACTCCACCGTAGCATACCGGATGAGTGGAGGATGAAGCATGCGACGATAAAGGAGACGGCAAGCGGGAAGTTCTTCATATCGCTGACGTGCGATGTGGAAACAAGGCCGACAGAGATGAAGAGGGAATCCGAGAAGGTCGAGACCTTTGACTACTCAATGCCTTCCCTGGTCGTCTCCTCTTCCGGGGATAACGACATCACTGCAGAGGACATCCGCTGGTACCGCAATCTTGAGAAGAGGATTGCGAAGGAACAGAGGAGGTTCTCGAGGATGAAGTATGGCTCTGCTAACTACTGGGAGCAGAAACACAAAATCGGGAAGCTCCATAAGAAGGCAAGGAACAGGAGGAAGGACTTCCTCCA
>CALXKZ010000042.1 GCA_944389065.1 uncultured Spirochaetaceae bacterium
AAGAGGAGGTGGAGAGGTTCTTCTCTGAAGGGATAGATGAGAACTGGGAGAGGTGCGGATACAGGACAAGGGAAGGGTTTATTAAGGCTATAAAGGACTACTATGATGGCTACCGCTTCTCGCCTGACTCTGAGACGAGGGTATACAACCCTGTATCTCTTGGCTCATTCTTCTCCGATGACTGCATCTTCAGGAACTACTGGGAGGATACAGGTGTATCCACTATGGCTGTTGAGCTTGCGAAGCGGTATGACATCACGGGAATGGATACGGAGAACATGGTTTTGCTGAAGCGGAATCTGACAACCTTTGATATCTCCCGGCTTTCGGAGTCCAGTCTTTCCCAGGGCAATGTTCTTGCCCTGCTGTATTACTCGGGATACCTCACCATAGCAGAGCCATTGCCAGGAGGGGCTGTGCTCGGATACCCGAATATGGAGATAGCATCCACATTCACAGGGAATCTGGCAGAGCTCTATGCGAGCAGCGATTATGAGGTAGGGAAGATGATAGTCCTTGGCACGGCAGCGCTGGTGAGAGGCGATACTGGAGGTGTCATCAGATCGCTCAATGAGTTTTTCAGGCAGTGCTCAAGCTCGATAATAAGAGAAAAGCATGAGAATCCTTACCATCTGATGACGCATATGTTCTTCGTATCATGCGGATGCAGGGTCACATCGGAGGATAGTACTCTTATCGGGCGGATAGACCTTACTGTGGAGAAGGAGAAGAACATCTATGTCATTGAGATCAAGGTGGATGGGAGCGCAGAGAGTGCAATGAAGCAGATAAATGATAAGGACTATGCAGAAAAGTACATCGAATACGCGATGCGCTATGGCATAGCTTTGCATACTGTAGGCATTTCATTCTCATCAGCTGACAGGAATATATCGGAGTGGAAGGAGGAGATCATAGTTTCCTGAGATCTGGATATGTATGCTATGTTAATTGTCCATTACGCATCACCGCCCAGGAATCTCATTTATAATTATTGGCAATACAATTAATTGCATTGATTGTTAGAAAAGTATTAAATATTGCGATTTTACGTAGATTTAACATAAACAGCCTCATTATTTAATGCATGGTCTGTAGGATGCTCCTGTAATCATAAAGGGCCTGGCCCTGAATTACAGGAGAAAGAAAATGAAGAAGATTATTGCTATCATGCTTGTGGCTCTCGCAGCCGTCTCAGCATTCGCAAGCGGTTCATCAGAGAATTCCGCTTCAGTATCCACAGACGGATCAACATCGATGGAGAAGGTTATCCTTTCCCTTGCTGAGCAGTATATGATCGATAACCCCGGCGTGAATGTGACATACAATCCTACTGGAAGCGGAACAGGAATCACCGCTGCTCTTGAAGGCAGATGCGACATCGGTCTTTCCTCCCGCGCTCTCAAGGACAGCGAGATAGAGTCCGGTCTTAAGCAGACAATCGTTGCGCTTGATGGAATTGCCATCATCGTGAATGCTGACAACAGCATCTCCGATCTCTCTATCCAGCAGATTGCGGATCTCTTCACAGGAAAGATTGCAAACTGGAGCGAAGTCGGTGGTCCTGATGCTCCTGTTGTCGCTATCGGACGCGAGGCTGGTTCTGGTACAAGGGATGGTTTTGAGTCCATCACAGGAACAGAGGATGCATGCACATACAGCCAGGAGCTTACATCTACAGGCGCTGTCATAACAGCTGTTTCCCAGAACCCTGGTGCAATCGGATATGCTTCCCTTGCTTCAAACCTCGATCAGGTGAAGGCAGTCACAGTTGAGGGTGTTGTGGCTACCGAGGATACAGTCAAGAGCGGTGAGTACAAGATCCAGCGCCCATTCGTCTTCGCTACAAAGGCAGATGCACCGCTTTCTGAAGCTGCTCAGAAGTTCTTTGACTACTGCGTAAGCGCTGATGCTGCTTCCATCATCGCTGGAGCTGGTGCTGTTCCTACAGCAGAGTGATCAGGGGAAACCAGGAATGAATATAAAGCAGTTTTTAGCCGCAAAGGGTTATAGGGATAATCCGAGAAGGCTAGCTGAGGATCTTATCCACCTTGTATTCCTGGTTCTCGGTCTCGTTGCAGTCGGCTCGGTTCTGGTCATCACGGTATATCTTGTGGTGTCAGGACTGCCGGCCATCGTGAAGATAGGCCCGGTCGAGTTCCTCTTCGGAACCCGCTGGGCTTCAACTGCTTCTGAGCCGGAATTCGGGATACTGCCATTCATACTCACAAGCATCTATGGTACGGCAGGGGCTATCATAATCGGAGTACCGATCGGTTTCTTTGCTGCCGTATACCTTGCTAAGATGGCACCGAAGAAGGTAAGAGATTCAATGGAGCTATGCATCGGTGTCCTTGCAGGTATTCCTTCCGTTGTCTATGGTCTTGTCGGCATGACAATCCTTGTGTCTGGAATACGTATACTCTTCGGTGTACCTGATGGCGCAACGCTTCTTGCCGCGATAGTCGTGCTTGCCGTCATGATACTTCCATCTGTGATAAACGTATCTCTCACAGCGCTCCAGGCTGTTCCCAGAGAGTATGAGGAGGCATCGCTTGCACTTGGGGCGACAAGCACAGAGACATATTTCCGTGTTACGGTTCCTGCAGCGAAAAGCGGGATATTCACTGCCATAGTCCTCGGCATCGGAAGAGCAATAGGCGAGGCAATGGCAATCATGATGGTTGCCGGCAATGTCGCGAACATGCCTTCGATCTTCCGTTCAGTCAGATTCCTTACAACAGCAGTCGCATCGGAGATGTCCTATTCATCAGGGCTCCAGAGGGAAGCGCTGTTTTCGATTGCGCTAGTCCTCTTCCTTTTCATCATGCTGATCAATGCAGTGCTGAATGTTCTTAAGACTGGGGGAAAAAGCAAATGATAGAGAGAATATCCGGAAACAGACGCATATGGTGCGGTTTCATGAAGGCTTTCTGCTATATATCCGTTGCTATCGTGACGCTCCTGACGGGCTTCATGATACTCTATGTTCTCTTCCGCGGTCTTCCGCATATAACAGGACAGCTTCTTTTCACTGTTCCGAGCATGCTCCGCAATACGATAGGCATCCTTCCTGATATCCTGAACACGATATATATCGTCATTGCAACGCTTGTGATCGTGCTTCCGATCGGGGTTGGGGCAGCAATATATTTGAATGAGTACGCTACGAACAGGAAGATCGTTGAATCGATTGAATTCGCTGCTGAAACGCTTTCAGGCATTCCCTCAATCATCTACGGTCTTGTCGGCATGCTTGTCTTCTGCCAGTTCTGCTCGCTCGGCACGTCTCTTCTGGCAGGCGCTCTTACCCTTGTGATAATGAATCTGCCGACAATCATGAGAACAACACAGGAAAGCCTCAAGACAGTTCCCGAAAGCTACAGGGAGGGGGCATTCGCACTGGGCGCTGGAAAGTGGAGGGTGATTCGTACTGTTGTCCTCCCGACGTGCATAAACGGAATAATAACAGGATGCATCCTTGCAATTGGCAGGATCCTCAGTGAATCGGCCGCGCTTCTTTTCACTGCAGGCTTTGCACACAATCTCAACGGATTCATCAAGGGAATGTCCAGCGCAGGAGCGACCCTCACAGTTGCGCTTTATGTCTATGCGAGCGAGAGAGGAGAGTTCGATATCGCATTCGCGATTGCCTCGATACTCATGATCCTCACAGTGATCATAAATCTTCTCACCTCATACATGGGAAGGCTTATGAAAAGGAGAAACGGACAGTGAATATTATAGAAACCAAGGATCTGGACCTCTGGTACGGATCAATGCAGGCCCTGAAGAAGATAAACCTTGCTATCGAGGAGAAGAACATAACAGCTCTCATCGGTCCATCAGGCTGCGGTAAGTCAACATTCCTCAGGACTCTCAACAGGATGAATGATCTTGTTCCCGGAGTAAGGATCGAAGGCCAGGTGCTTTACAATGGAGAGGACATCTTCTCTCCCAAGGTCGATGTAAACGGACTGAGGTATGAGGTCGGCATGGTCTTCCAGAAACCCAATCCATTCATGATGAGCATCTATGACAATATCGCATACGGACCAAGGACCCATGGTATCAAGAGCAAAGTGAAGCTCGATGAGATCGTGGAAAAGGCACTTGTGGATGCATCCCTCTTTGATGAGGTAAAGGACAGGCTGAAAAAGAGCGCCCTTGGACTTTCCGGCGGTCAGCAGCAGAGACTCTGCATAGCCCGTGCGCTTGCAGTAGAGCCTAAGGTGCTTCTGATGGATGAGCCTACATCTGCTCTCGATCCTATTTCCACTGCGAAGATCGAGGAACTGGCTATGGGACTTGCTGACAGATATACTATAATCATAGTCACCCATAATATGCAGCAGGCACTCCGTATTGCGCATAAGACCGCTTTCTTCCTTCTTGGAGAGGTGATTGAGTACGATGATACGGAGAAGATATTCTCCAACCCGTCGAATCCGAAGACGGAGGAGTATGTGACAGGAAGGTTTGGCTGATATGAGAACGAGATTCGATGCGGAGCTTGAATCGCTCTATGTGAATATGATAAAGATGGGAGCCCTGTCAGAGGATGCGCTTTCAAAGCTTGCATCCGCGCTTGGCTCGGATGACAGATCGATGCTTGGAGCTGTTGCTGATGTCTCAAGGCAGATCGATGAGAAAGAGAGGGAGATAGAGGCTCTCTGTCTGAGGCTTCTGCTTCGCCGTCAGCCTGTTGCGAAGGATCTGAGGACAATCTCATCGGCAATGAAGATGGTCGGGGATATAGAGAGGATAGGTGATAATGCCGCAGATATAGCGGAGATCATTCCATTCCTTTCCGTTTCCGATCGGCCGAAGGCTATAGGACTGGATACGATGATAGTCTCTGTAACTGCGATGGTCACAGATGCAATCGATGCGTTTGTCCACTATGATGCGGCGAAGGCCAATGCTGTAGTCGGATCTGATGATATTGTCGATGAGGCATTCGTGAAGGCCAAGAGCGCGATTACCGACATGATAAAAAACGGAGACAAGGATGCAGCGGAGGCTCCGGATCTGCTGATGATCGCAAAGTATCTTGAGAGGATGGGGGATCATGCTGCTTCCCTTGCACGCTGGGTTCTCACCGCTCTTGATGCGACAGGTGACTGGATCAATAATCCGGCAAAGGTTGAATAGCGATGATTTATCTTGTTGAGGATGATCCTTCCATCAGGAAGCTTGTAAGTTATGCGCTGGAGACAAGCGGCTATGCTGTCGATGCATCCCAGTCAGGGGAAGAGATGTGGAAGAAGCTTGAGACAGTGAAGCCAGAGCTGTTTTTGCTGGATATCATGCTTCCGGGACAGTCCGGCCTTGATATCCTTTCCGAGATCCGTGCCGATTCATCTTTAAGGGATATCCCTGTGATAATGCTTACAGCAAAGGGAACTGAGTATGACAAGGTTCTTGGTCTGGACAGCGGGGCTGATGATTATATTGCCAAGCCGTTCGGAATGATGGAGCTTCTCGCACGCATAAAGGCGGTGCTCCGCCGTTATGAGCATCCTAAGGACAGGATGGATGTTTCGTATGGCACTATTGTGATCTCACCATCGTCCCACACAGTGAAGGTAGGTGGTGAGAAGGTTGAGCTGACACTCAAGGAGTTCAATCTCCTTCTGTACCTCATGGAGAATGAGGGCATAGTCCTTGATCGGGATAGCATACTCAACACAGTCTGGGGCTATTCATTCGATGGAGAGAACAGGACTGTCGATGTGCATATCAGGCACCTCAGGGAGAAACTCAGGGATGAGGGACAGAGGATAGAGACCGTGAAGGGTGTCGGCTATAAGTTCAGAGGTAAGGATGAATAAGAAGATATTCCGTGCGCTGTTTCTTGCAGTGCTTGCTACACTTGTGCTTTCAGCTGCCGTTTCTGTTTTCATTTTCTATTTCTCATACTCAGACAGGGTGATTGAGGATCTTGATGCGGAGCTGAAGTATCTGTCCAGGGCTTACAGCGAGGACAGCGGGGCGCTTGGCACATATGTTCCAGGCCGGCGCGTCACTCTTGTCTCTCCGGATGGTAGAGTGCTTTATGACAGTGAGGCAGATCCTGGGGAAATGGAGAACCATCTGGGCCGGCCGGAGATAGATGAGGCTATAGCATATGGCACAGGACATGATATAAGGGAGAGTGAGACGCTGATGCGCTCATATTACTATGCTTCAGAGCGCACATATGATGGGAACATACTGCGTCTGGCGGTGCTTGGAGAGACTGTTTTCTCCTTTGTCATCGGTATGCTTTTCCCTCTTTTCCTTGTACTGGCAGTGCTTCTTGCATTCTCTGCGTACATCTCAATGCGTATTGCCCGGCGCATCACCGATCCGATAAACTCGATCGACCTTTCGCACCCCGAGGATACTGAGGGATATGAGGAGCTTTCTCCGCTTCTGGTTAAGATTGCGAAGCAGCAGGCTCTGATAAAGAGCCAGATCGAGGACGCAGAGAGACGGTCAAGGGAGTTTGGGATCATCACTGACAATATGTCAGAAGGTCTTGCCGTCATTGATGGCGAGGGGCGTCTTCTTTCTGTCAACAGGGCTGCCTGGGAGCTCTTTGATGCATCGGAGGTGAAGAAAGGGGATTCCATTCTTGCAATCGACCGCTCTGAGTCTTTTTCTGGAGTGATTGAAGATGCGCTTCGCGGAAAGAGAGGCGAGGTTGTGATAGAACGTCCTTCAAAGACTTTGCAGATCATCGCATCCCCCGTATCGGAAAAGGAGTCTGGAGCAGGGGCTGTGATCATAATCATGGATATCACTGAGAAGGCTGAGCGCGATAGGCTGAGGCGTGAGTTCACAGCCAATGTCTCCCATGAGCTCAGAACTCCGCTGCAGTCGATATCAGGATATGCAGAGCTTCTGAAGAGCGGAACTGTGCAGAGCGATAAAGTTCCGGAGTTCGCAGGAGAGATCTTCAGCGAGTCGCAGCGCCTGATAGCGCTTGTCCATGATATCATAAGGCTATCCAAGCTCGACGAGAACGAAAGCGATGAAGCTCTTGAGCCTGTGGATCTGGCTGCAGCTGCAGAGGATGTTATAGACCGCCTGATGAAGAAGGCAAATGCTGCAGGTGTCTCACTTGAAGTGGTAAAGGATGCAGAGTGCATCATCCATGGCTCTCCGTCCCTTATCGATGAGATGATCTTCAATCTCGCTGAGAATTCGATCAAATACAACAAGAAGGGCGGCAAGGCTGTGATAAGGATATTCCGCGACGAGGGTTGCCCTGCAATCTCTGTCTCTGACACCGGCATAGGTATCCCCGATGAGGATAAGGACAGGGTCTTTGAACGCTTCTACCGTGTTGACAAGTCCCGTTCAAGAAACTCAGGCGGTACCGGCCTAGGCCTTTCGATTGTCCGCCATGCAGCTTTATTCCATCACGCTTCTGTATCTCTGAAGTCAAAGCTCGGGGAAGGAACGGAAATCATCGTTCGGTTTCCAGCACTATGAGCCACTCTGTGTTTCCAGTCAGGATTTACTGATTGGAAATGCAGTTTTAATATCGGATAGATTCTTTGAAAAATGTCCGGTATTGCAATGATTAGTAATTTACTACTATGCAATAATCCCCTATATGGGGATTTTTACATATAGACAAATTGTGTCCGTAAAAGCAAAAATAGCTTGGCCGTGGGGCAAAAGAAGCATATTGAGAGGCAAAATGAATGAAGACTATAGGATATTTTGATTCGTACAGCTTCCTCGATCAGTTCCGGGGAAAGGAATTCCAGGGCAAGTGGCCCAACGTCAAGGAGATGTTCCATATCACCACTCTCCGTTATCCAGATAATGCATGCTTCCATGCGTTCAGTCCTGAGGAGGAGAGATTCACATATACAGAAGCCGAGAAGAGGATTAAGGCGGTTGCAAGATATCTTGCATCAAAGGGCGTTGGGAAGGGAGACAAGATCGCTGTGTCAGGCAAAAACAGCCCTGAGTGGGCAATTGCCTATTTCGGCATCATATTCTCCGGGGCGACCGTTGTCCCTCTCGATTACCTTCTGAAAGACAGTGAGATGGAGACTCTGATCTCGTTCGGAGGAGTCACAAAGCTCTTCATCGACACAGAGCGCATCGATTCTCTCGACAAGGACGGCAAGCTCGGGCTGGAGAAGTTCGCGCTCGAGAAGGGAAGCAGCTATCCATTCGTGCTTGAGATGGATGGGCCTGATGCAGAGTTCGAGAGAGCAGATGGAAGCGATGTCGCAGCAATCCTTTTCACATCAGGAACAACAGGAACTCCGAAGGGAGTGATGCTGACCCATGACAACCTTGTATCGGACTGCTACCTTGCCCAGTGCAATATGAATATCTATCCAACCGATGTTTTCTATGCGATCCTTCCGATCCATCATGCATACACTATGCTTGCTGTTCTGTATGAGGCAACAAGCGTCGGAGCAGAGATAGTCTTTGGAAAGAAGCTTGTCGTTTCGCAGATCCTCAAGGAGCTGAAGAACGGAAAGGTCACCATGTTCCTCGCAGTCCCGATGCTCTTCAACAAGATGATCGGCGCTCTTATGTCCGGAGTCAGGAAGAAAGGCATTGTCGTATATGGGCTTATCAGGGGAATGATGGGCTTTTCCGGATTCGTGAAGAAGGCTTTCGGAATCAATATCGGGAAGAAGATGTTCGGCTTCCTTCTTTCAAAGCTCTCGCTTGAATCGAACAGAATCTGCATCTGCGGAGGCGGTCCTCTTCCGGCATCCACTTTTAAGATGTTCAATGAACTCGGAATCGATTTCGTGCAGGGTTATGGACTGACAGAGACAAGCCCGATTACCCATCTCAATCCAGTGGAGGCGTATAGGGAGACATCCGTCGGGAAGCTCCTTCCAGAGGAAGAGGTGAAGATCGTCGATCCAGACAGCGATGGAAACGGCCTGATCTTCATCAAGGGACCTATGGTCATGAAAGGCTATTACAATAATGAGGAGGCGACAAGCGAAGTCCTTACTGATGATGGATGGCTCAATACCGGTGATGTAGGCCATCAGGACAAGGATGGATACCTCTATCTTACAGGAAGGGCAAAGAACGTCATCGTCACAGAGGGAGGAAAGAATGTCTTTCCGGAGGAGATCGAGGATCATTTCCAGCTTTTCGATGATATCGATACGATATGCATAATCCCATATGTCATCGACAAGGCAATGAAGAGCGAAGGCATCAGGGCAGTTATCTATCCGTCGGAGAGCTACGCAAAGAGCGTCAACCGCGATAGCAAAGCCATTGAGGATCATATGAATGAGATTGTCACTGAGGTAAACCGCGATCTTCAGAGCTATAAGAAGATAACGAAGGTCACTATCGCCGATAAGCCTCTTCCGATGACAAGCACGAAGAAGGTGAAGAGATTCGAAGTTATAAAAGAATACAGGGAAATCTGAGAATGCTCTTTTCTCAGCGCCTCTAAAAATGGTAGATTTCTTTTATTGCATATAAGGTGGTGATTGTTTATCTATGAAGAATGTTGGATACCGGAATGCCTGGGCATTCCTTGACGGATACAGAGGTAAGGAGTTCCAGGGCAAGTGGCCAGGAGTGAATGAGATGTTCCACATCTCCGTTCTGCGTTTTCCTGATCATCTGGCATTCCATTCATTCGAACCTGAGACAAAGCTTACTTTCCTGGAGGCGGAGAAGCGTATCAAGGAGATCGCCGGATACCTTCAGAGCACAGGCTTCAGTGAAGGGGATAAAGCTGCAGTCTCCGGCCGCAATAGTACAGAGTGGACTCTTGCATATTTCGCGATCATCTACGCTGGCGGCATAGTCGTCCCCCTCGATTACTCCCTCAAGGACAATGAGATGGAGAAGTTTATCTCATTCGGAGGTGTATCAAGACTTTTCATTGACTCAGAGAGAGTGGGTGGAGTCGATAAGGATGGAAAGCTTGGTATTGTGAAGTACTCGATAGGCCATGCCGATGGCTATCAGAGCGTTGATGGGATGTCAGGGGAGTATAAGCCTCTTGGTTTCAGGAATGGCAGCGATGTTGCTGCCATACTCTTCACATCTGGTACCACCGGTACTCCGAAGGGAGTCATGCTCACCCATGATAACCTCATCTCCGATTGCTTTCTCACCCAGTCGATCCTTGATATAAAGAACAATGATGTGATGTATGCGATCCTGCCGATACACCATGCATATGCAATGATGGCTGTTGTATATATATCGATCAGCTGCGGAGCGACTGTCGTATTCGGCAAGAAGCTTGCCATGAGCCACATCATCAGGGAGCTGAAAGAGGGGAATGTCACGGTTTTCATGGCTGTTCCGATGCTCTACAACAAGATGATCGGAGCCCTTATGGGAGGGGTTAGGAAGAAAGGGCCTGCTGTCTATGCTATTGTCAGGGCTCTTATGGTCTTCTCAGGCTTCATGAAGAAGACTTTCGGAATCAATATCGGAAATAGGATATTCCATTCGATGCTCTCAAAGCTCTCCCTTGATGGCCTGAGGCTCTGCATCTCCGGAGGTGGTCCGCTTCCTCCTTCTACATTCCGCATGTTCCAGGAGCTCGGTCTTGATTTCCTTCAGGGTTACGGGCTGACAGAAGCATCTCCTGTAACGCACCTCAATCCTTCAAAGGCCTTCAGGGTTGAATCGGTCGGAAAGCTCTTTCCGGAGGAAGAGGTCAGGATCGAGAATCCAGATAGCGATGGCAATGGCGAGATCTGGATCAAGGGACCTATGGTCATGAAGGGCTACTATCATAATGAAGAGGCAACCAAGGAAGTGCTCACAGAGGATGGGTGGCTCAATACCGGTGATGTCGGTCATCAGGACAAGGATGGATACCTCTATCTCACAGGAAGGGCAAAGAACGTTATTATCACAGAGGGTGGCAAGAATGTCTTTCCGGAGGAGATCGAGGATCATTTCCAGCTCTTTTCCGAGATTGATCAGGTCTGTGTCGTAGGATATATTGCAGATGAGGCTCTCAGAAAGGAGGGTATAAGGATCCTTATACGTCCGACTGATGAGTACCGCGAGAGCATGAAGAACGATGAAGCCGCGATAGCACGCCATATGAATGAGCTTGTAGAGCAGGTCAACAGGGATATACAGCACTACAAGCGCATCACGAAAGTTACTGTTGTCACTGACAAGCTTCCGATGACAAGCACATCGAAGATCAAGAGAAACGATGTGATGAAGCTTTACGGTTGAGGTGGATATGGAGCTGAAGAGTTATCAGAGGGCATTCCTGCGTTCATCTGCGCAGAGCCTCGATCCTGTTGTCTATGTCGGTAAGGAAGGCCTTACTGACGGAGTTATCAAAGCACTTGATGAAGCCCTTACAGCCCATGAGCTCGTAAAGGTCCGCTTCCAGAATTCCAAGGATGAGATCAATGAGATCTCAAGAGATCTGGAAAAGGCTACGCTTTCAACTTTAGTTGCGACAACTGGCTTTACATCCGTTTTCTTCCGTCAGGACAGCAAAAGCAAAGACAGAATCTACAGGATCTGAATTCCTTTTCTGTTTTCTATCAATCCTAGAATATTTTCATTCCCAATCAATATACCCTATATGGGTATGAATCAAAAATCCATAATCCTTGAACAAAAGACTTGACAAAAGCATACCGGGGGGGGTAGTCTGTTTTTAGATTTAGTAAGAGGAGAGGATTGAGAGAATGAAAGGTAAGAATATTCTTTTATCCGCATTGCTCATCGCAGTAGCCGTTCTTGCAGGCTGCTCCGAGGGCGTTGTTTATCCTGCGGTTCCGAGCTCTGTTGTAGTAAAGCAGACTGGTGATTTTGTAGCAGGCCAGGATTTCGATGCATCGAAATTCCAGGTTGTTGTCACATATTTCAACGGCACTACTTCAACGCTCAAGGATGTTGCTGTAGATCTTCTTGAGGAAGAAACAGCAAATGGTGTAACTGTAGGCGATAAGGTTTATGTCAACGTCGGATACGACATCAATGACAATCCTGTTGAGTATACTGGGGCTATCTCCAGGATCTATTCGGTATCGAATGTCCAGGTAACGACAGCTGAGACATCATTCCCGATTGATGCAGAGACAGGCAAGGCAATTGTCGATCCATCGCTTTTCACAGTGACAGCATTCGGAAGCAATGATACTCCGATTGTCCTTGGTCCAAGCAACTACTCTGTTGAGGTTGTTGCAAATGAGGAAATCACTTCAGATGAGTACAAGCAGGCTGAAGAGGTTGAGGCTACAGCGACAATCAGATTTATCAGCAATATCACAAATGCTAATGATCTCAAGGCGCAGCAGCTTTCTGTGACAGCAACAAAGACAGCTACTCCAGCTGCTTCAATGGATATCCTTGATGTCACAGGTTTCTCTGTGCAGCAGACATATAAGTTCCCTGCATTCAACTATGAGGAACTTCCTGCAATCGAGGATCTCTATTCCGAGGTTTTCCTCCTTGCAACGCTGGACGATGGCTCTGCAAATGGTCTTAAGGATCAGAAGAAGCTGGCATCTGATGTTGAGGGAATCGAGCTTTACTATGCCGATGCAGATAAGGGAGTGGCATTCGACCCTGCATACAATTCAACGAATTTCGTTGGTGGAGCCACAAACCCTGAGTCATTCAATTCTGGTATCGCAATCAAGGCAACATGGAATGGTGAGCCTGTTGAAGGACAGTATACTGTTCCTGTTGCAAAGACTGAGATCGTTCTCCAGTATGGCGGAGCTGATCTCATTGCTGGAACAGCTGTCAATGATGTAATGCTTTCTGCTGCTGATTTCCGCGCGTTCCTGAAGCTTGATGGTCAGTATGCTGGAGAGCTTGCTCTTACAGATGACATGCTTAAGGTAACAACACCTGCTAGCGGCAAACTTACAGAAGGTGAGGATGCAGCAACAGTGACACTTACCTACATGGGTCTTCCTGCAACAACTACTGTTGATGTTGCCGAGGGAATTCCTGTAACGCTTAAGTCTGTTGCAGCTACGCTTGAGGATTTTGATGCACCTGCAAAGCAGTTCTATAATGCTCTGCCGACATCTGACTCAATTGCCAAGGATGCAATCAAGGTTGTTGCGACATATTCAAATGGAACTACAGAGGATGTTCCTTCTGCAAACTTCACAGCAACTTACTACTATGACATGGAGACACCTCTTGCAGATATAGAGAAGATCAATAACGAGTATGATCTTGCTAGTGTTGATCATATCTACATTCTTGTTGCTTATGGTGAAACAGAAGAGGGAGTTGCATTTGTCGAAGTACCTCTTGCAGAGCCTGTGGCTACTGGTGCGTATCTTGCAGCTGAGTACGAAGAGGCACTTGGTTCAAAGATTGACTGGTATGTCTATCTTGTCAACAATGAAGGCAGGATTCCTGGAAATATCACATCTGGATACAAGGTATGGAGCGGTACAGCATCTGCAACACTTCCAATAACTGTAACAGATGAGGAACAGGGACCATACTTTGCAACATATGAGGGTTTCACTACTGCAAATGAAATCACAATCCCAGTTGGCAAGTCATATGTCACTATTCTTGGTGAGCATTTTGTAGTAAATCTTTCCGAGGATGTGATACCACTTTATGGTTCAGCTATTCCGACAACAAACTTTAGCACAAATTACGTAATTGATTCAGAGTCGTATGATGTCACCGGCAGTTCTACCCCTGAGATTATAGCAGTGGAGACTGAGATCCCTGGCCAGACCATTGAGGAATCAAACACTGTACAGGTTACAGTTCAGTATGTTAACAAAGAAGGTGATACAGTAACTGATGCGACAGAAGTTACATTTGCTGGAATACCTTATGTTACAACATCTGGCATCGATTCTGACGATCTGACTTACACTGCCGACGGAGAAACAACTGCCCTTGATCTTGTTGCTAATCAGTCCTACGCAGTAAGCAATATCGGAATTGCAGAATCTGCTTATGAAGGTTTCGGTGGAGCTAAGCCGACCGTTACCCAGGTAAAGATCGATGGTGGAGCTGATACATACACTCCGGGACAGTCTTTCACTCCAGCATCTACAGGAGTTACATACACAGTAACGATTTCCTATGTTGGTAATACTGGAGAAACAACGACTACTACTGTTGGAATCGCAGCTCGCTGATTACAGTAATTGAATTCTATCTCTGACTCATTTGGGTCAGAGATGGTATGAGATCTTTCTAGGAGGAAGACTATGGAAGAGAAAAGCGAGTCCCTCCGGAAACAAAGGATTCCTACAGAGAAGCGGAAGGAATGCCTGAAGCTCTTTGAAGAGGGTTATGGCTACAAGAAGACAGCGCAGCTTGCTGGACTGAACCTGTATACGGTGAGGGACTACAAGAGGCGCTATGCCTCGGGTGACAGTACCTGGGCAGAGCGGGGTAGTAAATAATACCTGCAGCTTGATATGGGAGTTTGAGATTAAAAATCAATCTCTTCTATTTAATTATCTGTTGGGTGTACCGCTCTTGGTGCACCCTTCTTTGCAATTCAGCTCATGATATGGATCGTGTACGATACACTGTTTTTTCTTCTTCTATTTTGAATTTATTTGATGAGAAACTGGCAAAACAGTTGGATTCTAATGTAATTCTTTATAATATAAATAAAAATTTATTTGATTGTTTCTTGATGATTGTTTGATGGAAAATCTGCAGACAATAATAATGCTCCCGGTTTCCCAGGAGCATTGCTGTAAGCATCCTTTTACTTTCTTGCTTCTTTCTCAAGTGCAAGCGTGATTGTCGTCGCATCGCAGAGCTCTGTCGGACCATAGTACTGGATTGCTCCAGGATTCCTGAAGCATGTATCATTGGCCCATTCATCCCTGTGCTGGGCAAAGTACTGGAATGGTCTGCCATCAAGCTCTACAAGTGCCTTCTTGATAACAGGCTTATCCTGACCGCCACGGCGCTCCATGTTCATCATCTTTGTGATAGGCATGCCGCCAGCTTCCCATTCATCGACTCCACCATCAAGGGAGCGGATTGTGGACATATAGCCAGTGTATCCATTCTGGATGAGAAGGAAAGCTGTATATCCGAGACTGTAGCAATAATCTGCATCGAAGTTCGATGGGAATGCGGCTCTTCCCTCGTAGCCGAAGAAGTGTGTCATGGAACTGAACTTGCCGATATACTTGCCTTCAGCTTTGAGCTCTTTGAGGCGATTTTCAGTAAGTGTTGCAAGAAGCTTCTCTGTTTCGATTCTTGAAACCTGCACATTTCCATGTGGATCGCGGTCCATGAGAAGCTGCTGCTGGATATCCTCAGGAAGGATTGAGAATACGCTCATGGATTCAGAAGAGAGCTCTGCTGAAAGGAAACCTTTCTTCTCTTCCAATGTTTCAAGAGCCGCGAACTCCTCGCTCTTTGCCGCAAGAGCATCATTGAGCTCAGCAATGAGCTTCTTCATCTCAGGGATGAATTCAATAAGTCCTTCAGGTACGACTACGACACCGAAGTTCATTCCCATAGCAGCTCTATGGACAACACTATCGACAATGCTGTCTGCAACAGATGAAAGGCTTATGCCCTTTGCTTCTACTTCTTCGGAGATGAGACAGACATTAGGGTGGGTCTGAAGAGCACACTCAAGAGCAATATGAGATGCAGAACGTCCCATGAGCTTGATGAAGTGCCAGTACTTCTTTGCGGAGTTCGCATCCCTCATGATATTGCCGATAAGCTCTGAATAGGTCTTTGTTGCCGTATCGAATCCAAAAGAAGCCTCGATGTCTTCGTTCTTGAGATCTCCATCGATTGTCTTCGGGCATCCGATCACCTGTACAGGAACATCATGGTCGGCAAAGTACTCTGCAAGAACAGCCGCATTCGTATTTGAATCATCTCCGCCGATGATGACTATGGCTGTCATCCCGTGCTTGGATGCGACTGCTGCAGCTTTCTTGAACTGCTCCTCAGTCTCAAGCTTGGTTCTTCCTGATCCGATCATATCGAATCCGCCAGTATTCCTGTACTGATCTATGATATCACCAGTGAGGGTGATGTAGTTATCATCTGTAAGTCCGGAAGGACCACCTTTGAATCCAAGGAGGACATTGTCCTCTCCGGCTTCATGGAGAGCATCATACAGACCTGCAATAACATTATGCCCACCAGGAGCCTGACCACCTGAAAGAATAACACCTACAACCTGCTTCTTGTCTGACGCAGTGCTGCTACCCTGAGCAAAGGAAACTTCCTTCATTCCGTATGTCTTCGGAAAGAGCTTCTTGATTCTTTCATCGGATGATGCGCTTCCTGCAGCACCTCCCTCGACTGCCTTAATGTTCTTTATTCCAGCACGGAGCATTGCCGGCACTTTTGGCTGATATGTATAGCGAATGCTCTGAAGTGTTGAGATATTGTCCATCTGGACCTCCTTAACGCTTTTATCTTAATGGATAATGTTCTCTGTTTCCATATCATCAGCTATATACGGTACGTAAATATGCTCAGAACATGTATAGAAGCATATATCTGGAAGTATGCGGAAGAAGAAATAATGAAGATTCTGAACTTTTTTCCTCCAAAGCTGTCAGAAGTGCCTATTCAGCCCGTATATAATACAGGGGCAGATACAAGCTGCTCCTGAAGGAGGAATATATATGGCAATGCTCAGCATGAAGGAGAAGCTTGAGATACTGAGTGATATGACTCTTGAGGATGATATCTTCTTCTCCTGCTGCCTTGCGGGAAGCAATGAGTGCGCATCCCTGATGCTCCGCATAATACTCGGCCGCGATGATCTCTCTGTAACAAAGACAGAGACACAGAGATGGATGCATAATATCCTGGAGCATTCAGTGAAGCTCGATGTGCATGCAGTAGATGCTATGGGCAATCTGTACAACATAGAAATACAGAAGGATGAGAGAGGAGCTGAGAGGAAGCGTGCAAGATACTATAGCGCCATGATCGACAGCAGGGCCCTTGGGAAGAGCGATGGCTATGAGAAGCTTCCTGAATCCTATGTGATCTTCATAACAAGGGGAGATGCCATAGGGGAAGGCAATGCTCTAAGCACAATAGACCGGACGGTTCTGGAATCCGGCAAGAGATTCAGGGATGGAAGCCACAT
>CALXKZ010000043.1 GCA_944389065.1 uncultured Spirochaetaceae bacterium
GTTCCTCCGGCTTCACGGCGGGGACATGCCCCTGTTCGGCTTGGTGTCCGACCTGACTATAAAATAGCATGAAAGCAGACCCGGGAAAAGCTATTCTGGCTTTCTGGATGGGATAATCCCCAGAACGAGACTTGAACTCGTACGACCTTGCGCTCAAAGGAATTTAAGAGCCTCATTTTGAGTATCAGCTGATGTCAGCTGTTAATATCTGTTATCAGGAATTGATAGTTTTTTTGGTAACAAAAACAGGCTGTGAAGTAACTTCAGAGGTGTTTCTTGATCATCTTACGATAATAGTTCTGCAAGAACTTCTGTCTTGAGAGGAAGAACACCTGCTCTGACTTAGTTGGATTATCATTATCCCATCTGATTTTTGACTGCTCCAATGTGCAGATATAATCAGCAACTTGCAGGAGTCTGTAGTCTTTCTGATAAGCTGTTCGGAAATCCATCCTGTTGCCGAATATCTTTCCTAATGTATCTCTTAGAATACGGCTTATGAAGGACTGACCGCAGTCATAATACACAACAATCTTCTCGAATCCCTGAAAGTATTCAAGCCTTTCCTCTATGAAATTCCTTATCTGATGTTCAAAGGCTACTTCTATTTGTTTGTTGTCCTGATAGAAAGTTTTGGTTACTTGGAAAGTCGTGTAAGTAATTGGAAGTAGTTCTACGAATCTGGCAAATGCTCTGAATATCTTCTTCCTTTCATACCCAGATAAATGTGCGAAAGGTTCATCCTGCCTTATAAGGGGCGATGTATGAATGAAAGGCACATCACAGTTTATATCTGAAAGTCTTTTATTCAGGAATTGGAGTTCTGTTGAAATATCATCATCCTGATTGTGGAAAACCATAGCAAGACAATAAGTAGGGTTCTGTCTGTTTGAAAGATTTAGATTGCCGCTTTCATCTATATGGATAGATAGTATAGACAAGACAAGCCCCTTACATAAAAATTGCCAGAGGTCAGCCTCTGGCTCTATGGCGGGGACATGCCCCTGTTCGGCTTGGTGTCCGACCTGTCTATAATATAGCATGAAAAGGAACACAGGGAAAGCTATTTTGGCTTTCTGGATGAGATAATCCCCAGAACGAGACTTGAACTCGTACGACCTTGCGGTCAAAGGATTTTAAGTCCTTTGTGTCTACCGATTTCACCATCTGGGGCTGATGATATTCTACATTATCATCGGAAATCTTTAAAGATACTCTGCCATTCCTTCAGAAGCTCTTATTCCTGAAGCCCATGCTCCCGTGATTCCCCTGCTTGTGCCTGCCCCATCGCCAGCGAAGAATACGGAAGGCACGACCTGGAACTTGTCATCCTTGTATTCAGGCTTATTCGCGTAGAGCTTTATCTCAGGATAGTACATGATCGTCGATGGATGAAGGATGCCTGGAATGATGGTATCGAGCTTCTTCATACCTGACCATATGTACCTGAGGATCTTTGAAGGCATTGCAAGCGATATATCCGAAGGACAGCAGTCCTTGAGCGAAGGCTCGAAGTCATAGAGGTCGTTATTGAATGTCGCGACCTTTGATCTCTTTCCGAGCCTGAAGTCACCTACGCGCTGCATCAGCGGCTTTCCGCCTCCCATCAGTGCAGCCATTACGCCAAGGTGCTCCGCAAACTCCTGTCCGGAAGCGAGCGGCTGCGTGAATCTGACTGTCTTTAGGATGGCGAAGTTCACAAGACCATTGTTCTTTGCTGCATCTGCAGCATATGCATGACCATTCACCGAGTACCAGATATCACCACGCTCCGTGACGTACTTCTCCTTGACGACATGGGCGTTGCCGCTGTTCGTGCAGAAAGTCCTTACCTTCTCTGGGAAGTAGAACTTGGGATCGTAATAGTCCTTCACGATCGGATAGTGCTCGATTCTTGTCTCTACTCTTATGCCGACATCTAGGATATTGTCCATGTACCTGACATCGAGCTGATGCATGACGTCCTGCAGGAAGTGGAAGCCATGACGGCCAGGGGCAATGAGTATTGTCTTGTAGCCGATCTCCCTCATGTCGGTCGTGATGAACTTCTGCTCATTGTTGATGGAGAGCATCTCCTCCCTGAGCGAGATCGTAACACCCCTGTCCTGAAGCTCTGTCATGAGCTTCTGTATGAGGCGGAGCCCTCCATCTGTTCCAAGATGTGTCTGCTGTATCTCAAGAAGGGAGCAGCCAAGCTTCTCTGCCCTCATCTGGTATATCCCGATATTGCTCTTAGGAAGGATATCCGGCTTGAGGAATGCCTTTACCTTCTCAAGGTATCTATCAGCCGTTGCCTCATCCCAGTACTCGAATGGAAAACCTATCGGATAGGTGAAGTTCATCTTGCAGTCATTGCGCATTCCTCCTGTCGATACAGGAGCCTTGTCGATCATGAGGATCGATATGTCCTTCTTCATCTCAAGAAGCGAGAATGCCGCACCCATTCCTGCCGGACCTGTTCCGACGATGATCACATCATATTTTTCCATCAGCTCTTCCTTAAACAATTGCTGGCATCAAACCTTACGTATTATGCACTGAAAGACCGATGAGGGCAATGATATTCTGCAGAATTCCTTGCTAATCATGATTTTGTGCGATATTATCCATATT
>CALXKZ010000044.1 GCA_944389065.1 uncultured Spirochaetaceae bacterium
GAGGATGATATCTTCTTCTCCTGCTGCCTTGAGGGAAGCAATGAGTGCGTGTCCCTGATGCTCCGCATAATACTCGGCCGCGATGATCTCTCTGTAACAAAGACAGAGACACAGAGATGGGTGCATAATATCCTGGAGCATTCAGTGAAGCTCGATGTGCAAGCAGTAGATGCTATGGGCAATCTGTACAACATAGAAATACAGAAGGATGAGAGAGGAGCTGAGAGGAAGCGGGCGCGCTACTATAGCGCCATGATCGACAGCAGGGCACTCGGGAAGAGCGATGGCTATGAGAGCCTTGCTGAGTCCTATGTGATCTTCATAACAAGGGGAGATGCCATAGGGGAAGGCAATGCTCTAAGCACAATAGAACGGACGGTTCTGGAATCCGGAAAGAGATTCAGGGATGGAAGCCACATAGTGTACGTAAGCTCATCGCTTGCTGATGAGGGAACCGATCTTGGGCTGTTGATGCATGACCTTAGGTGTTCCGATCCTGACAAGATGCACTATAATGAGCTAAGGGAGAGAGTGGCATACTACAAGAAGGAGATGGAGGGGATAGAGGATATGAGCGGAAAGTTCGAAGAGATAATGCAGAGGAAGATAAACGAGGCAAGGACTGAGAGCCTGGAGGAAGGACGCTTGGAAGGACGTATTGAAGGCGAGGCTAATGGACTTCAGAAGGGGCGGTCAGAAGGACGCCAGGAAGTTGCCAGAAGCATGGTAAGGGATGGTTCGATTCCGCTTTCCAAGATCGCTGAGTTCTCAGGGCTTACTCTTAACGAAGTCGAGAATATCAGAAATAGCATATTTTCCTGATCTCAGCTCAGTAATGCCTGGGGATTGATTGTTTTTCTCTTGCGTTCCTGTTTTCCTGCATTATAGAATTCCTCATAGTAAACGGGGAGCGTAACAGCTGAGATTGAGTGCACCGCATTCTAAACCCATGGAACCTGTACGGATAATGCCGGCGTAGGGATGATCTTGATTAAGTGGATTCTTTTCTGGCATTGGTTTCTGGTGTGGCTTTGCGTCCGGGCCCGTCCGTAGGCTCTCCGTCAAGGAGGATTGTATGGGGTACACTACGCAGATGGATGCCGCAAGACAGGGCATCATCACACCGGAGCTCAGCAAAGTCGCTGAGGATGAGAGAATCGATAGTGAGAAGCTGAGAGCGCTTGTCGCTGAGGGAAAGGTATGCATTCCCGCCAATAAGAACCATAAGAGCCTGAAGCCATGCGGAATCGGAAATGCCCTGAGGACAAAGATCAATGTCAATCTTGGAACATCCCGCGACTGCATGGATATGGATGCTGAGATGGAGAAGGTAAGGGAAGCTGTGGAGATGGGCGCAGAGTCTATCATGGATCTCAGCTCGTATGGAAAGACCGAGATATTCCGAAGAAAGCTTACATCTGAGTGCTCCGCTGTGATCGGTACAGTTCCTATCTATGATGCCGTCGTCTATTACCATAAAGCATTGAAGAAGATCACTTCGGATGAGTGGATCGATATCGTGAAGATGCATGCAGAGGACGGTGTCGACTTCATGACAATCCACTGTGGAATAAACAGAAGCACAGCTGAACGCGTTAAGGCTGCTAAAAGGCATACCAATATAGTATCGCGTGGAGGATCGATCATATTTGCATGGATGATGCTTACCGGTGAGGAGAATCCTTTCTATGCTCGTTACGATGAAATCCTCGATATCTGCCAGAAATACGACGTGACTCTCAGCCTCGGCGATGCCTGCCGTCCAGGTTCCATTGCAGATGCCGGCGATATTCCGCAGATTGAGGAGCTTGTAACGCTTGGAGAGCTTACGGAAAGAGCATGGCAGAAGAATGTGCAGGTAATGATCGAGGGTCCGGGACATATGCCGCTTAATCAGATAAAGGCCAACATGGAGATAGAGCAGTCTGTATGCAAAGGAGCTCCGTTCTATGTCCTTGGACCACTTGTGACCGATGTCGCTCCTGGATATGACCATATCACGGCGGCAATAGGAGGGGCAATCGCTGCGACATATGGAGCATCGTTTCTATGCTATGTAACACCGGCAGAGCATCTCAGGCTGCCGACTGTCGATGATGTCAGGGAAGGAATCATCGCTTCAAAGATAGCTGCCCATGCTGCTGATATAGCAAAGGGCATCCCCGGGGCTGCTGAGTGGGACTGGAAGATGAGTGAAGCTCGCCGTGAGCTTGATTGGGAAAGCCAGTTCAGGCTTGCAATGGATCCTGAGAAGGCAAGAAGATACCGCGCAGAGTCCACGCCTGAGCATGATGATACATGCACGATGTGCGGCAAGATGTGCGCTGTAAGGAATATGAATAAGATTCTCCGTGGTGAGAATGTCGATATAATGGACTGATGGAAAGAGGGGGATCGTCAGGTCCCCCTTATCTCTCTCAGCTGAATATCTCCTGGAAGCGGTCAAGGGACTTATTGCTTCCGGAAAGGACTATCGTCTCATCCTTTGAAAGCACTGTATCAGGGCCGATATTGCCAGTGGCTTTTCCATCCTTTACAGCTGCTATGAGCGATATTCCGTACTTGCTGCGGATTCCGATCTCGCCGACGCTCTTGCCATCCAGAGCATCTGGTGTCTTCATCTGGAGTATGGAGAACTCATCTGAAAGCGGAAGAACATCCTCCGCGAGGCTTTCACAGAGCCTCATAGCCGTCCTTCTGCCGATTTCGATCTCAGGAAACACAACCTCGGCGCCAAGTTTGTAGAGAATTTTCGCATGATCATCGCTGATTACCTTAGCGATTACCTTCTTCACTCCAAGCTCAATGACATTCAGCGTTGCAAGTATTGAATTCTCGATATCCTTTCCGATGCCGATGATGACAGTATCTGCTTCCTGGATCCCTGTCTCCCTCAGTGATTCCATAGACATGTCATTGATGACAAAGATATCAGCATCGGTATCTGTAAGCTTTTTGAGCATAGCAGGATCCTTGTCTATGGCAATGACATCGCGTCCTCTGGAAAGAAGCTCCTCTGCAACAGCCATTCCGAATCTTCCTGTTCCGATTATACCAACAAGCTCGTTTCCGTTTTTCTTCCTCATTTTTTTATCCTATAAGTATTTTTTCCTCGATGAGCCTTACCGAAGGTTCCATGCGTCTTGAAAATGATGCGATTATCGTCATTACTCCCACGCGTCCAAGATACATCAGTGCTATTATCACGATCTTGCTTATGAGAGTGAGATCTGGTGTTATCCCAAGTGTCAGGCCAACAGTTGCGAATGCACTCACAGCCTCGAAAAGCAGTGTCTCAAGATCAGCTTCAGGCTGGAATACAGTGAGAAGAAGCAGAGCAAGCGCAAGCACTGTGATCGCGATTGTGATGACAAAGAATGCCTTCATTATGCTATCTCCCTCAATCTCCCTTCCGAAGGCCTTCGGCTTCCTTCCGAGAAGAAGCGAGAAGGATGCAAGGATCGCTGCAAAAGCAGATGTTGTCTTGATTCCTCCTCCAGTACCTCCGGGGGAGGCTCCTATGAACATCAGGAGTATCGATACAAGAACAGCGGCATGGGACATTGATGCCTGATCGAATGAGAAGAATCCTGCTGTTCTGACTGTAGCTGACTGGAAAAATGCATTCTTCCAGTCGATTCCATCGACCGTGAACCTGAAAAGCAGCGTGCCTGCTGCAAGCAGGAAGAGCGTTGAGACAACGACGATCTTCGTGTGCAGTGATATCGCATTCCTGTTCCTGACTCTGCCGACCAGATTTCCTATAAGAAGGAATCCTATACCTCCTGTGATTATCAGCAGGGCAATCGTTATAAGCACGACAGGATCATCATTCCATGAGACGAGGCTTGTCGAGAAAAGGTCGAAGCCTGCATTGTTGAATGCCGATACGGAGTGGAATACCGAAAGATATACAGCCCTTGGCAATTCAAAATGCCTTGAGAACGATGTGAAGAGCAGCAAAGCACCTGCTAGTTCGGATACTATGGTCACAAGCAGTGCAGTTCTCAGGAGCTTTCCTGTATTTATCCTGTGATCTGCTCCGAATGAATCACGGAGAAGGTTTCCTGAGTAGAAATCTATCCTTCCATTCGCTATCCATATGAAGAAGACTGCAAGAACGGCGTATCCAAGTCCTCCGGCCTGTATCAGGAGCATCAGCACGGTGCTTCCGAATGTGCTCAGCGTCTTTGAGATATCAAGGGGCGTAAGTCCCGTGACACATACGGCAGATGTGGAGATGAATAGCGCATCGATAAGGCTTACATCAACCCCATCTTTGTGGGATACGGGGAGCATCAGGAGCATTGTTCCTGTTGCTATTATTATCATGAACCCGATAGCAAGGGTAAGGCCCGGTCTGGGCTTTCTTCTGCGTATCATGCCAGCAGTCTAGCGCACTGATGTCTTTATTGATAGGCCTTCCTGAGCTATATTGCCTCTTATTTTGCGGATAAAGTACTCACTTTCAGGGATTCTGTGTAGTTTTTTCTCCATTTTCCTTCTTCAGGGTAGTATAATATTCCCCGTACAAGGAGGAAGCAGAATGAGGATAATAACAGTAGGACGTGAATTCGGAAGCGGTGGAAGAGAGCTCGGAAGAAGGCTTGCGGACTATCTGCATATCGCATATTACGACAAGGAAATCATCACAGAGATAGCCAAGCGCACGAAGCTTTCAGAGGAATATGTCCATAATGTAGTAGAGCACCATCCTTATCCGCTTCTACCTATAACGATCGGCAGAAGCTTCAATCCGATTGGCAATCCAATGTTCCAGATAACGCAGGCTGTCTATGCGGAGCAGACAAAGATCCTCAAGGAGATGGGAGAGCAGTCGGACTGCGTTATAGTCGGACGCTGTGCGGATTACATACTCCGTGATGATAAGCCATTCAGGATCTTCGTGTATGCGGATATGGAGTCCAGGATAAAGAGGTGCCAGTCAAGAGCTCCTGAAGGAGAGAACCTGACTGACAAGGAGATGAAGCAGAAGATCCAGTCAATCGACAAGGGCAGGGCAAAGTACTATGAGTTCTACACTGGTCTGAAGTGGGGAGACAAAGCCAATTACGACTTCTGCATCAACACGACAAACCTGAATATCAAGGATGCAGTGCCGCACATCGCCCATCTATTCGATTGAGGTGTTCTCTCTCTTCTTCTTCAGGTGGAGATAGTACCAGAGATTTATCATAATGCCGAAGACAGTCGCCAGAGGGGCGGCTGTCCCTATCATAGTGAGGCTGGGATCGGGCTGTATCGACATTATGTATGCGACCGGAAGCCTTACAAGGAATGTCTGGAGCATTGACTGAGTCATGACAAACAGTGTCATTCCATGGCCGCTGAAGTATCCCATGAATGAAAAGAGTATGCTCGTTACCACAGCCTCCGGGGCAAATCCTTTCAGGTATTCTGCAGAGCGTGCGATGACCCCCTCATCAGATGCGAAGATATGGGACAGCATATCTCCTTTGAAATATGCAAGAAGGAACATTACGATGCCTACAGCTATACCGATGAGCATCCCCGTCTTCATCGTGAGCTTTGCCCTGTCTTCCTTTCCAGCCCCTGCATTCTGGGCAATGAATGAGGAAAGAGACTGCATCAGCGATGAAGGAATAAGCATGACGAATGTCGTGATCTTGTTTGCAACCCCATATCCGCTTGATGCTTCAAGGCCGATATTGTTTATGAAAGCGATGAGCGCAAGAAATGAAATCTGCGTCATCAGCTCCTGAAGAGCAATAGGCGAGCCTATCCGAAGAAATGAGAGCATTTCCTTTGAGAATGCGATGTCCTTTCTTCTGATGCTGAACGGCAGCTCCTGCTTTCTTAGGATAAGCAGTGACAGCAAGACGGAAATGACCTGTGCACCGACTGTCGCTATCGCGGCACCTCTTTCATCCATATGGAATAATGCAATGAGAATATAATCCCCAACGATATTGGCAGCGCATGCGATTGAGACGAATATCAAAGGCAGCCTTGAATTCCCTATGCCTCTGAGGATGCAGCTTATAAGATTGTAGGCGATGATGAATATTATTCCCGATCCGCATATTCTTACGTAACTGACTGTATTCTCCAGGGCTTCTTCCGGAGCTCTCATAAGCTTTGCGATCGGCTCTGCGAAAACAATGAGGACTAGCGTCAGGACAATGCCGGAAATCAGAAAGAAGAGTATTGCGCTTCCTATCGTCTTTCCAGCCCTTTCCGTATTCCTGCTTCCTATATATGTCCCGAGAAGGACTGTGATTCCTGTGGCAAGTCCTGTTATGACGAATGTGACAAGGTTGATGATGCTGCTTCCTGTTGAGACGCCTGAAAGTCCTTCAGTTGTTCCGAACCAGCCAACCATCAGCACATCCACAGCCCCATATGCCGCCTGGAGTATCAGGGAACCAAGGATGGGTATCATGAATCTTATGAGCTTAGCTGTTATTCTTCCTTCTGTGAAATCCGAAACTGTGTTTTCCATATTCCGGATAGTACATCATGGAATGGATTTAATCTGTGACATATGTCACAATCATAGGCTATGAGGATGATTTCAGGAAGGGAAGCCATTGAGCTTGAGCATCTCTATCCTTCTTCTGATTTCTTCTCCGACCCTTCGATACATATGGATTATGCATCCTGGAGGAAAGGGGAGATAATCGTACCTGCCTTCGATATCCCGGGCTTCCTTGTCTTTGTATTCTCCGGAAGCGTTAAGATATCAGCATACAGGGAGGATGGAAGCGAGTTCGTACTGCCTAGCGAGGACAATATCGTTATAGGTGATATACAGCTTATGACAGGAAAGCCATCTCCTTTCTATGCAGAGGCTGTTTCGGATATCGTTGGAGGCGTGGTCAGCATAGAGCGCTATGGCGATGCTCTGAAGAGTGATGTCAGGTTCCTCCGTGGCACGCTGTCACTGATGGCAGCCCATATGGATCGTATGCTCCTTCCCTCAATAAGCGCAAGAGAAGCTAAGGAAAGGGTTGCTGCGTACATCAATAATGCATCAGGGGGAAGACTTGATAGCATCACCCATGCCTCCGAGGTTCTCCATCTTTCAAGGCGGCATATCCACCGTATCCTTCTCTCGCTTGTAAATGAAGGGAAACTCCTGCATGAAGGAAGAGGTGTATACTGCATTCCACCATCAATGTGCTATAATCCCGGCTATGATAGAGAGAGCAAGACCTGAGGATGCAGGGATTACTTCTGCATCGATACTTGAGGCAATAGATGAGATTGATAGAAAGAGAGTGCCTATCCACAGCCTTCTTGTAATGAGGCATGGCAGGCTTGTCACAGAAGCCTACTGGGCGCCATGGAACAGAGAAAGGCTTCATCGGCTCTATTCGATAACAAAAAGCCTTACAGCTATCGCGATAGGATGTCTGGAGGAAGAGGGGAAGCTGAGCCTTTCTGATCACATCATCGACTATTTCCCTGAATACTGCCCAGATCCTGTCCATCCGTATATTTCTGCGATGACCATCCGCGATATGCTCATGATGCGTACCTGCCATAGTGCTACCACATACAAGACCGGCTGCGGCAAATGCGTTGCGTCATGGAAGAAGGAATGGGTGAAGTCATTCTTTGATACAGAGCCAGACCATGCTCCTGGCTCTCTCTTCATCTATGACACATCGTCCTCGCATGTCCTTGCATATCTGATAGAGAAGCTTTCAGGTATGGATTTCATGTCCTATCTCAGAGTGAAGTTCATGGATAGGATCGGAGTGTCAGATGACAGCTATATAACAAAGGATCCGGAAGGACGGCCATGCGGAGGAAGCGGAGTGATGATGAGACCTATAGATCTGATGAAGATCATAAGTCTTGTCCATGAAAAAGGGCATGGACTCATTCCCGAGGCATTTTTGGATACTGCACTGTCATCCCTATCCGCAACTGATCCAGGTCTTGGCGGGGAAGGCGCTGATGAGAGGGCTGGGTATGGATATTTCTTCTGGAGGATGAGCCATAACGCATCTGCGATGTATGGAATGGGGGGCCAATATGCTATCTCTGTTCCTGACAAGGATATGGTTATCGTCACAACTGCCGATACCCAGCCTCTGAAGGAAGGGACTGAGATCATACGCCATGCAGTATGGAAAATAGTCGAGAGCGCTGCAGATTGCCCTGTCGTGACCGATGATGAGAAAGCACAGGAGCTTTCTGCAAGGCTCAGCTCGCTTTCCGTTCCTCTGCTCAAGTCGGTCCATGAACCATTGCGTACAGGGCGGCATAGATATGAATTCAGGGATAATAGCTCTGGTCTTGAAAGCATCTCATACTCATTTGCTGAGGATTCTGCTGAAGTCACTTTGAAATACCGGGATGCCGAGTATAGTTTCAAGGCATATGATGGAAGACTCTCTGAAGGCGATTTCCCTGTGCACCGCTCTTCTCCGTACAATGCTTCCTGCGGCTGGCTGAGCGACGGAACGTTCTCGCTTCTTGTATATCTTTCCGGCGAGGAGCTTGGGACAATCAGGATTCAGTCAGCTTTCGACGGGGATTATGTTACTGTACTGATGAGTCTTTATGGGGAGGTCAGCTTTACAGAATTTGAAGGAGTCTTCACAGGCCGTGCTGTGCTTTCCGGGGCTTGAACAATGAACTTCTTATATAGTAATCTTATAAGGCTGTATATAAGGAGAATGAAGTGATACCGCTTAATGAACTGATCGACAAGCAGGGCAATGTCTATGAGATGACATGTGTCGCAATCAAGGAAGCGAATATCTATGCTGCGACCGATAAGGGCCGCGAAATCGAGGCTGCGGGCGAGAAGGTGGTATCAGTCGTCCTTGACCGTGCTCTCAATGATGAGATCGAGTACACAGAGAATTCTGGAAACGACGACGAGGAATAAGGCTGTTGTCCTCACAGGTCCTACTGCAGTAGGAAAGACAGCGCTGACTGAAAGTCTTTTCAGCAACGGCTTCGAGATAATCAATGCTGATTCAGTCCAGATCTACAGAGGTCTGGATATCGGTTCTGCAAAACCATCGGAAGATCTTCAGAGAAGAATACCTCATCATCTTATTGATATAAAGGACCCCTGGGAGGATTACTCCTCAGGCGAGTTTGTCAGCGATGCCCTCTCTGCGATGGAGAAGATCTGGGAAAATGGGAATATCCCTCTTATTACAGGAGGGACTATGTACTATATAAAGCATCTTATCTATGGACCTCCTGAGACCCCTTCTGCAGATCCAGCAATACGAGCTGCTGTTCTGGAGGAATGCAGTAAAAAGGGCAGAGATTGGGCTTATGGATATCTTGAGAGCATTGATCCTGTATCTGCAGCGCGGATAAACAGGAATGATATGTACCGTATCACGCGTGCTATTGAAGTCTACAGGACATCCTCCCGTCCTCTGTCAAGCTTCGCTCCGTGTTCTTCCCCGAGGGAAGATATTGATTTTGCCCTTATCGGCCTGATGCGCGATAGAAGCGAACTGCAGAGCCGGATAGAGCTCCGTGTCCATCAGATGTTCGACGAAGGGCTTTACGATGAGGTCCGCTTGCTATTCTCAAAAGGTGCTGATCGGTCCTGGCCCGGGATGGAAGGGATTGGGTACAGGGAGTTCTTTGATGCACTGGAATCAGGAGAGATGCCCCTTTCTGCAATCTGCAGCGAGATAGTACGTACGACCAGGCATTATGCAAAACGGCAGATCACATTCCTTTCCTCGATGAAGGATTTCTCCGTCTTCTCACCCGATGATGAAGACGGAGTCAGGACTTTCCTTTCCAGTCACGGCATCTGCTGCTGAGAATTGCCCGGGCTTCTGGGCGGAAGATACTCAACCGGCTCTCTTCCGATCTCCTCACGTATTGTTATATCGCTGTCTGTTATATTCCACCAGCCGCGCTTGTTCCATCCGAATTCAAAGCTCTGCTGGATATGGTATAGATAGACATAACCGCCGGGCAACTGGTTCTCGTCTGCAGGGTATGGTGTATACCATGTTACGTCTGCAACGAAAGAATCCTCATCGATTTCCGTTATGCTGTCGACGATTACGCCATAGATGATGGAGGAATCCGGAATGGCAGGCTTTCCTGCCTCTATCCATTCCTCTGCATTTATGACCGGATTGAAACCTTCATATGCTACACGGGTGCGTGATGTGACATAGAGATTCGTGACTTCCATCTCCTGTGGAAGATGGCATCCCTTCACTGCATCTGTCAGAAGCTGTGTGTCCAGATTGTTCTGGGCATCATAAAGCGCTTCAATGATAGCTTCCGGATCAAGGCCGGCTGTGACAGGTGGCTGCAGGAACCGGTAAAGCCAGCTTCCTGCAAAGCTGAGTACAGCAATGCCAAGAATAACGGAGACTGTTATTATGGTGCCTTTGATGCGCCAGAAGGCATTCCGCTTTGCCGTCTTTTCCGCTTTCTCCATGAATCTGGCATAATCGGGGGAATTCTTTGTCTCTTCGATGGCTCTGTCCCTCTCTTCAGCGCTTCTCTTTCCGAGATTCCACTCCAGCGCGCTGGATCTGTCCAGGAACCATATAAGATTCTTTCCTCCGATGGAGTTCCCCATGATATCCCTCATTTCCTTCGTCTTAGCAGAGAGAATGAATGATATAAGCCCATCGGTCTTCTCATCAAGCGATTCTGAATAGCTGAGAGGAACAGGGTGGTAGCCCGAGCCCTTTATAGCTTCATCGGCATAAGGGAAGATCCCTGTAGCTGCGAAGTACAGCAGCTCAGCCATCTCTGTTATCAGACGGAACTGGATCTCGGCATTTCCGCGGATTATATCGGACCTGTCCCTGATATTCTCTTCCTCGCTCTGCATTATCGCGATGATATCCCCGATATCAGGCGGAAGAAGAAGGACTCTTCCATCCCTGATGATGAGAATCCTTGAAAGCGGGAATATTCCGTTTGTCAGATCAAGGAACGAGAGAGATGATTCCATCAGACCGAAGGCGATCGTCCTGACAATCTCCAGTGCCCTGTCGCGCAGTCCTGTTGAGAGCTCATCGATTGTAACTGCATCAAGTTCGTCGAAGTATATATACCTTTCACCATCTATTGCAGTGAACCCGTCCCAGTACCACTCGGTTCTTCCTTGTCCATCGATTATGTATCCATTCCGCTTCTCTCCAGTCATCAGATGCTTCGGAATTGCTATATCATCCCTTCCGACTGCGATTGCGGTCTTCTTCATTCCATCTTTCTCTATTGTCCTGATTTCCATTTCTACCACCTGATAAGAGCAGCATGTCCTGCTTTTCTGTCATCGGCTGCTGTGCCAATAAGCTTCCAGGAGCCTGGAATGGCTCTTGATACAGCCTCGATGATCGGAGAGCCGCATGCGCTGATGTGTCCTTTCCTGAAATCATCCAGAATGGGGCGGCCTGAGATGAGAATCCCGATCATCCTGTCCCGTTCCTCCTCTGCATTATCAGAAAGACCCGTCATATTCGATGATATTACAAACACTGTGTTCCCATCATCAAGTGAATGTATGGTTTCAATGAGTTTCCTGACCTCCTGGCTCTTGAGAGCTGCAGAGAAGATGGGAACCAGATGGGAAGAAGGGCAGTATGATGCAATGAACGGAAAGACAAGCTCAAGAGATGCTTCCTCTTTTTCATATGGATCGGAAAATGGCTTTCCTGCGTTCTCTATTGCTATATCCCCATTGATGAACTTCTCCGTCCTTTCCCTGCTGAAAAAAAGAAAGGAATCCTTATCGCTTTCAAGAGGAGGTCTATGAAGGGGGATGAAGAGGACAATCCTCTTTCCGTCCTGTATTGTCTCAAATGCCTTTCTGTAAAGATCCGCAGCTCTTCTGAGATCCATATGGGGAAGTATAATGGCACGGGGGGATGAAATAGGCTCTTCTTCCTTTCTTCCTGTGATTGCATCCAGCCCAGCCTTGTCAGATGGATAGAATATTCCTGAGTGGTATATCATCCAAGAATCTCCTTTACGCGTTTTTCATCAAGCTCAGCATGGAGATTCCTCTCCTGCGTTGGGATCACAAGTCCGGTTTTCCCGTCTTTTGCACGTCTCAGATACTTCACTTCTGTATAGTAAAGATCAGCTCTCCCATTCTTTTTTGCCTTGGAGTAGTGTATTGCAAGTGATGCAGCATCGAGAAGAACAGGGAGAGGTACTGTCTTCCCTTTCTTCGCCTTGATGATCACATAGGCTCCTGCATAGTCCCTTGTATGCATCCATATATCCGCACCACGAGTATCGTGGCGGAGTATCTGGTCATTTTCCTTTGCTGTCCTGCCTATTATGATGTCCCAGCCTGAGACAGAGACCCTGACACCAGGTCTTCCATCGTTGTCCTTGCCTCCGTCTTTTGCCCTGGCATTCTCCCTCTCAAGCTTCTGCAGGCTTCCTTCTGCTATCAGCTCATCATAGTGCTTTCTTGTCTCCTCGATCTCGATTTCAGTCTTCTCTGCTTCCTCCAGGGCAAGCTCGGAGGTCTTCCTGTCCTTTCTGTAGCGCTGGTACAGCTTCTCCAGATTCTCTTCAGGAGAGAGAGCCGGATCCAGGGGAATAGTGATCCGTGTTCCATCAAAACCATCGAGGGTTATGCTATCCATTCCTTTCTCTGCAAGATGGATATATGAGGCGAGGGTATCTGCTGCAGTCTTCGTGGCTTCATATCCTTCTGTTGCCTTATAGCGTTCACGCTGCCTTCTGAGCCTTTCCTCCAGAGCCTGTATCTCTCTGTCCCTTTTTTCGGAAAGTCTCTTTATAAGGCTTTCCCTTGAAGATGCTGCTGCATCATCGCTTTCTTGCTTGTCGATGAAGCTATTGAATGATTCTCCTTCCCATTCTCTGACCGAGAAGTGCTTGTCACCTTCGTCTCTGCGCTCCTCGATAAATAGCTTCCTGCCTTTCTCTTCCCCGCGCTGGGGCCTTCTGTACATAAGCTCAAGGATTGTATTGTCCTCAGTCATGACAATGGCATTCGCTCCGATTCCTGAGAAAAGCCTGACAAGGAGCTTTATGCTGTCTTCGCTGTTCTGAAGCGTGAGGATGAAGGCTCTGTCGAATGGCAGCTGTCTGACTGATGTGACTTTGCGTCCTTCAAGATGGGAGCGCATATACTGGGTGAAGCGCTGCATCTTCCCTGACTTCTTCCTCATCCTGTCCGTTCTGACAACTCTGGATGATGGAGTCGCTATCTCGAAATACAGAAGCCATGCCTTCTCTGTCTTTGAATACATCGAGAATGTGAAGCTGTGTATATCGTGCTCTGTTATCTTCTGTATATAGCTTCCCTCGAGCGGGAGCTCTGAGAGTATGAGTTCAAGTTCCTTCCAGTTAAGACTCATGTGCCCTCCTGATCCTTCCCATTTCCGGTGGAAGATAGAATGATCCTGTCACAAGTATATCTCCGCCATTATCCATTGCCCAGCCAAGGGCATCGTCAGGATCTGGTATGAGAACGATCTCTTTTCCAGGGAACAAGGACAGAGCAAGCGAGTATATTCCATTTATATCGCTCTTCTTGAATGTACCAGGACGGGATATGACAATCTTCCTGAAAGGAGGGAAAAGCTCGGATGCCATATGCTCTATATCCTTTCCTGATATAGCAGCGAAGATTAGAACTGCTGAATCGATATCATCTGATATAGCGAGGAATGCATCGCGCGAGGCCTTCACCGAGCTGACAGTATGCGCGCTGTCGGCAACGACGAGGTGTCCATCGATCATGAGCTTCTCGAATCTTCCAGGAAGCGCTGCCTTCTCCAGCCTCTCAAGCCCATTATCAGTCAGCACGCCAAGCCTTGAGGCGGCAAGGACAGCAAGAGCCGCATTCTCAGCCATAGCCTCTGTAGTCATCGAGAGCGTAAGGGAATATTCCCTTCCATCGATGCTGAATGAAGCCTCTTCACCGTTCCTTGTGGTCTTTGATGAGAAGCCATTGACAGAATCATCGAAAGAGCAGAGTGGTGCGTTGTTCTCCCCGGCTTCCTTCCGGAATACATCCATCGCTTCCTTTCTCTGCCGCGATACGAAGACAGGAACCCCGGGCCTTATTATCTTTGCCTTCTCAAGAGCGATTCTGGCAATCGTATCGCCAAGCACCTGCGTATGCTCAAGCTCGATTGGGGTGAGTATGACAGCCGCTGGATCGATCGTATTCGTCGCATCGAGCCTTCCGCCGAGCCCTGTCTCGATCACTGCATCCGTGCATCCATATAACTGGAATAGCATATATCCATATGCTGTATACATTTCAAATGTGGTCGGCTTCTCTGAGCCGAGGTGCTCTGGGAGGGTGAATGATGATACTTTGCCAAGGATATCATTCGCTGTCTCGATATAAAGCTCATCGGAAAAGAAACCCGATGGAAGCATGAAGCGCTCCCTGATCGTGTACATATGAGGGGAAGTATATAGCCCGCATATCCTTCCTGCGCCTTCCATGATGGATGCAAGATACATCGAGGTCGTTCCCTTTCCCTTCGATCCGGCTGTGTGGTAAGTCCTGAATGACTTCTCAGGGTGATCCAGAAGATCGAGAAGCCTGACCATGCGCTCAAGCCTGTTTTCCCTTACCTTCTCATCCGGAAGGGAAGGGGAGAATGAATCGAAGACCGTTTCCAGCTCTGCTATATCCCTGATCATGCGGTAAGTGTACTTCAATCCTGCGATTTCGTCATTGACCGCCGAATCGGAGATTTCTGCAGCAAAAGCGAAAAAAAGCACTTGACAAAAATGTACCGGGGGGGGGTAGCCTGTTTTTAGAAAATTCGTAAAGGAGAGGATTGAGAGAATGAAAAGGAAATCAATCTTGTTGACTACTGCTCTGATTGCGCTTGCAATCCTGGCAGGATGCTCCGAAAGCGTCGTATATCCCACAATCCCAAGTGCGGTAAGCATCCGTCAGACAGGTGACTTTGTCGCAGGGCAGGATTTCGATGCTTCGAAGTTCGAAGTCAAGGTGACATATCTCAGCGGTGCATCCGAAGTGCTTGAGAATGCAGCTCTTGAGCTCTGGGGCAGTGCTGCTGATGGCGTTACAGCCGGCGATCAGGTCTACGTGAATGTCGGAAAGAACATCGATGGATATGATGTTGAGTACACAGCCAATATCTCCAGGATCTATTCGGTGACAAGCGCGAAGGCAACGACAGAAGAGGCGTCGTTCGCTATCGATGCGATAACAGGAACAGCTACGAACGTCGATCCTGGTCTCTTCACCGTAACTGTATACGGAAGCAATGGTGAGCCTATTGTTCTTGGACCGAGCAACTACACTGTCCGCATTGAGGCTGATACGGCTGCTGCTGGCTATGCTGCTGCAGAGACTGTTGAGGCTGATGCTGTGATTGAGTTCTCTGGGAATATCAAGACAGCTAATACTGGCCTCGCAAACATCAGAATCCCAGTAGCAGCCACAAAGACAGCTACGATCCCATCTGATGACATCATTGGCATTTCATTCAAGATCAGTTCCTGCGCATTCAAGTTCGCAGCATTCGACTATGAGGGCAACCTCCCTGAGATCGATCCTGCACAGCTTTCCTTCACACTCACATATTCTGACGGAGAAACTTCCGCAGCTCCTGTGAAGGGCAGCGATATCGAGGGACTCGAGCTCAGATATGTTGATGTAACAACTGGTGATCCGATTACGGAGAAGATCAACTCCTCTGACTTTGTCTCTATGGCAGCTGGTGGAAATTCCACTATCGCAATCGAGGCAACAGTCAATGGCGTTACAACAGCTTCCAACTACACAGTACCAGTTGAGAAGACAGCGGTTGTCCTTGAGTATCTTGGCGGCGAAGGCGAGGGCATCGTAGAGAACACACCTGTAGATGAGGTTGTTCTTGATCCTTCTGACTTCCGCGCTTATGTAACACTCAATGACAAGTATGCAGAGACAATCACGCTTACAGCTGATATGCTTTCTGTTGCTGTTCCTGCTACAGGCAATGTTGGTGCAGTTGGTTCTAATGTTGCAGTCGTTGCTACATACATGGGCCTTCCTGGTGGTACAAATGTTCCTGTTATTGAAGCGCCTGCCATCACAATCCAGTCAATCGATGTAACTCTTGTAGATGGTTTCGAAGGTCCTGCAAAGCAGTACTACAATTCTGGTGAGGGCGCCGCTGATAAGCTCCCGACTTTCGATGCATCAACTGCGATTGAGAAGATTGCTGTTACAATGAGCGATGGTACAGTCCAGGAGTTCACGGGAACTCAGGCAGCTTCTGTAATTACTGCAGAATATTATCTTGACGAAGATACACCGCTTTCAGCGGCAGTTGCTACAGAAGACGGTGAGTATGATGTACTTGCTGATATTGATAGCATTTATGTCAGAGTCGTGTATGGTACTGCAGTAGAACTTGTTCCTGTAACACTCACAGAGGCTGTTGCTACACATGTTGAGCTTATAGATGATTATGGTGATGTTGCATACTATGAAGCACCTATAACCTGGACAATCAGACTGTATAATGACGAAGGTACTGTTGTTCCAGATTACACTGGTGAATATATTTCATATGCAGTTGCAACCAGCACATCAACAAAGGCTGCTCTTCCCACAGAGCTTACTGTCGCTGGTTCTTATAAGGTAGCTGTTGTGATCAACGGTGTTCCGGTAGAATCTGAGGCTGTTGAGCTTAAAGCAGGCAGCGAATGGTATTCACTTGATAGTGACTTCAGTGTTGTATACTCAGGTGATGAAATCTACATTGACAAAGCACTTAGCTCTGTCACAAAAGACGATTTCACAGTCAGCGGATATACATACCATGGAACAAAGACTGAAGAGGCTGCAGCTCTTAAGGCTTCGGACGTTAAGATAGTCACCGGTGAGACAATTGCAGAATCCAATACTGTTTATGTTACGGTAACTTACACAGATCAGAACCTCAATGCTACTGCATCGAGAACTGTTCCTGTCACTATTGAGGGTACTCCTTGGGGTGAAGCAACTGCAGCTCAGCTTGCTTGGGCAGATGATAAGACTGTTGTTTCAGAAATACCAGCTGGTACATATAACCTGAACGAGTTTATCGTTAATGGGTATACAGCACATGGTGATGCTCCTGTAGTAATCAAGGCCTCATTCCCTGCAACGGGTGCTGAAGTTACATCAGGATCCATAACCCTTACTCAGTATCAGGCAGTAACTTTCTCATACAGCTATCTGAAGCAGGATGGAACAATGTCAGATTTTGCAGCTCTTCAGGCTGTAACAGTTGGAGCACCTGCTGAAAACTAAGGGATCCAGTTTCGTGAGGGGTCTGTGCTGAATAGTACAGGCTGATCATAGGCCCGGTCATAAAGCCGGCCGGGCCGATATTCCAGGAGGATGACTATGGAAGAGAAGGTAGAGTCCCTCCGGAAGCAGAGGATTCCAGCGAAGAAGAGACAGGAATGCCTGAAACTCTTCGAAGAGGGCTACGGCTACAAGAAGACGGCGCAGCTTGCGGGGCTGAACACGTATACGGTCCGGGACTACAAGAGGCGCTATGCCTCGGGTGACAACACCTGGGCAGAGAGGGGAGGGAGGTGATCCCTTCTCTCGGATTGACAAGTGAGAAAGAGGTCTCAACTCTATCTCTTACTAAATATCTGTTGGCTCCATGGCTTATGCTGTGGGGCCTTCATAGGCTAAGTGGGGATCTGGGGTGGAAAGCCCTGAACACATTGACAATGGAAACAAGGCTTCGGAAGGAATGAAGTCATATGCAGCGCGACAGGGGCCGTATACGATGCATCTGCATGGGCTTAATTCCGTGGCTATTGATATATGGCGAGTACGATCTTGATAGTAAGATCGCAACCTTCGAATCTGTGGATTGATGGTTTATCGGTATTCCTGGTCTTCAGCAATACCGGTCAGACATTATACATATCATCCAATGTGAATAGCCTGATCCGGTCTGATTGGAGTTTCTGAAGATCTTCTGTGAAGCCGGATCTTGAGAATAACCAGTAATGATAGTTTCCATCAGCACCCATTTCATTTGCATATTCAATCATGAGATCAAGCTCGGCTGCCTCCGTTTTACTTTCTCTGAACTTAACGCTGCCGATGATTCTCTCATCGTCTATAGCGGATGATGCAACTATGTCTATCTCGATTTCCTTTTTCAGCTTTCTGCTGCCTCCCCACCATGTGCCTATTTCCTTCAGGGGAAATGGAAGAGAAGCATAGCGCTCAATGTACTCTGCGGCTATTTCCTCCGCAACCTTTCCCATATAGTCATTGAGGAATGGGGCAATCAGAGTATCGTATGATTTTTCCATACGTCCAGAGACTATAGTTGATATATTCCTAGGGACGAAGAAGAAATAGAAGCGGAAGAACAAGTCGCTTATTCTCCATATTCCTTTTCTGCCATTCCCCCCTAAAGGAGTAAGCTTGCTGATTATCCCTACCTCTTTGAGCTTTTCAAGATATTTTGGCAGTGCGCCTACCTGGATATCTGCCCGGTCTGCTATTTCGGTCAGCTTAGTGCATCCTGATGCAATTGCAGTCAGGATGGAATTATATGTGGAAACTTCTTTGAATTCTTCTTTGAGATAGTTCTCTCTTTCATTAAATAGAACAGAATTCTCATCGAAGAGATTGTACAGGAGATTCTCCTTCAGTGATTTCCTGCTGTCAAACAGCTCAAGATATCTTGGGATGCCGCCAGTGATGCCATATACCAGGGCTTTCTCATATGATCCATAGCCAGAAACGAATTGGCTGGACTCGAGATAATCAAATGGCTGAAGCCGGAAGATACCTGTTGCTCGACCATATAACGGGCTTTCTCTGCCGAGGATCGCATCCTCCATGAATGACATTGATGAACCGGAGATTATCAGGAAAAGCTTTGATTTCCCTGCCTCATGATCGATGAGATTCTGCAGTATCGAGGATGATGCATTGTTATTCTGCATTGCTAGGTATGGATATTCATCAAGAACGAATATCAGTCTCTCATGCTCTGCAAGCTTGATTATTGCCCGTACAGCCTCTGTAAATGATGTGAATCCAGCATTGTATCCGACAATATTGCTTATCTGATGGGATAGCTCTGCAAGATTGTCTTCCATTGAGGCTTTCTGGCAAGCAAAGAAAATGCACTTCTTATCTTCAGAGAATTTTGCTATAAGCGTTGTCTTGCCGATCCTGCGTCTGCCATATACTATCGCCAACTCGAATTTATCGCTTGCGAACATCCTTTCAAGCCTCTGCAGTTCCTTTTTCCTTCCTATGAACATATAGCAATCCTTATCCTAAATATAATATTCTAATATTTAATCTGTGAATATTATAATATTGCATCCAGAATTTGGAAATGCAAGTATCAATCAAATGCAATCTTTCTTTCATCGATGGTGAATTCAAAGCGATTCCATGCATTATATTGCTTTCAGGCTGACAGAAGCAGGCACTCAGCGCGTATATCTATCAGGAGGTATTCATATGGATACAGATAAGAATGCGCTTGGATGCTATACTGATGACGAGATGAAAGGGATATCGACGGACAGATTCAGCTTCGAATATTTCATAGAGAATGA